>JAFYVD010000008.1 GCA_017558425.1 Clostridia bacterium | reverse complement strand
GGTGGTCCGCTGATTGACCTTGGTGTTCACGTGATTGACCTGGTGAGATATCTTCTGGGTAACCCCAAACCGGTGTCGGTTTACGGCACCACTTTCCAGAAACTTTTTGACAGAAAAGGCGCTATCGGCGCACCTAAGTATTTATCGCAGTCTGCAACAGACAATGACATTTGTGATGTTGAGGACCTTGCATCTGCGCTTATCAGATTTGATAACGGAGCGGTACTTTCAGTGGAAGCGGCGTTCAGCCTGAATATTGAAAAAGGTGTCGGAACGATTGAATTGTTCGGCACAAAAGCGGGTGCGAAAATTGACCCTGAAGTGAAGCTTTTCTCTCAGGAAGAAAACTATCTTACAAACGTGTCGTTTGACGCACCTACCGCGCTCAGTTTCAGCGGTTTGTTTGAAGGCGAAATAAATCATTTTGTTGATTGCATAAACGGCAAAGCAAAATGTAAATCTCCTGCCGAAGACGGTATTGAAATAATGAAGATTCTCGATGCGGTTTACAAATCCGCAGAAACAGGTCACGAGGTGGTGCTCTAATGAAATTTGCAGTAAGTTCATACAGCTATTCGGGTCTTATCAGGAAAGGTGAAATGACTCAGCTTGATACCATATCCAAGGCAAAAGAAATGGGTTTTGACGGAATTGAGCTTGTGGATATAGCCAAATTTACCGACGGCGACCTTTTAAAATATGCTGAAACTTTGAGAAAAGAAGCTGAAAAAAATAATATTGAAGTGGCAAATGTCTGCTTTGGAGCGGATTTTGTGAACAATGATTTTGATGAGGAAGTTGAAAGAGTGAAACTGCAGATTGATGCAGCAGCGGAAACGGGTGCAAAATCGGTTCGTCACGACGTTATTTATTCGCTTCCGAAAGGAAAAGCTTTCGAAAATATTTTGCCCGTTATTGCAGAAGGATGCAGAAGGGTATCCGAGTATGCACAGACCAAAGGCGTTGCCACAATGGTGGAAAACCACGGTTTCATCTGCCAGGACAGCGACAGGGTGGAAAAGCTTTATGTGGCTGTTAACCACGGGAATTTCGGACTTATAACCGACATCGGCAATTTCCTTTGTGCCGATGAAAATCCGGTTACAGCGGTGTCGAGAGTTGCACCTTTTGCAAGGCTTGTTCACGCCAAAGATTTTATTGTTAAAAGCGGCAGTCAGCCCGACCCCGGCAAAGGATTTTTCAAAACCCGTGGTGCAAATTACCTCAGAGGTACAATTATCGGTCACGGCGATGTTCCGGTGAAACAATGTCTGGACGTGCTGAAAAAAACAGGCTTTGACGGCTGGGTATCGCTGGAATTTGAAGGGATTGAAGATGTAATCTTCGCTATAGAAACCGGTTTTGAAAACTTGAAAAAATACGCTGAATAAAATAAATTAAGAGGCTGTAAACTTACAGCCTCTTAGTTTTTTATTTTGCCTTTTTGCGTTTTAAACTATTTTCTAACTAGTCTTCGTCGTCCATTTCCCAGTTGTGGTATACATTTTGAACGTCGTCGTTATCTTCAAGCATATCAAGAAGTTTGTTCATCATTTTGATGTCTTCCTCGTCGGTAAGCTTGATATAGTTCTGCGGAACCATTGTGATTTCGGCAGAAGTGAATGTGTATTTGTCAACAAGTGCATCGTGAACAAGAGAGAAATCTTCGGGAGCGGTTACAATTTCAAAGTAGCCGTCTTCGGGAGAAAAGTCCTCTGCACCTGCATCAAGAGCGTCTGTCATAACTGCTTCTTCGTCAAGTTCGCCTTCTTCGTTACCGATAATGATAACGCCTTTGCGGTCGAACATCCAGGATACGCAACCTGTTGCACCGAGGTTACCGCCAAATTTATCGAAATAGTGTTTCATATCGCCGCCTGTACGGTTGCGGTTATCTGTAAGAGATTCAACGATAACGGCTACACCTCTGGGGCCGTAACCTTCGTATGTGATATCTTCATAGTTGTTTGTATCGCCTTCGCCTGCGGCTTTTTTAATACATCTCTGAATGTTGTCGTTAGGCATATTAACGCTTCTTGCTTTGGCAATAACGTCTTTAAGCTTGGAGTTGGAAGCGGGGTCGGGTCCGCCCGATTTTACGACAACAGAAATTTCTCTGCCGATTTTGGTAAAGATTTTACCTTTCTGGGCATCTGTTTTTTCCTTTTTATGTTTAATATTTGACCATTTTGAATGTCCTGACATGTTTTTCAAAACCTTTCTGTAGTTATTCAATCATCTTTTAATTATATAATTTTCTGCGCGTTATGTCAAGGTTTTTTTCAAATACCTTGAGGCAAAGGTGAAACCATAGCTTAAAAGCAGGTCGTAGCCGACTGCGACCGCAAGTGCGGCAAGCCATAACAGCGGGATGGGCAGATTTGCCGAAATTAAGCTTTTAAACACAAGATAAAGTGCAAAAATGAAAATGTTCATAAAAATAAGTTTTATTATCCATTCGACAATTCTGCTGTGTTTTTCAGCGAAAAATTTGATAATAGGGATTATGCCGAAAAAGAGGGTATAAGATATGGCGTTTGCTTTGTCGGGAAGCAGCAGAAACAAAAGCAGAGCGGTTGCGGCAAATGACGATATGCCATAGAAAATACCGCATCGCCATACTGTCAGCATAAGCAGTAATCCGACTGCAAACTGGAATGCCAATGTGCCTGTGGTGACAAGCGAGGCAACAAACATAAGTGCCACCGAAAGTGCACAGCAAATGGCGGAAAATGTGAGTTTTTTTGTGTTTTTCATTTGTCCAACTCCGAATGAGACTGATTTACAAGCTCGGGGATGCAATCACAAGAAACGATATTTTCTTCATCCGCAGAAAGCAGAATCAGGTACTCTATATTTCCTTCGGGTCCGCGGACGGGCGAAAAATCAAGTCCGTGGGCGAAAAGTCCGATAGATTGAGCAAAGTCGTAAATACTTTGAATTACCTCTTCGTGAACCGATTTATCACGAACAACTCCCTTTTTACCAACTTTTTCTCTGCCTGCCTCAAACTGTGGCTTTATCAGGCAGACAATCTGTCCGTCCGGGGTGAGGAAATTCTTCAGCACCGGGAGCACAAGTTTGAGCGAGATGAAGGACAAATCGGCAGAAATGAAATTCACCTTTTCGGGAATCTGTTCTTCGGTGAGGTAGCGGACATTGGTACGCTCCAAATTTACAACGCGCTCGTCAGTGCGAAGCTCCCAGGCGAGCTGACCATAACCCACGTCGACAGAATATACTCTGATTGCACCGTTTTTCAGCATACAGTCGGTGAAACCGCCTGTGGAAGCACCGGCGTCCATACAGATTTTGTCCGAAAGCTCTATCCCGAAAGAATTCATTGCCTTTTCAAGTTTCAGGCCGCCTCGGCTGACGTAGGGCATTTTCTTGCCACGGATTTCAACACTGTCTTCTTCCGAAACAAGGGCACCTGCCTTGTCGCTTTTCTGATTGTTAACATAAACAATCCCCGACATAATATATGCTTTTGCTTTTTCTCTTGAAGGAGCAAGTCCGCTGTCGGTGAGATATACATCAAGTCTGATTTTTTTCATTTTTTAAACCTTTCTGTGCTACTGTGCCACGCCAAGGAATGACTTTAAACGTTCTGCTATTACTGTTGGAGTCATGCCGAATTCCTCGAATAAACGGTCGGCAGAACCGTGGGGAATGGGGGTGTCCGGAAATGCGAAGGGGTAAACGGGGATGTTAATTCCGTTCTGATGAAGCAGAGCGATAATTGCCTCGGAAGCACTGCCCGGAAAAACTCCGTTTTCCAACGTAACAATAAGGTTTTTGCCAACTGTATTTGAAAGAATCAATTCGGTATCAAGCGGTTTTAAAAACCTGAGGTTTAATACCATTGCCGAAATTCTGTGTTGACGGAGAATTTTGCGTATTTCCACAGCCTTGTCCATCATATCGCCTGCCGAAAGAATAAGCACATCGCCGCCGGGGATGGAAATTTCACCTTTGGCATACTGTATGGGGAAGGAATGAGGGCTGTCGATAACGGGAAGTTTGGGGTAGCGGATGGCTACAGGACCATTCATATCGTTTATTGCAAAATCAAGCATTGCTTCAAGCTCGCTGTAGTCGGCAGGAGCAAGAATTGTCATATTAGGCATATGACGAAGGAATGCGATGTCATAAATACCCTGATGTGTTTCGCCGTCTTCTCCGACAATCCCTGCACGGTCAATACAAAATACCACATGAAGATTTTGCAGGCAAATATCGTGAAGAATCTGGTCGTACGCTCTTTGGAGAAAAGACGAATATACGGCAACAACCGGGGTTAATCCCGAAACGGCAAGTCCGCCTGCCATTGTAACGGCGTGTTCTTCTCCCATACCCACATCAAAGAATCTTTGTGGGAACTTTTGCGAAAATTCGTCGAGACCTGTTGCCGAGCACATTGCGGCTGTTATAGCAACCACGTCTTTGTTTTCTTCGGCAATTGAAGAAAGTTTTTTGCCCATTACAGCTGAAAAACTTCTTCCCGAAGGCTTTTTGTAGCCCGGTTCCGGGGCGGGAGCAAGTCCGTGGAAAAGGTCGGGTTTTTCTTCAGCCGGCGCATAGCCTTTGCCTTTTTTTGTTTTTACATGGATAACACAGTTGTCATCAATATTTTTAACGTGTGACATTATTTTTATCAGCTTATCAAGGTCGTTTCCGTCGTAAGGTCCAAAGTAACGGAAACCGAGCGATTCAAACATATTGTTATGAAGGAATATGCTTTTAATGCCGTTTTTCAGACGAGACAAAAATGATGTTATTCCGGGGAAACTTTTGAAGGTTTCGGCGGTTGCACTTTTGAATTTGTTATAAAAATCAGCAGTTCTGAGATTGCTGAGATGATAGGAAATGGCACCGACATTTTTGGAAATTGCCATTTCATTATCGTTTACAATTATAACAAGCCTGTCCTTGGAATGGCCTGCATCTGCCATTGCTTCATAAAGCATACCGCCGCCAAGCGCACCATCGCCCACACAGGCAACAACGTGAAAGTTTTCGTCGCGGATGTGTGAAGCACGGGCTATGCCGAGGGCTGCAGAAACAGATGTGCTGCTGTGACCTGTATTGAAAGCGTCATGGACACTTTCGCTGCGTTTGGGAAAGCCTGACATACCATCAAACTGACGAAGAGTTTCGAAAGAGTCTCTTCTGCCTGTTATCAGTTTGTGGGCATAGCACTGGTGTCCCACGTCAAAAATAAATTTGTCACGGGGACTGTTGAAAACATAGTGCATTGCAACTTCAATCTCAACTGCACCGAGATTTGATGCGAGATGACCACCGTTTTTTATAACGGCGTCGGTGATAAATTTCCTTGCTTCGCTGACATATTGTTTCAGCTGAGCACGGCTGAACTTCTTTAAATCTTTAGGGGAATTAACTTCATATAATAAATCCACTTACAGTAACCTCCTTGCAGAGTGTGAAAAACAAATTTATCCATTAAAATATTATATATCAACAGTGAGTTTTTGTCAACATTGACATTAGGTCTGAAATATGATAAAATCTAATATATAATAAATTTCACGGAGGAAAATTATGAAAAAAATTATATCCGGAATTCTTGTGCTGACTATGGTGCTTTCAGCTTGCTCCTGTCAAAAAAAACAGGTGGAAGAAGCGGTGGTTGAGCCTGAAAAAAAGGTGGAAAAACCGCTGACAACAAACGAATTTTATGAAAAAATGTCAACATCAACAGCGCGCCCGGTTGCTGTGATGATAGATAACGATTCGGGTCTGGCAAGACCGCAAAGCGGAATTGAAAATGCGTATGCGGTGTATGAGATTATGGTTGAGGGTGCGGCGACTCGTTTGATGGCACTCTTCCTTGACAGCAAAGCCGAAAAAATCGGACCGGTTCGTTCTTCAAGACACTATTTCCTTGATTATGTTATGGAACACGGCGCACTTTATGCACATTGCGGATTCAGCCCGCAGGCATCAAGCGACATCAGCGCACTCGGAATTAATAACATAAACGAAATTACTTCAAATAACGGAAAAAATTTCTATAGAGACCGCTCACAAAAAGCACCTCATAATCTGTATACTTCCATGCCTGAGCTTGTTGATTCGGCAAAAGGTTTGGGATATAAAACAGAAAAAGATACAGACAGGGTGTTTACCTATAATACAGAATGCAAACCGCTTGAAAAGGGAACTGCGGCTTCTGAAATTCTGTTGCCTTACAGTGGAGCATACGGGGTTTCCTACACCTATAATGAAGAAACAAAACTTTATGAAAGATATGTTAATGGTGCTCCTCATAAGAGCAGAACGCTTGAAGATGTTATTTCTGTGAAAAATATCCTGATTTATAAAGTTAAAAACTACAGTATTGACGATGTTGGCAGACAGAATATTGAAAACATCGGCAGTGGCGATGGTTTTTATGTAACAGAAGGAAAATATATTCCCATTAAATGGTCAAAATCGGGCAGAAGTGCAAAAACCGAGTATAAAACCGAGTCGGGAGAAGCGCTCAACATTAACCCCGGTAACACATTTGTTCAGATTATGCCTGTTACTTCGGAAATCACATTGTCTTAAAAAGTGAATAATTTCACCTCCGGAAAAACAAACTAAAGGTAAAGTTTTTTCGGAGGTGTTTTTTTATGAAAGGTTTTGCAATGCTTTCAATTGGTAAAACCGGTTGGATTGAAAAGGACAAGCCCGAGTGCGGGCCTCTTGATGCGATAGTTAAACCTATTTGTGTGGCTCCGTGCACATCGGATATTCATACAGTGTGGTCGGGAGCGCTCGGCGACAGACACGACATGATTCTTGGCCATGAAGCGGTGGGCGAAGTGGCAGAAGTGGGCTCGATTGTGAAAGATTTTAAACCTGGTGACAAAGTTGTTGTTCCGGCAATTACTCCCGATTGGGGGACAAAAATTTCTCAGGCAGGATATCCCATGCATTCTTCAGGGATGCTGTCGGGATGGAAATTTTCCAACTATAAAGACGGCGTTTTTTCCGAATTTTTCCATGTAAACGAAGCGGATGCCAATCTGGCTCACCTGCCTGAAGGTGTGGATCCGGTGGATGCCGTTATGCTTCCTGATATGGTGGTGACAGGGTTCCACGGCGTGGAGCTTGCAGATGTGCAGTTCGGTGACGATGTTTGCGTTATTGGTATCGGACCTGTGGGACTTATGTCGGTTTGCGGTTGCAATATGCGCGGAGCGGCAAATATTTTTGCAGTTGGTTCAAGACCCAAATGCGTCGAGGTTGCAAAAGGCTATGGTGCGACAGACATTATCAATTACCGTCAGGGCGATATAGTTGACCAAATTATGGAGAAAACCCACGGTCAGGGCGTGGACAGAGTTGTTATTGCAGGCGGCGATAACGACACATTTGACCAGGCAATTCGTATGCTGAAACCCGGTGGTGTGATTGGTAATGTGAACTATCTTGGTGAAGGCGATTATGTAAAAATTCCGAGAGTGGAATGGGGAGTAGGAATGGGGCACAAAACCATCAGAGGCGGACTTACCCCCGGTGGCAGACTGAAAATGGAAAAAATGGCAGAACTTATAAAAACAGGCAAACTCAACACCCGTCCGCTTATTACCCATATTTTTGATGGTATGGAAAAAATCGAGGAAGCTCTTATGCTGATGAAAGATAAACCTGCCGACCTCATCAAGCCGGTGGTGAAAATATAAAAAACAGGATGTATGTTAAAAAGGCGGAAGAAAAATTCTTCCGCCTTTTTTATACTCGACAGAGCCGAGTGTAAATCGTAATTCAGTTAATGCATTTTTTAAAATCCAAAATATTTTTTTGCGTTTTTATAGCAGATGCCTTCGATGATTTTCTTGAGTGCTTCTTTATCGTCGGGATATTCGCCTTCTTCAACCCATGTGCCGATGATATTACAGAGGATTCTTCTGAAATATTCGTGTCTCGGATATGAAACAAAGCTTCTTGAGTCGGTCAGCATACCAACGAATCTGCCGAGAAGTCCAAGGTTTGCAAGGGCTTTAATCTGTTCTTCCATACCGTCGCGGTTGTCGTTGAACCACCAAGCAGAACCAAACTGAATTTTGCCCGGAATGGGACCTTTCTGGAAGTTGCCCAGCATTGTGCCCAGAACATAATTGTCCTTGGGATTGAGGCAGTAAAGAATTGTTTTGGGAAGTCCGCAGAGAAGCTCAACGCCGTTTAAGAATTTGGAAAGCTTTTCAGCGATACAAATATCGTTTACCGAGTCAAAACCGGTGTCGGGGCCGAGACGGTCGAACATTTTACTGTTGTTGTTTCTGATTGCACCCATATGGAGCTGCATTGTCCAACCGTATTTTGTATAAAGTCTTGCACATTCGGTCATAACGGCTGTTTTATAAATATCAGCCTCGTCGGGAGTGATGAACTCGCCATTCATTTTCTTTTCGAAAACAGCTTTCGCATCACCTTCGCCGTAGGGAACATAGTCAACGCCGTGGTCGGAAAGTCGGCAACCGTTTTCGTGGAAGAATTCGACTTTTTCACCCAACCATGAGAAGATTTTTTCATAGCTGTCAAGTCCGTTTGCGGACAGATATTCTTCAAAACCGGGTTTGTCAATGTTCACAACCTTGTCGGGACGGAAGGTGGGGAGAACTTTTGTTTCAAATCCCTGTTCGCGGAGCTGTTTGTGATAGAACAAATCGTCTGCCGGGTCATCTGTGGTACAGATAATTTCAACATTTGATTTTCTTATCAGTTGCTGAGCGGAAAACTCAGGTTTTTTCAGGAGTTCGTCACATTTGTCCCATATTTCTTTTGCAGTATTTTCTGTAAGGGGAGTGTCGATATCAAAATATCTTTTAAGCTCGAGCGATGTCCAATGATAAATGGGGTTGCCTATCAGAAGTGGCATGGTTTTCGCAAAACCAACCCATTTTTCATATTCGTCACCGTCGCCTGTAATCATTTTTTCGTCAATGCCGTTTGAACGCATCTGACGCCACTTGTAATGGTCACCGCCTAAAAACAGGTCGTAAGGACTTTTGAATTTGTAATCCTCAGCAATCTGTTTGGGGGAAAGGTGACAATGGTAGTCGATTATGGGCATATCCTGCGCGTATTTTTCGTAAAGTTTGCGCGCAGTTTTGTTTTTAAGCATAAAGCTGTCGTTTATAATTCCCATTATTTTTCTCCTTTGAAAATTCGTTTTACTGTATCGTAAGCAAGTTTTGGCCTGCGGTAAATATCCACAATACCTTTGTTATTCTGACATTTGGGACGGGACATGAAAAGCCTTGCTTCGTCAATACGGCAATCGGCAAACTGCCAGATAAACATACCTGTAAGTCTTGGATTGTCAAGGTAAACGGACAAATTATCGGTCAGAACCTCGCACTGGCGTTCTTCGCTCCATTTTGAATGAGTTCTGTCGCGGAATCCGTAAATTCCGCCTGCACCGAATTCGCTGATGATAACGGGTTTGTCCGCACCCTCGGTATCCGACTGGATCCAGTCCAAAAGACGATTTAAATCGCCTCTTGTGTCGGTGCCGGAATACCAGCCTGTATAACAGTTGTAGGACACGATATCGGGATAGCCGAGAGAAATGTCTTTGTAGTATTTATTTGAAGCAGAAGTAGTGGGACGGGATTGGTCCATAGATTTAATCTGATCATACTGACGTTTGTACATCAGGCTGCAATCGGGTTCGTTTGAGGCACATTCGTTTAAAATCCCCCAAATTACAATGGAAGGATGATTGTAATGATTTTCAATCATTTCACGAATACAATCTTCGCATTGAATTTCAAAATTGGGATTTCTCATCTGGTCGGCGGTGAGCCCTCTTGCGTGGTTTTCCTCCCACACAAGGATGCCCCTTTCGTCGCACATATCGAGAAATCTTTCGTCGTTGGGATAATGGCAGGTACGAATAGCATTTGCGCCTATGTCGACAATCAAATCAAGGTCGTTTGCCATAAGCTGAGGCGGAATCGCACAGCCGAATTCGGCATAATCTTCGTGACGGTTAAAACCTTTGAGATAAACAGGGGTGCCGTTTAACATCAGTCGGGATTTATCAAAAGTCACGGTGCGGAAACCGATGCGTTCAATCATATCATCCCCGCCGATTGATGCGGAAAGATAATAGAGTTTGGGATTTTCCATATCCCAGGGTGTCACATTTTCGTATGTATTTTCAAAAGTAACAATTTTTTCTTCGCCTGCGGCAATGGCAACTTCCGCGGAGTTTTCAATACCTGCAAGCTCAGTTTTCAAAGTGACTGATTTGTCCGAGTCTGAAATATTTGCAAGCAAAACCTCGGTTTTGCCCTGCCATTTTCCGTCAAAAACGGGGGTAAAATGAACCCATTTTATATATACCTCTTCAAGATATTCAAGGACTACGGGACGGGTGATACCGCCGTAGCTGTAATAATCGTTGGGAACGTGAAGTGCAGAATCTTCAGTATAACTGTTGTCGGCGATTACTTTGATTTGGTGCTCGCCTTCAGTCACATTTTTCAGTACAACCGAAAAGGGAGTGTAGGCGTTGTAGTGATGTGCCACTTTTTCGCCGTCAAAATAAATGTCTGCAGTGTGACTTACGCCTTTAAATTCAAGGCGGATATTACCGCTTTTTTTGATGTAGATGGTTTTTGTGTAAGTTCCCACGCCTTTATAACAGGTCAGGTCGGGATGCTGTTCCCAACAAGCAGGGACGGGGAGAATATATTCTTTGTCGGAAATGTCTGTTTTAAAATTCCACATTCCGTCAAGACTTTTTGTTTCGCGGATGCGGTGAGTTTCAAACATTCTGCTCATAGATTTTCCTTTCTACAGCGTAACGCCGTCTTTAAAAATAGAAATTTCGGAATATCCGTTAATTTCATTTTTTGTTTTTTCGCCTGAAGCTACTTTGATTATATAACAAAGCAGGTCGTCCGTCAATGCTTCCATGGATTTTTCTCCAAGCAGCGGAGAAGCGTCAAAATCTATCCAACCTGACTTCTTCTCAGCAAGAGCGGAGTTGGTGGAGATTTTCACAGTGGGAACACTGCTTCCGAGGGGAGTTCCTCTGCCTGTGGTGAAAAGAATTATATGCACGCCTGATGCCATAAGGTTTGTCACGGCAACAATGTCGTTGCCCGGTCCGTTTAACAGCGAAAGACCGTTTTTGGTGAGTCTGTCGCCATAGTCGAGCACGTCCACAACAGGCGAAAGTCCACCTTTCTGAACGCAACCGAGAGATTTTTCTTCCAGAGTGGTAATTCCGCCTTCTTTATTTCCGGGAGAAGGATTTTCGTAAATCACCTGATTATGTCTGGTAAAATAATTTTTGAAATTGTTTATAAGGTCAACTGTTTTGTCAAAAGTTGCTTTGTCAACACATCTTTCCATCAAAAGATGCTCAGCACCGAACATTTCGGGAACTTCGGTGAGCACACAACTGCCGCCCATAGAAATGAGTCGGTCGGACAGACTGCCTACAAGCGGATTTGCGGTAATACCGCTGTATCCGTCGCTTCCGCCGCATTTAAGGCC
>JAFYVD010000007.1 GCA_017558425.1 Clostridia bacterium | reverse complement strand
GGCGTTATCGGCGAAATCGGTATCAGCGAAATTTTTGACGATAAAGAAAGGCGTGTGCTGCGTGCGGCGGCTATCGCTCACAAGAAAACAGGTGCAGGCGTGCTTGTGCACATCAATCCGTGGACAACAAACGGCGTTGAGGCTATGGAAATTCTGCTGGAAAAAGGCGTGAGCCCCGACAGAATTGCAATTTCTCACATTGACGTTGAGGACAGAGAAGATTATGTCCTTTCAATGCTGGAAAAGGGCGTTTACGTGGAATTTGACAATTTCGGCAAAGAATATTTTGTAGATATGGAAGCCCGTCGTGACGGTTACGGCTGTTTTGTGACCGACGTTCAGAGAATCGAGTTTCTGAAAACGCTCATTTCCAAGGGTTACCTGAATCAGATTCTTTTAAGCTGCGACGTTTGTCTTAAAACCCTGCTCCGCACCTACGGAGGATGGGGTTACGACCACGTTCTTGTGAATATTGTGCCTATGATGAAGGAATTCGGCATTTCGGATGCCGATATTGACACTATGCTCCGGAAAAATCCGGCAGACTTTTTATGTGGGAGAGAATGAAAATGATACCAAACAGTGAATTTAAAGAAAGAGTTGTAAAGCTCCAGGCGTTAATGAAAAAGGAAGGCTATGATGCAATCCTTGCATACGGTAACGAAGCAGAACCTCAGTATGTCCGCTATCTCAGCGACTACTGGCCGTCATTTGAAACGGCAGGCGTGCTTGTTCCGGCAGAAGGTCAGCCTTACCTTCTGATAGGTCCCGAAAGCTATACATATGCGGCTGACCGTTCAAGAATACCCGAAATCAGACTTGTTAAAGCTTTCAGGGAATCTTCCGAACCGGAATATCCCGGCAAACCGCTGGACACTTTCACAAGTGTTTACAAAGAAGCGGGTCTTTCGGATATTAAAAAATTCGGCGTGGCAGGTTATCCGCTTATGACAATCGGCGTTTACAGCGCACTTTGCGAAAGCCTTGAACCTTTCGGAATCAAACCCGAAAAGGCGGATGCCACATTTAACAGCCTCAGAATGATTAAAACCGCCACCGAGCTTGAGTGTATGAGAAAAGCGGCAGAAATCACTCATAAAACAATGGACTTCGTGCTTGAAAATATTCGTCCCGGTATGGCAGAAAGTCAGGTAGTAGGACTTGCACTGGGCAAAATGCACGAGCTTGGCGCTGAACGTGAAAGTTATCCGCTCTGGGTACTCACGGGTGATGGTTCCGACCAGGCTATCAGCCGTGCAAGACATAAAGTTATCGAAAAAGGTGACCTCACTTTCCTGCAGATTGGGGCAAGATATGCGGGTTATGCCTCCACAATCGGCAGACCTGTTGTGTTTGGCAAAGCTACCGACGAACAGAAAAATCTCATTATGGCAGGCTATAAAATTCAGGAAACCGTTATCGGTGCTCTTGGCGACGGCGTTCCCGCAAGGGATGTTGCCCTGCTCCATAAAAAGACAATTGACGAGCTTGGTTACAGCGATTATTACCTTTACGGACCTTTCCACGGCAACGGACTTATGGAAGGGGAAGCTCCCTGGGTGGAAACCGATTCCGATTATCTGCTCAAAGAAAATATGACTTTCTGTGCAGATATTTTCCTGGGTAACCACGAGAAAAAACACGGACTCAGAATTGAGGACGTTGTAAGAGTTACCAAAGACGGTGCAGAAAACCTCACAAATTATCCCAGAAAATTATTTGAACTGTAAAAAACCCCGTATTCGGTGGGTGGTCTTAGGGAGAGCTCGGTTTCCAAACCATCTTTTTAGTTAATAATGCATCAAAAAGCTAGGTAATACGTCAATATTACCTAGCTTTCAATCTTTTTCTTAATCTAAAAATCTGTGTCCGGAAACTGCCTTGCACCATAAAAATCTTTATTTTTGATACAGAGTGAGGAAAAAGAAAATCTCGTGATGAAAAACATTTAATGTCAGTTTCTCCATATTTATATATTAGAAAACACATTGAGATTATATATATTATATGGTAAGATAAACTTAAATTACATATTTGAAAGGAAAAATTTTTATGTCAAGCTATACAGTTAAAAAAACAGACGGCGACCTCAGTTGGTTCATGCAGGACCGCTTTGGTATGTTCATCCATTTTGGTATTTATTCCATGATGTCAAGACACGAATGGGTGAGAACAAGAGAATCCATTCCCGATGATGTTTACGATGCACATCTGAACTTTTTCGACCCCGACCTCTTTGACCCCAAAGAATGGGCAAAAAAAGCCAAGGCGGCAGGTATGAAATATGCCGTTATGACAGCAAAACATCACGAAGGTTTCTGTATGTACGATTCTGCATATACAGATTATAAATCCACAAACACTCCCGCAAAAAGAGACTTTATTAAAGAATATGTTGAAGCTTTCAGAGCGGAAGGTCTTAAAGTGGGTATTTACTATTCACTTCTCGACTGGCACCACCCCGAATATCAGATTGACTTTTTCCATCCCCGTCGTGCCGATGCCGATGCCGAGCAGGAAAACAGCAAACGTGATATGACAAAATACCGCGAATATATGTTCAATCAGGTTCGCGAGCTTCTGACAAATTACGGAAAAATTGATATTATCTGGTTTGACTTCACATATTCATGCCTCGAAAATATCAGAAACGAATACAACAGATTCTTTGAAAAGGATTACAAAGAATGGATGTCCTGGACAACAAAGGAAACCTGGGATTCTGAAAATCTTATCAAGATGATAAGAAGCATCAACCCCGATATCATCATCAACAACAGAACAGGTATTCCGCAGGATATCACCACTCCTGAACAGACTCTCACAACCCAGTGGCCCAAATATCCCGGCACAGATGAAAATGCCGCTTGGGAAGCGTGCCACACATTCTCCGGTTCATGGGGTTATTCGCGCGACGAGATGAGTTGGAAAACTCCCGAACAGCTTATTAAAATTATGATTGACTGCGTTTCGGGCGGCGGTAACCTTATCATGAACGTTGGCCCGACAGGCCGAGGCAATTTTGATAAGAGAGCGGATAACGCACTTAATGTATTTGCAGAATGGATGAAATATAATAAACGCTCAATTTACGGCTGTACCAAAGCGGAGCCTGAATTTGAAGCTCCTGTCGGAACTCTGCTCACTCAGTCAAACGACGGCAAACGCCTCTATATCCACCTTATCGACTACCCCTATTCCGAACTGAAAATGAAGGACATGGCAGGCAAGGTTGCCTATGTGCAGTTCCTGCACGATGCTTCGGAACTGGGATTCCGTGAGAAAAATGACGGCAGCGTCAACTTTATAATTCCCGGAATCAAACCCGACCAGACAGTAAGTGTAGTTGAAGTGTTCTTGAAATAAGGAGATAAAAATGAAAAAACAGGGCATCGCATATAACGATAACAGCACCTACGATTATTACCACACACAGAATTTCTTTACCGGAAGATAGAAAATGGCAGAAAATAACAGTTTTTTAAAAGGAATTAAGGACGGCTTGCCAATATGCATAGGATATTTTGCCGTATCTTTTGCATTTGGAATTTCAGCCGTTGGTATGGGGCTGAGCTGGGTGGAAGCTCTTCTCATTTCGCTCACCAACCTCACTTCGGCAGGTCAGCTTGCCGGAGCACCCATTATTGCAACCGGCGGCTCGCTGATTGAAATGGCGGTGTCTCAGCTGGTGATAAATTCACGATATGCACTGATGTCGGTATCTCTTTCCCAAAAACTCGGGCAAAGTGTGAAGCCCATTCACAGGTTTTTGATTGCCTTCGGCAACACCGATGAAAACTTTGCCATGGCAATGGCAAACAAAGATTCGGTTGGCAAAAACTATATGTTCGGGCTGATTCTGACTCCGATATTAGGTTGGACAGGCGGCACATTTTTCGGTGCCATTGCCGACAGCGTTCTGCCCGCAGCTGTGATTTCCGCGCTGGGGCTTGCAATTTACGGAATGTTTGTAGCAATTGTCATGCCCGTAATGAAAAAGCAAAAACCCGTGTGTTTATGCGTAATTCTGGCAATTGCTCTGAGTTGTGCTTTTAAATTTTTGCCGTTTCTTTCGGCAGTTCCGGACGGGTTTGTAATTATAATCTGCGCCGTTATGGCAAGTGCAGTTTTTGCAATTTTTTCACCCGTACCTGTTGCAGAGGAGGGTGAAAAATGATTCGTGAAGGATTTTTTATTTATCTTGCCGTGATGGCAGGGGTTACATATTTGCTCAGAATGGTGCCGCTTGTAGCGGTGAACAAAAAAATCACCAACAGATTTGTGCTGTCATTTCTGTACTATATCCCCTACACCGTTCTCAGCGTAATGACGGTGCCTGCCATATTTTATGCAACCGATTTAATCCCCGCAACCGTCGGGTTTGCTACGGCAATTTTTCTCGGTCTGCGTGAAAAGTCGCTTGTAACGGTGGCTCTTGCTTCATGTGCGGCAGTTTTGATTACAGGATTTATAATTTAAAAAAAGGCTGTAAAAACGACTTGTTTTTACAGCCTTTTAGTTACTCGGGAGGAGCAAGCCCCCTCCCCTACAATATTATTTTGATGTTATGTAAATTTCCTCAACCTTTTGCTGTGCCTGCTGAAGAATTTTCACCGCATCTGTTATAGCATTGAACAGAATATAATACATTTTCTCATATTTTTCCATAATTTTCTCCTTTTCCGGAGCATTAAAAAAAGCGCCGACCGGAGCCGACGCATAAAACGCAAAGCTCCTGTATTAGTCGCTAAACAAAATACAATCGGCGGATGATAAATAATCAGCAAAACACCTTAGGAACCTGCGTTTTTAGCAGATATATCGGTGTTTTGTTAAATGAAAAATGGGTATAGTTATCCCTTGGTATTATCATCCCCCTATTAAATTATATTTTGTTTAGCAAATACAATTATAACATTTCATTCTACAAATTGCAACAATTTTTTCTCGTCAAATTTCGACATGGCGGTATTTTTCGGGAGGAGCAAGACCCTCCCCTACGAGAAAAAGCAGAAACGAAATTTAATCGTTTCTGCCTTTTTGTGTTCCGGACTATTTTTCCCTTTTTAGGAAACTCTTTTATAATGCTTCATCTGCAGCCTGATTCTGTCTGCAATCATTGCGATGAATTCCGAATTTGTCGGCTTGTCCTTTGTGAACTGCACCGTATGTCCGAACAGTTTATTGAGTGTGTCCACATCGCCTCTCTGCCACGAAACTTCTATGGCGTGACGAATGGCTCTTTCAACTCTTGAAGATGTGGTTTTATGTTTCTTTGCAATGCCCGGATAAAGCTCTTTTGTCACGGCGTTGATAAGCTCCATATCTTCCACCACCCACATAATGGCATCTCTTAAAAACTGATAACCCTTGATGTGTGCGGGAACTCCTACGGTTTTTATCATGTTGCTCACCATCACTTCAATATCAAATTCATCTTCCGAGTCAATATCCGAAAACCTCTTTTCGTCAGATTTTTCCTGCATTTTTGCGAAAAAACTGATGTGCTGATACAGCGTTTTTGCCTCAAACGGCTTTGGCAGATAAAATACTGCTCCGCTTGCTGCTGCCCGTGCTATCATTGCTTCGTTGGTAAAGGATGAAATCATTATTACAATAGGCTTTTTCACTGACAGACGAATGATATCTTCAATTACAGCAAATCCGTCGCCATCTTTCATTATGGCTTCACACACTATAATGTCAACACTGTAGCGTGCCGCCATATCTTTGGCAAATCGTCCGCCGGTGATACTCAAAACCTCGCCGAACTCCGGATATACTGCTAACTCACGGCGTAAATTTTCGCCGTATTCCCTGTTGTCATCAATTATTAGTACTGTCTTTTTTCCCATTTTTTCTCTCCTTGTGTTTTTCTTTACACTGATTATATCACAAAATGGGAGTTTGTTCAAGAAATTTGAACAAAATTATTAATTTTTTCCGTTTTGTTCAATTTTCTTGAACAGTTTTTGGCAATTTTACCTATTTTGCCCAATTTGACGTGGAGTTTTTCGAAAATTATGTAAACAAGTGGCGATTTTTAGGATATTTTCGACCATTTTGATAATCTGGGAAACAAAAACAAAATCACAGCCAGAGTGATAAAAGCTTCGCCCAGCATATAGCCGCCGTTATATAATAAGGAATAAAGCCAGAGGGGTTGCCCTTCGGGGGCAAAAGAGCTCCAGATTAATATTCCCGAGGCAAAATGGCACAAAAATCTGATAAAAAGTGCACAGATTGTGCCCGTGAGGGCTCCGATTCTGCCATTTCCGAGGCTTCTGCCCACCACGCCGGCAATTCCAAGCCCGCCGAAAGCTATAACATAGTCAAGCAAAACCACCAGTGCGAAGTTTAAAACCGACTCTGCGGGTGGTGCATACCAGCCCAGCATCAGCTGAATTATTCCGTAGGTAATCGCCTGAATAATTCCCCATTTCGTTGGCACAAGCAACGAAAAAATGATTATGGGAACCATACTTGCGGCTGTCACCGAGCCGCCGTAGGGCGCTTCAAACAGTTTTATAAAGGACAGCACTGTGGCAAGTGCTATCATCATTCCTGCAAGAGTGATTCTTCGTGTTTTCATAAAAAACCCTTCCTTTTTCCTAAAAAAATAATGCTCTGTCCGGGAAGGACAGAGCAAATTCTCATAAATACTTTCCTACGCCGGCATTATCCGTATCAGGTTCGCGGGTTAGGCAATTGCCGTCTCAGCCGAAAAACAGCACCCCGATTAAATTTTCACCTATATTCTACCACCCTTTTTTTCTGTTGTCAACTCTTTTTTTTATAAAAATTATCCGTTCATTTGACTTATTGGTCTTTTTGTGGTATAATGACTGTGTATGAATTATGTTTGTAAAGGAGGCGTGTGTAATGCACATTTTCAAAAAGGTTGCCCTGGTTGCTGCCACCACTTTTATATTTGCTTCTTCCTGCTACGCGGCAAACGGCACCGTTACAACAGATGCGCTTAATATCCGCTCTGCCCCCGACACCAACAGCTCAATCCTCGGAAAAGCCTATTCGGGCGAAACCCTTAATGTAATCGGAACTGAAGGTTCTTTCTATATTGTTAATTATAACGGGGCAACAGCCTACACATCCAAAGACTTTGTTTCTATTGACTCCGGCTCTTCCGGCACAATTACTACAAGCGGACTGAACGTGAGGGAAAAACCGTCCTCCGATTCTGCCTCTGTTGGAAAGCTTAACACGGGCGATACTGTAAAAATTGTGGGTTCTTCGGGCGGTTGGTATGAAATTCTTTTGCACGGCGAACTGAGATATGTACATAGCGACTATGTTAAAAAAGGTGCGGCTGAAAGCGCACCTGCTGCAGCTTCGGATACCGGCTCTGGCGAGACGGGATATATCACAACAAATGGTCTGAATGTCCGTGCCGACGCTTCCGCTTCGGCAACTGTAATCGGCAAGCTTAACACAGGCGATACCGTTGAAATTACAGGTAAAAGCGGCAGTTGGTATAAAATTTCCTATTCGGGAAATGTGGGTTTTGTAAGCGCAGAATATGTTTCAAAAACACCCGGAACGGTTTCTGAAGATATGGCAGAGACCGGCACAATTACCACCAACGGCCTCAATATCCGCGCCGAGGCTTCGGCATCAGCTTCTGTAATCGGTAAACTTAACACAGGTGACACCGTTGATGTTGTGGGCAAAAGCGGCAGTTGGTATAAAATTTCTTTTTCGGGTAACACAGGCTATATAAGTGCCGAATATGTGAAAATAACCAAGGCGGCAGCGGTTACGGCTTCTGCTCAGCCTGCTTCGGGTACAGGATATATCACCACCGACGGACTGAATGTCCGCTCAGACGCTTCTGCCGTTTCTTCGGTAATCGGCAAGCTTAATTATGGCGATAAAATTGAAATCACAGGCAAAAGCGGAGATTGGTATGAAATTTCCCTTTCGGACAGACGCGGATTTGTTCATGGTGACTATGTTACAAAAGGGGCGCTTCCCGCCAAAACAAAACCCATGGCAACAACAGCGGCTACCGTAATTACCGACGGGCTGAATGTAAGGGCGGCGGCAACTTCGGATGCCGAGCTTGTGGACAAGCTTTATTATGGCGACCCCGTTAAAATCACCGGTAAAAGCGGTGAATGGTATGAGATTTCCTATTCCGGAAAAACGGGATTTGTTCACGGCGATTATATAACCACAAAAGACGTTTCTTCCTCCTCTGCAGGAAATGTTTCCCTTTCAAGAGCAGGCGGAAACATTGTGGATTACAGCAAAAACTTCATTGGCGTTCCCTATGTTTCGGGCGGCTCATCCCCTTCCGGATTTGACTGCAGCGGATTCACAAGCTATGTTTTTGCACACTTTGGATATTCCCTTCCCAGAACTGCTGCCGGACAGGCATCTGTTGGCACTCCGGTATCAAAAAATGAGCTTATTCCGGGCGACCTTGTGTTCTTTAACACATATGGCGGTATATCTCACGTTGGTATTTTCACCGGCGGTGACAGCTTTATCCACGCAACCGTTCCGGGCGATGTTGTAAAAATCGGCAGTATGAGTACGGCGTATTATAAAAGAACATATGTAACAGCAAGAAGAATTATAAAATAGCAAGAAATTCGTCATTAGACGAATTTCTTCTTTTGTTTCACAGAAAGGATTGTGCAATATGCGAGTGATTTCGGGAATTTGCGGCGGTCTGCCGCTGAAAACTCTGCCCGGCCTTGATACACGCCCCACCACCGACAAGGTGAAGGGTGCGATTTTCAGCATTTTGCAAGGAAATGTTGCCGGAAGCAAAGTACTTGACCTTTTTTCGGGCAGCGGTGCAATGGGTATCGAAGCCTTAAGCCGCGGAGCAAAAAGTGCCGTTTTTGTGGATTCTTCAGCAAAAGCGGTGGAAATTATATTAAAAAACCTGGAATTTACAAAGCTTTCAGGCAAAACTTTACGCCTGTCGGCAGAAAAATATTTGTCTTCCTGCACCGAGAAATTTGACCTTATTTTTATGGACCCGCCCTATTTTTCTTCCCACATTCCTGAATGTATCGGCATAATTTCCGAAAAAAATCTGTTGGAAAATGGCGGAATTATTGTTGCAGAGAGCGACGCAAAGGAGGATATCCCCGATAAAATCGGCGAATTTTCACGGATTGACCAAAGAATCTACGGCAGGGTGTGTCTGCATTTTTACGGAAAATAAAAAAATTTGAACAAAAGACTTGATTATTTGATAAAAATGTTATATAATATAGAAGTAAATGTATATATATGTGCGAATCAGTTTTGAATTTCCTTTTTTTGTCACAAGTTTCGTACAAATTTTTACAAAAGTTAAACTCTATTTATTCAGGAGGTAAGATATCATGGAAGTTTTGCAGATAATTGACGAGTTTGATGATCTTGTTGAGAAAAGCTTCAATATTTTCGGTTTTGCCGTAGTAAATAAAGAAGAACTTCTTGCAATGGCTGATGAAATTCGTCTTAAAATGCCTGAAGAGCTTAAACAGGCTCGCTGGGTGAAAGAAGAACGCCAGAGAATTATCAACGAAGCTCAGGCGGAAGCTGAAAAAATCATTAAAGACGCTCAGGACAGAGTAATCGCTTTAATTGATGAACATGAGATTACTAAATCAGCGAAAGAAAAATCCGAAGCTATCCTTACGGAAGCAAGACGTCAGGAAGAAGAAATGAAACGTAACGCTGTTATGTATGCAGACAGCATTATGGAAAAAATCGACAAAACAACTTCTGTTGTTCTTGATGAAATCCGTGAAGCAAGACGTCAGCTTAAAAAATAATTTCGGTTACATAAGGGTTTTTATTCGTTTTGGATAAAAACCCTTTTTTCTTACAGGAGGTAAATATGGACAATATAGAAATAAACGATTTTCTGCATCTTGCAGAAGATTCTTATAAAATTGATCCCGGGCTGTTTAAAAACTACAAGGTTAAAAGGGGTCTGAGAAATGCCGACGGTACAGGCGTATTGGCAGGGCTTACTTCTGTTGGTGAAGTTCGTGGCTATATCATTGACGACTGCGACAGAGTTCCCGTGGCAGGTAAGCTTTTATATCGCGGCGTTAATATGAAAAAAATCATTGAAAATGCCGGCGCAGAAAAACGCCCCAGCTTTGAAGAAGCGGCTTTTCTGCTTCTTTTCGGCAAACTCCCCACAAAGGACGAGTATGAAAAATTCAGCACTTTGCTTGGCCAGACCCGTTCGCTGCCGGTGAATTTTAATGAAGATATTATTATGAAAACGCCCTGTCGCGACATTATGAATAAGCTGGCACGAAGCATTCTTTCTCTTTATTCTTACGACGAATCTCCCGAAGACCCGTCACTTGAAAATATGCTTCGTCAGTCCATTGAGCTTATTTCCAGAATGGGCACAATTGTTGCATATTCTTATCACGCAAGACGCCATTATTATGATAATAAGAGTCTTTATATTCACCAGCCAAAGCCGGAACATTCCACAGCCGAAAACTTCCTTCGTCTTATCAGAAAAGACGGTAAGTTTGACCCGAAAGATGCTGAGCTTTTAGATACAATGCTCACACTTCACGCGGAACATGGCGGCGGTAACAACTCGGCTTTCTCCTGCCGTGTAATTTCTTCCACCGGTACAGATACATATTCTGCAATCGGTGCGGCAATATGTTCTCTGAAAGGTCCTCGTCACGGCGGTGCAAACAAAGCTGTGCTTGATATGATAGATGAAATTAAAATGAATGTTTCTGACTGGTCGAACGAAGGTCAGGTGGCAGACTATCTCCGCAAAATTGTACGCAAAGAAGCCGGAAACGGTTCGGGACTTATTTACGGTATGGGTCACGCGGTATACACCCTGTCCGACCCCCGTGCAGTAATTCTGAAAGAAAAAGCGCATGAAATGGCGGCAGACAAAGGATGTATGGATGAGTTTAAACTTTACGACCTCATCGAACGCCTCTCCCCCGATATTTTATGCGAAAAACTCGGAATCAAAAAGGCAGTTTGCGCAAACATTGACCTCTATTCGGGATTTGTTTATCAGATGCTTGACATTCCGCCCGAACTTTATACTCCTCTGTTTGCCATTGCACGAATTGTCGGCTGGTGCGCTCACAGAATTGAAGAGGTTCACACCAACGGAAAAATTATTCGTCCCGCATACAAAAGCGTGTGCGAAAAACACGAATATACTCCCTATCTTGACAGATAAATTTAATTTAAAAAAGCGAGATAATACATCGGTATTACCTCGCTTTTATTTTTTTATAATGTAAGACATTTTTTTCTATTTTATGACAGCATAAATCTGCCCTTTTTTCTATTGGTTTTTTTCACAAAAAATCGTGAAAAATTTGGTCAATTTTTTTGAAGAGTTTGTGTTAATATGACTTGAAAAAATTAAAAATTTATGTTATAATTTATAATGGTTATTAACAACTGATTTTTACAAAATTTTTCTTATCAAAACGGAGAAAAAATATATGGAAAATATTACTGTTTACTGGGAAAAAGCCCTCACACTTTTAAAGAACGATCTTATAGATGTTTCATTCCGCACATGGGTGAAACCTCTTGAACCTGTTTCTTATGAAGACGGTGTTTTTGTTCTTGCAAGCGAATCTCCTTTTTTAAGAGACAGAGTAGTTGCTATGTATGCTACTCTTATCGCTTCATGCCTTTCTACAGTAATCGGCGAAACTGTGGCGGTGGAAATTATCCTTACCTCCGAAAAAAATAATTTTTTAACCACAAAAACGCCTGTTCTTTCAAGAAATGCAGTAGGTCTTAATCCCAAATATACTTTTGATAATTTTATTGTAGGCCCGTCAAATAAATTTGCCCATGCTGCTTCGCTGGGCGTTGCGGAATCTCCTTCAAAATATTACAACCCTCTGTTTCTTTACGGAAATTCCGGTCTGGGAAAAACCCATCTTCTTCATGCGATTGGTAACTACATAAAAAATCTCAATCCAACACTGAAAATTTTATATATCACATCTGCTGATTTTACCAACGAACTGATTAATTCCATTAAAGAAAAGACAACAGAGCAGTTCCGAAACAAATATCGTGAAATTGATGTTCTTTTAATAGATGACATTCAGTTTATCGGCGGAAAAACTTCTACAGAAGAGGAATTTTTCCACACATTCAATTATCTGCACGATGCTGATAAACAAATTATCATCACAAGTGATAAACCTCCGAAACAGCTCAACACATTGGAAGACAGACTTCGCAGCCGTTTTGAATGGGGTCTCATCTGTGATATTCAGGCGCCCGACTATGAAACAAGGTTTGCAATTCTGCAGCAAAAGCTGCAGGGAAGCAGCACCGAAGTTCCTGCCGACGTTCTTGACTATATCGCTTCAAGCGTTGACACCAACATTCGTGAACTTGAAGGCGCGCTGAACAGAGTTACAGCATTTTCTCAGCTTGGTAACTCCACAGTAAATATGGATATTGCAAAAAATATTTTAGGTGAATATAAAACCAATACCCAAAGAATTTATACGGTTGATGAAATAAAAACCTATGTAAGTGATTATTTTGGAATTACGGTTGAAGATTTGATGTCACAGAAAAGAACGAAAGAAATTTCCTATGCACGTCAGCTGGCAATGTATATTTGCCGTCAGCTTCTCGACCTTTCTCTTCCAAAGGTTGGAAAATCCTTCGCTCGTGACCATTCAACTGCTCTTCACGCTATAAATAAGATTGAAAAAACCATTAAGCTGAACACAAACGTGAAAAATGACTACAGCGATATAATCCAGAATATCCAGAATAACTGATTTTTTTGTTTTCCACACTTTTAACATAAAGTCTGTTGAAAAACTGATAACTTTTTAAACCGGATGTTTAAAGAATTATAAAATCACATTCAGGTATTAACATTTTATAAAAAGTTATACCCACCCCATGTTGAAAAAATTTCAAGTGGTAGCAAGGGAAAAATTCATTTTTAAACCAATCCACACCCCCTACTGCTATTACTAATTTAACTAATAATAAAGAAGGAGTCTCATCATGAAATTTTCCTGTTCCAATTTTGATATGCTCAGCGCAATTAACGCTGCAAGCAAAGCTGCAGCATCAAACTCATCCTTTCCCATTTTGGAAACTCTTCTGATTGAAGCAGACAAAAATATTAAAATTACAGGCAGTAATAACGAAATTACTATTGAATATGTTTTTGATGCAAATATTTATTCTGAAGGAAGCATTGCAATTGATGCAAGAATGCTTTCTGAAATTATCCGTCGTATGCCCGAAGGAATTATTGATTTTGAAGTGAAAAGCGATCTGAATGTCAACATCAAATGCGGTGAACTTGATTTTAACATCACAGGCATTAAAGGTGAAGAATTCCCCAAAATTCCTGAAATGACATATGACCAGGAAATTATAACAGATGCCGAAAGCTTGCTTTCTGTTATCAGAAAAACTTCTTTTGCTGTTGCTCAGGCAGACATTAATCCCATTTTAACAGGAATTAAAGTGGAAATTTCTTCAAATAATATGAAGGGAATTGCTGTTGACGGCTACAGACTTGCAATCAAAAACACTCCTATTGATGTTTATCACGATTGCAGTTTCACAGTTCAGGGAAAAGCTTTGAACGAGCTTTCGAAAATTATTTCTCCCGATGAAGAAAAAGTGAGCATTTCTCTTGCAGACAAAAATGTTCTGTTTAAATTCGGCAGTTGCCGATTCTTCTCCAGAATTTTAGAAGGAGATTTCATAAATTATAACAATGTTATTCCGAAAGAAAAGCTTTACAGTGCAAAAGTTGAAGTAAAAGAGCTTGTAAAAAGTATTGACAGAGCTTCTCTTCTTGCAGAAGCAGGCGGAATTATCAACCCTGTTAAAATTGCATACGATTTAAATAATATCACAATTACTTGTGACACAGCAAAAGGACATCTTAAAGAAATTATTGCTGTTAAAGGCGATGGCAACGAAACTTTTGAGGTTGGCTACAACTGCAAATTTATGCTTGATGCACTTAAAGCGATTGACGAAGAATATGTAATTATTGAACTTAACGGAAATATCACACCGACAGTTATCCGTCCCGAAGAAGGCGACAGCTTCCTTTACATTGTACTGCCGGTAAGAATAAGGTAAGATTATGGAAATTAAAATTACAACACCATTTATAAAGCTTGACCAGCTTTTGAAATTTGCCGGACTGGTTTCAACCGGTGGAGAGGCTAAAGAAGTGATTTTAGCCGGAGAAGTGACAGTAAACGGCGAAGTTTGCCTGATGAGAGGAAAAAAGATTTATCCCGGTGACGAAATATCATTTGATAATGAAGTTTGTAAGGTAATTTAACAATGTATATAACAGGGGCTGAATTTAAAAATTTCAGGAATTATGAAAATTTAAAAATTACTTTTTCACCCGGAATTAACCTTATTTACGGCGATAATGCACAGGGTAAAACCAATCTGATTGAAGGAATTTATTTTTGCAGTATGGCAAAAAGCTTCAAATTTTCGCCTGATATGGGGTTTGTTACCTTTGGAAAAGAAAAGGGTGAAATTTCGACCGAATATATTTCGGAAAATAGAAAAAAAGTTAACCGCATAGAATTTGAAAAGAAAAAAGGCAAGAAAATTGAGGTTAACGGCGTTCCCATTAAAAGAAGAATTGATTTTATAGGCAACTTGAATGTGGTGCTTTTTTCACCGCAGGATATGGACACCGTGAAGGAAAGCCCTTTATACCGCAGAAAATATATGGATTTGTGTGCCGGTCAGCTTAGAAAAAAATATCTTTCGGCTCTGGCAGACTATAACAGAACGCTTGCCCAGAAAAATAAACTTTTAAAAGAAGAAAATGCGGCGTATACCCTTGATATCTGGAACGAAAAGCTTGCGGAATACGGAAGCGTTATAATGTGGTTCCGCATTTCGCTGGTTAACAGAATAAAAGAAATTATAAAACCTATTTTTGATGAAATAAGCGAAGGCAGAGAGGAAATTAAGCTGAAATATCTGAAAACCGTTCAGTTTGATGAATCGGGCAGTGCAGATTATATCAAAGAAGAATTTTTAAAGGCGCTTAATTTACACAAAAATAAAGAAATTGCCGAAAAAACTTGCCTTGTCGGGCCTCACAGAGATGACCTTCTGTTTTACATAAACGGAAAGAATGCGAAAATTTATGGGTCACAGGGTCAGCAGAAAAGTATTGTTCTTGCCCTGAAAATGGTGCAGACAGAGCTGTTTTATCAGCAAACGGGGCAATATCCCGTTTTGTTGCTTGATGATATTACAAGCGAATTTGATTTAAAAAGACGTGGATATCTGATGAGCAGGCTGAAAGATAAACAGGTTATCATCACGGGAACCGAGAAATCCATTGTTCCGAGTGAGCTTGGGGCAAAGCTTTTCAAGGTGGAAAAAGGTGTTATTACAGAGGTGTGATTATGTATTTGCACATAGGCAGCGACCTGATGGTATATTCGGGCGACATCGTGGCAATTTTTGATTTTGAAAAAACCACCACTTCCAGGATAACACGGCAGTTTCTTGCCGTTTCTCAGGAAGAGGATTTTATAATTAATGTGTCGGAGGAAGATTTGCCGAAATCCTTCATTGTGACAGAATATAAGGGAAAAACAACAGTCTACATCTCCCCTATTTCATCGGCTACACTACTTAAAAGGTTAGAATCCATAAACATGGAGGGTAATATATGGAAAACGAAAAAATGAATCATAGTTATGATGAGAATCAAATTCAGGTTTTAGAAGGGCTTGAAGCGGTTAGAAAAAGACCGGGTATGTATATCGGTTCCACTTCCGAACGCGGTCTGCATCATCTCGTTTCTGAAATTGTGGACAACTCTATCGACGAAGCTCTGGCGGGCTATTGTACTCAGATAGACGTTTCTCTTAATAAAGACGGCAGCGTCACCGTTAAAGATAACGGCCGTGGTATTCCTCACGGAATTCATCCGAAAATGGGAATTTCCACCATCGACGTTGTATTTACCGTACTTCACGCTGGTGGTAAATTCGGCGGTGGCGGATACAAGGTTTCGGGCGGTCTGCACGGCGTTGGTGCGTCTGTTGTTAACGCACTTTCCACAAAGCTGACTGTTGAGGTTCATGACGGCGAAAATATCTGGAGTCAGAGCTATAAACGCGGTGTTCCCGATGGCGAAGTTCATATTTCGGGCAAAACCGACAGAACAGGTTCAACAGTAACTTTCTGGGCAGACGATGAAATTTTTGAAACTACCACATATGATTATGATGTTCTGCTTAAAAGGCTTCGTGAACAGGCTTTCTTAAACGGCGGTATCAAAATTGTGTTCTCTGACCTGCGCGAAGAAGAGCCCATTGAAGAGGTTCTTCACTATGAAGGCGGTATCAAGAACTTTGTTTCTTATCTGTATGACGATAAAAAATCCAGACGTGACAGTCTGGAATATATCCACGAAAATGTAATTTATGTCAGCGGCGAGAAAAACGGCAGTATGGCAGAGGTTGCAATTCAGTGGAACAACGGTTATGACGAAGTAATTGAATCTTTTGCCAACAACATTTCCACAACCGAGGGCGGTACCCACGAAACAGGCTTTAAATCAGCTCTCACAAAGGTTTTGGTGGATTACGGTAAAAAATATAAATTAATTAAAGATAATGAAGAACTTACCGGTGACGATGCTCGTGAAGGTATTATTGCGGTAATTTCGGTAAAACTCACCGAACCACAGTTTGAAGGTCAGACAAAAACCAAGCTTGGCAACTCGGAAATGCGTGGTATTGTTGAAAATATGGTGAAAGAAAAGCTTGCAGATTTCCTTGAAGAAAATCCGCAGGTTGGTAAAGCCATTATTGAAAAAGCTCTGCTTGCATCCCGTGCAAGACTTGCCGCAAGAAAAGCAAGAGAAGCTACAAGAAAAACTCCGCTCGGTTCCAGCACCCTCCCCGGTAAACTGACCGACTGTATCGTAAAAGACCCCACAAAAACCGAAATTTACATCGTCGAAGGTGACTCCGCAGGCGGCTCTGCCAAGAGCGGACGAGACAGTAAATATCAGGCAATTCTGCCTCTTTGGGGTAAAATGCTCAACGTTGAAAAAGCCCGTGAAGACAAGGTTTACGGCAATGATAAGCTCACTCCCGTAATTCAGGCGCTCGGAACAGGTATCGGCAGTGAATTCAATCTTGAAAAACTGCGTTATGACAAAATTATCATTATGGCCGATGCCGACGTGGATGGTGCTCATATTCAGACACTTCTTCTCACATTCTTCTTCAGATTTATGAGAGAACTTGTTGAAACCGGTCACGTTTATCTTGCGAAACCGCCTCTTTACAAGGTTTCAAGAGGTAAAAAGTCGCAGGTAGCGTTCAGCGACGAAGAAAGAGACCGCATCAGTGCAGAGCTTAAGGATGGCGATGAAAATGCAAAAGTTGACATCAGCCGTTACAAAGGTCTTGGTGAAATGGACCCCGACGAGCTTTGGGAAACCACTATGGACCCCAAAAACAGAGTTCTTTTAAAGGTTACTCTTGAAGATGCTGAAAGTGCTGACCAGATCTTTAGTATTCTGATGGGCGACGAGGTTGAACCCAGAAGAATTTTTATTGAAGAAAATGCCCAGTACGTTACAAACCTGGACGTATAAGGAGTAAATTATGGCTAAAAATAAAAAATACGAAGATTCCCATTTTGAGGAATATTTTGATACACAAACCATTGTCAATGTTGACATTGAAAAACGAATGAAGGAAGCCTTCATCGACTATGCGATGAGCGTTATCGTCAGCCGTGCTCTTCCCGATGTTCGTGACGGTTTAAAACCTGTTCACAGACGTATCTTATATTCAATGTTTGAAGAGCATTTAACGGTTGATAAACCCTTCTTTAAATCGGCTACAACCGTTGGTAACGTTATCGGTAGATATCATCCCCACGGCGACGCATCAGTTTACGATGCCATGGTTCGTCTTGCACAGGATTTCTCTATGAGATACCCGCTTATTGACGGTCACGGTAACTTCGGTAGTGTGGACGGTGACCCACCGGCTGCTTACCGTTATACAGAGGCAAGAATGAGCAAGCTTGCCAACGTACTTCTTGAAAATATCGAGAAAAATACAGTAGATTTCGTCCCCAACTTCGACGAAAAGAGAAAAGAACCTGTTGTTCTCCCCACCCGTGTTCCCACACTTTTAATCAACGGCAGTTCGGGTATTGCGGTTGGTATGGCAACAAATATTCCGCCTCATAACTTAGAAGAAGTTCTGGACGGCGTTGTTGCACAGATTGATAACCCCGATATCACAGTTGACGAACTTATGGACTATATCAAAGGTCCCGACTTCCCCACAAAGGCGTCAATTATGGGTATCAGCGGCATCAGAAGTGCTTATGAAACAGGCCGTGGCAAGGTTATAATCCGTGCAAAAGCCGAAATTGAGGAACATAAAGACGGTACATCTTCTATCATTGTTACCGAACTCCCCTACCAGGTTAACAAGAAAATGCTTGTTGAATCCATTGCGGACCTGGTTAAAGAAAAGAAAATTGAAGGTCTTTCGGACATTGACGACCATTCGTCCGACCGTGTTGGTATCAGGCTTGAAATCTTCCTTAAAAGGGAAGCAAATCCGCAGTTTGGTCTCAATCAGCTTTATAAATATACCAGACTTCAGGACAGCTTTTCAATCAATATGCTGGCAATTGCGGACGGAAAACCCAAAACTATGGGTCTTAAAGAGATTCTGGCCCGTTTCATCAGCTTCCAGGAAGAAGTTGTTACACGCCGCATAAGATTTGACCTTGAAAAAGCCGAAGCAAGAATGCATATATTGGAAGGTTTGAAAATTGCACTTGCAAACATAGACGAAGTTATCCACGTAATCAGAAATGCTTACGATGATGCTAAAGAACAGCTCATGGAAAAGTTTGGATTTTCCGCAATTCAGGCACAGAGTGTTCTTGATATGAAACTCGGTCAGTTGCAGCGCTTAAACGGCGAGAAAATTGACGAAGAATATAATGCTCTGGCAGAGAAAATCAAGGAATATAATCACCTTCTGTCCGACAGAGATGCTCTTATGGAACAGATTAAGACAGAGCTTCTTGAAATCCGCGACAAATACGGTGACGGCAGAATGACTACCATTGAGCCTGCAATTGATTTCATTGAGGATGAAGACCTTATCCCCGTGGAAGAAAATATTCTCACACTCACAGAGTTTGGTTATATCAAACGCCAGACAATTGATACCTATAAAACTCAGCACAGAGGCGGCAAAGGTATCACAGGGCTTAAAGCTCGTGAAGAGGACGTGGCAAACACCATTCTCCCCTGCTGTTCACACGATTTTGTTATGTTCTTCAGTAACAAAGGAAGAATGTTCAAAATTAAAGCCTACAGGATTCCTGAAACTTCAAGAACTTCAAAAGGTATGGCACTTGTTAATCTGCTTCAGCTCGATGAAGGCGAAAAAATAACGGCTATGATTCCCGTTAAGGAATTTGAAGATGATAAATATTTAATTATGTTAACCAAATACGGTGTCATTAAAAAGACCGTTTTATCGCAGTATAACAGCAGAATCAAGGGTGGACTGATAGCAATTAACCTTGATGAAAACGATGAATTAATTGACGTAAAAATGACGGATGGAAGCATGAATATTATCATTGCTACCCACCTTGGTATGGCAATTAAATTCGAGGAAGACGATGTGAGAACTGTTGGCAGAAATGCCCGTGGCGTTCGTGCTATGAAGCTCCGTGGTGATGACTTTATCATCGGTATGGAAATTGAGCAGGAAGGAAAACTTCTCCTTACTGTCAGTGAAAACGGCTTTGGTAAATGCACACCCACAACTGAGTATAAAGTTCAGTCCCGTGGCGGCATGGGTGTTAAGAACTATGCTATCACAGAAAAAACAGGTAACATAGTTGGTATTAAAACTGTGACAGGTGAAGAAGACCTCATTCTTATCACAACCGGAGGAATTGTAATCAGAATCAGTTCTGAAGAAATAAGAACTTGCGGCAGAGTTTCTCAGGGCGTAACACTTATTAAAGTCGCTGATGAAACTAAGGTTGCATCAATTGCAGTTGTAGATAAAGAAGAAGAGGAACCGGAGACTGTTGAAGAAGCATCCTCCCCTGCTTCCGACGAAGCTCCTGCATTAGAGGAACCGGCTCAGGAATAAACTAAAAGTACAATAAAAGGAATGTTTCACGTGAAACATTCCTTTTTTGTTTGGCATATAATGTTTCACGTGAAACATTGTTAAAATTGTGTTAAAACCCTTGCAATAATGCGGAAATGGTGATATAATAAGTAGTGAAATAGTGGATTTCTCCCCTATTTTGATTAAAAACCTATTTAGGAGATTAATATGGGTAAAATAATTGCAATTGCAAACCAAAAAGGTGGCGTTGGTAAAACAACTACTGCCATAAATCTCTCTGCAATAGTTGCAGCAAGAGGAAAAAAGGTACTTCTCATAGATGTAGACCCTCAGGCGAATGCCACAAGTGGTCTTGGAATGGAAAAATCGGCTGAAAACAGCATTTATAGTGTTTTAATTGAAGATTCACCCATAAAAGATGCTGT
>JAFYVD010000069.1 GCA_017558425.1 Clostridia bacterium | reverse complement strand
GTTCTTGATACCGCCCATGAATTTTTCGAGTTTTTCGATTTCGCCTTTAAGTTTGATTACTTCTTTTTTGGGGAGAAGATCGAATGTGCCGTCTTCTTCCATTTTGTGAAGCTGCTCAAGTCTTTCAATTCTCTTTTTGATAGTTTTGAAGTTTGTGAGCATACCGCCGAGCCAACGGTTGTTAACATAGTACATGCCAACTCTTTCAGCTTCTTCTTTAATAGCATCCTGAGCCTGTTTTTTAGTTCCTACGAAAAGAACGTCTTTGCCGGATTCGGATACTTCGCGGATGAAGTTGTAAGCTTCTTCAACCTTTTTTACAGTTTTCTGCAGGTCAATAATATAGATCCCGTTTCTTTCTGTAAAAATATACTCCTTCATTTTCGGATTCCATCTTCTTGTCTGATGTCCGAAGTGTACACCTGCTTCAAGCAGCTGTTTCATTGATACTGCTACCATAATAAACACCTCCGTTTAATTTTCCTCCATCTCCGTCTTCTCCGCAAAGGACCCGGCATGTAGCAGTGTTGCGGGCAACGTTAAGCGAATGGGAGATGTGTGTATTTTTCAACCTAAGTATTTTACCACACAATTTTCCAAAAATCAAGTCTTTTTTTAAATTTTTCGAAATTTATTTTTCAGAGTGACTTTTCTCTTCTTCAATTACGGCAAAAATCATTTCTTCGACATCTTCCCAGTTACATCCCAGATAATCTTCATATATAAAATCGTAGTTTTCTTCACTTTTATTTTTATCGTCCATCAGCGTATTCCTTTCATTTTTTTACAAAATTCCCGAATATATGTACATTATATGCTTTTTCTTTCTAAAAAATTACCAAAAACTTGTTTCAGCTATTGCAAAATGGAATATGTTGTGATAGAATATATTCATTAATATTATTTGAAAGGGGTATCTTTTCATGGATAACAGCTTAAAAAACAAGCTGGAAATTACTGCGTATAAGATCAGAAAAAATGCTCTTACCGCAGTTCACAGCGCCGCTTCCGGCCATCCGGGCGGTTCACTCTCTATTGCAGAAATTATGTCGGTTCTCTACTTCAAACAGATGAATGTAGATCCGAAAAATCCTAAATGGGCAGACAGAGACCGTTTTGTAATGTCAAAAGGTCACTGTGCACCGGCTCTTTACGGCACACTCGCTGAGCGTGGCTTCTTCCCTGCTGAAGACCTTAAAACTTTCAGACAGGCTGACAGCTACCTCCAGGGTCATCCCGATATGAAGGGCGTTCCCGGTGTTGATATGTCAACAGGTTCTCTCGGTCAGGGTATCTGTGCCGCTAACGGCATGGCTCTGGCTGCAAAACTCGACAACAAAGATTACCGTGTATATGCCATCACAGGCGACGGTGAGCTTGAAGAAGGTCAGGTTTGGGAAGCTGCTATGTTCGCTCCTCACTACAAACTGGACAACATCACAGTTTTCGTTGACTTAAACCTTCTCCAGATTGACGGTGACGTAAGACAGGTTATGAACCCCACTCCCGTTGACAAAAAATTCGAAGCTTTCGGCTGGAACGTCATCCTTGTTGACGCTCACGACGTTGAAGCTATTGACAACGCTATCGAAACAGCTAAAACAGTTAAAGGCAAACCCACTGTTGTTATCTGCAACAGCGTAAAAGGTAAAGGCGTTTCCTTCATGGAAAACCAGGCAGGCTGGCACGGCAACGCTCCCAACGACGAGCAGTATGCTCAGGCTATCGAGGAGCTTGATGCCGCTATCGCAAAATTAGGAGGTGCTAACTAATGGCTGACGTTAAAAAAATTGCTACAAGAGAAGCCTATGGTATGGCTCTCGCTAAATTCGGCGACAAATATGACATCGTTGTTATGGATGCGGACCTTTCCAAATCCACAAAAACTGATACATTCAAAAAAGAATTCCCCGACCGTTTTATTAACTGCGGTATCGCGGAAGCAAATATGATTTCCACAGCTGCAGGTCTTGCAACTTGCGGAAAAACTGTATTTGCATCTACATTTGCAATGTTCGCAGCAGGCAGAGCTTTTGAACAGATCAGAAACTCCGTTTGCTATCCTAACCTCAACGTAAAAATCGGTGCTACTCACGCAGGTATCTCTGTTGGTGAAGATGGTGCTACTCATCAGCCCATCGAAGATATCGCTCTCATGCGTTCCATCCCCAACATGGTTGTAATCAGCCCTGCTGACGCAGTAGAATCCATTGCAGCTGTTGAAGCAGCTATCAAACACAATGGTCCTGTTTACCTCAGATTCGGCAGACTCGGCGTTCCCACAATCAACGACGAAGCTACATATAAATTTGAAATCGGTAAAGGCGTTCAGCTTAAAGACGGCTCCGATGTAACAATCATCGCTAACGGTCTTATGGTTCCCGATGCTCTTACTGCTGCTGAAATGCTCGCTGCTGAAGGCATCAACGCAAGAGTTATCAACATCCATACAATCAAACCTATCGACGAAGATATCATCGTTAAAGCTGCTAAAGAAACAGGCGCTATCGTAACAGCTGAAGAACACAACGTTATCGGCGGTCTCGGCAGTGCAGTTGCTGAAGTTCTTTGTGAAAAATGCCCCACTCCTCTCGTAAGAGTTGGTATTAACGACAAGTTCGGTAAATCAGGTAAACCCGCTCAGCTTCTTAAAGAGTACGGCCTCACACCCGAAAACATCGTTGCAAAAGCCAAAGAAGCTATCGCAAAGAAAAACTAATCAAAAAAATACAAAAGGCGCCGTTTACGGCGCCTTTTATATACTTCGGCAGGAGCAAGCCCCTGCCCTACAAATTAAAAATGAGGTAGAAAAATGACAGATTTTCTTTTATACCTTCAGACCTTCTCCACACCGGTTCTCGACAATATTTTTCTTGGGATTTCAGCCCTCACCGGCGAATTCGTGTACCTGGCAGTACTTGGGATTGTGTACTGGTGTATTGATAAAAACAGAGCCTATTATATAGGAATATTTCTGCTATTATCTTTTTCGCTCAACTCACTTTTGAAAAACCTGTTCCACATCCCCCGCCCATTCACCTATTCAGAAGTCCGTCAGATTGACAGTGACACAGGCTATGGTTACTCTTTCCCAAGCGGACACGCGCAGATGTCCACAACCTTTGGCGGAATGTTTTCCTTGATATTCCGAAAAAAATGGCTGTATATTGTCGGAACACTGCTTATTGTTTTGACAGGACTTTCCCGAATGTATCTCGGCGTTCACACGCCGGTAGATATTCTGTGCGGAATCGCGATTGGTTGTGTGCTTGTCCTGGCAGGAAAATATTTACAAAAACTTAATCCGAAAATTCTCGCTGTTGCAACATTTATTTTTATGCTTGGCGTTTCAATTATATATCCTGAAAAAGATATTTTAAAACTACTGTTTTTCGCAGCAGGTTTTTTCTCAGGCAACGCAATAGAGGAAAAATTTATCGGTTTTACAGTTCCATCAAAAATCAAAATGCGAATTTTGGGAGCCGTTATCGGTTTTTCAACCACAATCTTGTTGATAATTGTGCTGAAATCTCTCGGACTCACCTATATTCGTTATCTTTGCATGGGACTCTTCATTACAGTTGCAGTACCTGCAATGATTAAATGGACAGAAAAAAAGTGGATGTAACAATAGTCCGGACCACAAAACAAAGGCTGTAAAAAACCAAAAGTTTTTTACAGCCTCTTTTTACATTTCAAATCTTTTTCTCAGTTCCGGAATTTCAATATTCAAAACATATTCCACCTGTTTTATTTTCCACAAAATATTTTCCGCTCCGCCGACATATTCCATGCTCGGTTCCCAACCGAGTCGGGAATCAGTTTCAACAAGCTTAACCGCACTTTGTGCGTTTGCTTTTTCATCTATAAGCACAGCTTCAAGCTTGTCTATCATAGCAGGAACAGCATTTCTGTCCGTAGCCGCAAAAATCTGATTTTTGGTAATGTACCAATGTTTCATATTTATCCCCGTGGTGATAACCGTTACAATATATCTGCCCAGATTGATCAGCTTTTCAAGTTCCTCACAGGGATTGAAAATTCCTTCCAGAATTTCAATACCTTCCGTCATAAGTTCTCTCGCCTTTTCAAGATATTTTATCTCAACAGGCACCCTGAGCGACGGATATGTATTTTTAGACATATAATTCTGCGGGAATCGTTTGCCGTAATCAACAAAACAAATTCTGCTGCCGAAATGAGCATCCGGGTCGGACGGAACCGCAAATCCCCGTTTTAAACAGAACGGGAAGGAAGGTCCCACTCTGAATGGTCCGTACTGGTCATCCTCAGACGGAATAAAGTTTGTGATTGCCTCGCTCCAGAGAGCAAGTGCTTTTTCCACTGTCTCGGCATTTTCAGCTTTATAATATTTGCCCAAAACCTTAAGAAGTTCAGTTTTATAATCCACCTTTCCTTTATTCATCACATTTTTGGAAAGGTCGCCGATAAAAGATGGGTAGAATCCAAAGTGGTGGGATTCCATAAGCCCGCACATCCCCCATTTTTCAGCAGATTCTGCCATTGTTTTATATCGAGCTATCCATTGCTGCGCAACGGGAATATACGGAATTGTGCCTATATCCCATGTCTGTCCGCCTGTGTTTGTCATTCCATACAACCGGATTCCGCGTTTCTTTGCCGCTTCGGCTTCGGATGTGAACACAGGTGCCGGACCCGTCTTTACAATTGTATAGTCTGTGGTACATTCGGTGACACCCTCAAGTTTATACTGCTCATACATTTCATACGTTACCAACAGCGAAATGTCGGTGGGCAACTTTTCTATAAATTCCACTCGTTCCTTTTCAGGAACCCATCCTGTGTTGTATGTCCAGAAAACAATATCGGCGTCGGGTTTTTGTTCCCTCACCACATCTTTTATAAGATTTATCCATGCCGGATAATCCTCACAAGGCCAATATCCGGGGTTAGGCTTGCCGTTTGGCAGATAGAATCTGTCCCTGCCGGTGATTTTGGAAACGTGCGGATCCTTGCTCTGGAAATATGCACTTTCCCCCACAAAAATGAGCCCTTTAAATCCCGGGCAGTTGGCAAACAGCTTGCCGTAAATGTTGGCGTAATTTTCTCTTGCACCCGGGTCATCGGGATGAATCCCACCTGTCATATAATTGTAGGCGTACACGTCAATGCCGTATTTCGCCGCCCTTACTATCAAATCATTGTACTTGTCGCAGTGGTCAAGGTCTTTGATGAAAATAACTATGGCATCTCTGCCCGAATGTGCAATTTTCGCAAGATACCGGTCAGGATAAACATCCAGAGCATACCCCGAATGAACCATCCTCGGGGAATAAAGCGGTGCTCTTTTTTCAGTCTTTTTCTTCAAAAAAGGTGCTCGTCTTTCGCTCATTTCATCTTCAAGGAAATAAAGTCCTTGTGCCGCTCCCCTGTCGTCAAATCCGCAGACAGTAATTTTGTCCCCAACCTCGGTGCAAAATCCTTTGTAGCAATCTGCGTCGCCAAGGTCAAAGCTAATATCTTCTTTTGTTCCGACAAAAATGTCGGCGTCCTCCGATTCTGTCACTTTCACCGATACGCCCATTGAAACAGACAGAAAATGGGCAAAATCCTCTGCCGCAACACGGATAACCTCGGTTGAATCGGGTAAAATCCCAATTGTCATCCCGTTTTTTATAATAAAATCGTCAGCAGACGGACGGACAGAATTATCTATAAGATTTTCTTTATGTATTTGCGTAAGTATATCCCGAAATGCATAAGCTTTTTCTTTATTCATTGGAAATTCCTCCTGGCTATTGCATCAGCTACTTTTATTATACCACATTTTTATTGCATTTCTACTGTTTTTTTAATTTTTTGAGTAAAAAACAAGAATATTTTGTCTTTTTTTCACTCAATCTTTTAAGTAAGACTTGCATTTCTCGAAATTGTGTGCTATAATTGTTCCTGTTCTTGTAGTTTCAGCAAGAACCTCTGGAGAGTCCCGAAATCTTTAAGCGGGCGCCGAAGGTGTACGGAAAATATTTTTTCCAATCTCTCAGGCAAAAGGACAGGGCGAAAATTATTGCTGTTTGTCCACTCTTCAAAGCCTTGAACAAGGCTTTATTTTTTTTGAAGGAGTGAAAAACAAAATGGAACAACTTAACAAAATCGTAACAGACGTAAGCGGATGGGTGTGGGGCACTCCCCTGATTGTACTTATCCTCGCAGCAGGACTATGGCTGACACTCAGAGTTCGATGCCTTCAGGTCCGTCACCTCGGAAAAGCTTTGAAATTTATGTTTCAGAACGAAAATGATGGCTCGGGCGACGTAACAAGTTTCGGCGCACTTTGCACAGCTTTATCTGCTACAATCGGTACAGGAAACATCGTCGGCGTTGCAACCGCAATCTGTCTCGGCGGCCCGGGTGCACTTTTGTGGATGGAAATTGCGGCATTCCTCGGTATGGCAACAAAATATGCCGAAGGCCTCCTCGCAATCAAATACCGCGAGCAAAAAGCTGACGGACATTTCCTTGGCGGACCTTTCTATTACATAGAAAAAGGTATGGGCAAAAACTGGAAATGGCTTGCTGTTCTTTTCTCGGTTTTCGGTATCCTCGCAGGTCTTCTTGGTATCGGTACCATTACACAGATTAACGGTATCACCACCGCTGCACAGAACTTTTTCGACCCGCAGCACGCGAAAATCGCATTCACGCTCGGCGGAATTTCTTATTCTTGGGCAACTGTTATTGCAGGACTTGTAGTAACAATTTGTGCCGCCCTCGTAATTATCGGCGGACTTAAAAGAATCGCAAAGGTTTCTGAAATCATCGTGCCTTTTATGGCTGTAATTTACTTTATTTTCACAGCTATAATTCTCATTTGCAACATAAAAGCAATCCCTGCTGCAGTTGCACTTATTTTCAAAAGCGCATTTATCCCCGAAGCGGTGCTCGGCGGCGCGGCAGGTATCACAATTAAGCTTGCTATGCAAAAAGGTATCGGCAGAGGTATTTTCTCCAACGAAGCCGGTATGGGTAGTGCTCCCATTGCGGCAGCTGCTGCTCAGACAAAAGAACCTGTTCGTCAGGGTCTTGTTTCTATGACAGGCGTGTTTATTGACACTATCATTATTTGTACTATGACAGGTCTTTCGGTTGTCGTAACCGGCGCACACGGACTTTATGTTCCGGGCGTATTTGAAGGCGTTAACATCACAACAGCGGCTTGGCAGAACGGTCTCCCCTGGAACACAACTTTCTCGTCATTTGTATTGATGCTTTGTCTGGCATTTTTCGCTTTCACCACCATCCTCGGCTGGAACTATTATTCTGAAAAATGTCTGGAATATCTTACAAACGGCAAAATGGGTATTGTGAAAGCTTACAGATGGCTTTACATCATCGCCGTATTCATCGGTCCTTACCTCACAGTTTCAATTGTGTGGAACCTTGCAGACGTGTTCAACGGTCTTATGGCGTTCCCCAACCTCATTGCTCTGTTTGCACTTAGCGGTGTTGTTGCAAAAGAAACAAAAGAGTTTTTCAAAAAACAAAAAGAATTAAAATAAACAAAAAGGGACCGCGCGGTCCCTTTTTATTTGTTTAGAAGATAAATCATAAAGTTAAGATATCCTGCAAATGTCACCCACAAAAGATATGGAATCTGAAGTGTTCCCGCAATATGTCTGGTGCGATAAAATTTTACTATCATAATGATGATAAGCAGCCACAAAACCACCAGCCATACAAATGCAAACAGCCAGTTTCGCAGATTGAAGAAAATAAGCGTCCAGAAAAAATTGAAGATAAGCTGAAGTGCATAATACTTCAGCGCCGATGCCTTAACCGCAGGAATGGCATTTTTATCTGTGTACACAAGAGCCGCACTTATGCCCATAAGAACAAACAATATTCCCCACACTATCGGGAAAAGCCACGCCGGAGGAGCAAGTGCAGGCAGGTTTATGTTTCCGTAAATCTCCATACTGTCCTTTGTCAGCCATGCCGAAAGTCCTCCCACAGCCAGTGCAATTAAAATTGATACTACATAGGGTTTTATTTTTTTCCACATATATATCACCTCATAAATATATTTTGTCCCAAAAGCCTTGATTTAAAAAAGATTTTTCATTATAATATATTTATCCGGGGTGAATTTATGCTAAAAAATGAAATTTTAAACAAACTCTCAATTATAACAAAAGAAGAACAGAATATTTTAAACGGAAGCAAAGATATCGACCGCAACTTTTATATGATTTCTGCCGACAATGTTGTTAGTTGCAGTAAATTTCTGCCTTCCGGCACGCCTATTGCAATGCGACCTCATACAAGATTTGTGCATTTTCCCGCACACAGTCACGATTTTATTGAAATCGTTTATATGTGCAGCGGACACACCACCCACATCATTGACGGCAAAACTTTGTTGCTTGGCGAAGGCGACTTCCTTATTATGAAAAGCGGTACAATGCAGGAGATTCTCCCTGCCGGCAAAAATGATATCGCCGTTAACTTTATTGTGCGCAGCGACTTTTTTGAGGAAACCATCAACACCTTTTCAATAAGCCTTCCATCATTTTCTGAATATCTGCATTTTTCTGTCCCCGAACTTCTTCCCGTGCACAACCTTGCTGAAAATCTTATCTGGCTATTGCTGGGCGATGCTCCTCGCAGCATTAAGCAATGCCGTCTCACGCTCGGACTTCTTCTCACCACTCTGATAAAAAGCCGCAATACATCCGGCGAAGCCGTTGAGCATGTGTTGGCATATATTGACGAAAATTATAAAGACGGCAGTCTTTCATATATCTCAGAAACTCTTCATTACGACTTCAGCTGGCTTTCACGCGAAATCAAAATGCGGACAGGCAAAACATATACCGACCTTGTTCAGGAAAAACGTCTGTCCGAAGCTTGCTTTTTGCTCCGCAACACCGATATGAATGTTTCGGACATTGCCGTCAGGGTCGGCTATAACAACATCAGTTATTTCCACAGACTTTTTGCCCGATATTTTGGAATGTCTCCACATAAATACCGTATGCTCCCATAATCAAATAAGGACACTTTTTGGTCAAAAAGTGTCCTTTACTTTTTATATAACCTTGTGTTATAATGTTAAAAGAGGTGATATATATGAACAGATATGAATCTTCAAAGGAAATATACGGCAAGCTCGGAATTGACACCGATGCTGCTATCGAAAAGTTGAAAAGCGTGTCCATTTCGGTACATTGCTGGCAAGGCGACGACGTTATCGGTTTTGACGGGGCAGACAGCCTGTCGGGTGGTATCAGCGTAACAGGCAACTACCCCGGCAGAGCAAGAACTCCCGACGAACTTATGGCAGACCTTGACAAGGTTTTCTCCCTTGTTCCCGGCAAGAAAAAACTCAATCTTCACGCTTGCTACAGCCTCGGCAAAAACGACCGTGATAAAATGACTCCCGACGATTTTGCAGGCTGGCTGAAATTTGCCAAAGACAGAAATATGGGTATAGATTTCAACCCCACATTTTTCTCTCATCCTATGGTGAAAAATGACCTGACACTTTCTTCTCCCGACGAAAATGTCCGTAAATTCTGGGTTGAACACGGCAAACGTTGTATTGAAATTTCTCAGTATTTCGCTGAACAGACAGGAATTCCCTGTGTTATGAACATTTGGATTCCCGACGGCTATAAGGACATTCCCGCAGACCGTCTCGGTCCCAGAATGAGATTTAAAAAATCGCTGGACGAAATTCTGTCAATCCCCTACGATAAATCAAAGGTTTACATAACACTCGAATCCAAGGTTTTCGGTATCGGTCTTGAATCCTATACTGTAGGCTCTGCCGAATTCTGCTCAAACTATGTTGCAGAAAAAGGCATCACTCCCCTTATGGACAACGGACACTATCATCCGACAGAAGTTGTGTCGGATAAAATTTCTTCCACACTGCTTTTCAGTGAAAAAATTGCCCTTCACATTACAAGAGGCGTTCGTTGGGACAGTGACCACGTGGTTATTTTGGATGACGAAACAAAAGAAATCGCAAAAGAAATCGTATTTGCCGATGCTCTTGACAGAGTATTTCTGGCAACCGACTACTTTGATGCCTCCATCAACAGAATTTCCGCATGGGTAACAGGTCTCAGAAGTGTTCAGAAAGCACTTTTGTACGCTCTCCTTCTCCCTGCAGAAAAAATGAAAACTCTTCAGGACGAAAGCAATTCCACAGCGCTGATGGTTCTTACAGAAGAAATGAAAACAATGCCTTTCGGCGACATCTGGGAAGAATATCTCCGCCGCGAGAATGTACCTTCCGACTACTTTACAGAAGTCAAAGAATATGAAAAAAATGTATTGTTAAACAGATAAACAGGAGAAATAAAATGAAAGCTTTTATAGAAAATAACAAAACTGATCTTATGGCATTTTCCGAAATGTCGAAAAAAGCAGGCAGCCGTGCCGATTATGTCCAGGGCGGCGGCGGAAATACTTCCGTAAAACTTTCGGGCGGACTTATGGCAATCAAAGCATCCGGATTCTGCCTCGCAGACATCACTCCTGACAACGCATACGCGCTTATAAATATGGATGGTTTGCAGAATTTCTATTACAACAACAAACCCGAAAATCTTGCAGACGTTGAAAAAGAAGGCGCTGCTTGCGCAAAAGAAAACACAGTTGTTTTAGATGGTATGAACCCCCTTCGTCCGTCTGTTGAAGCGGGTTTCCACTCAATCCTCAAAAAATTTGTGTGCCACACTCACAGCGTTTATGCAAACCTTTGCTGCTGTTCTCACGAAATGAACGAAATTGCCGAAAAAGCTTTTGCTGATGCAGACTACAGCTGGGGCAGCGTGCCTTATACCGACCCCGGTGCAAATCTTACTTTTGCAATCCTCGCAGAGCTTAATCGTGTAAAAGAAAAAACGGGTAAAGAACCTGCTGTTATCCTTATGCAGAATCACGGTATAATAGTTCACGGCGACAATGCAGACGAAGTTTTAGACATCCACGCAGATGCAAACGAACGCCTTGCAAAAGCCTTTTCTCTCACAGGAACATCATTCCCCAAAGTATCTGTTAAAACAGGTTCAAACGGCCTTATTGAAGCTGACGTGCCCTATATGGCAGAAGTTTTAAAAACAGGCAAATATCCCGTAAAAACACTTCTTGAAAGCCCCCTTTACCCTGACCAGATGGTATTTTTAATCGGTTCACTTTTTGAAAACAAAGCAGAACTTGAAGACGGCGAATGTTCAATGGATATTTCAAATGGTAGCCTTGTTCTTAAAATGAACGAGAAGAAAGCGCTCACCATAACAGAAACCATCACTGCAGTTTTGTTTATATCAGAAAACATTTCAAAAAGCGGATATACCCTCTCTTCAATGGGCGAAGCTGCCAAAAACTTCATCGCCAACTGGGAAAGTGAAAAATATCGTAAATCCCTCGCAGGAAAATAAAAATTCAAACCGACGGACTACCTGTAGTCCGTCGGTTTTTTTCCTGTCTTTTTCTTAAATATGCCCGAAAAATAATGTTCGTCTCCAAATCCCAGGCGGAACGCGATTTCCTTGACTGAATAGCTTGTACTTTCGAGCATCTGCACCGCCTTTTTCATACGGCCTTCCATATAATAATCATAAGGCGTCAAGCCATACTGCTTTTTAAAAATCCGTATGGTCTGCGCCGGACTTTTATAAATCAATCCGGAAAGCTCATCAATGGTTAACGGAGAATAAATACTTTTGTCAATATACTCCTTTATTATCTGTGCCGGTCCATATTCTTTCTTATCTTTATACGCTGATAAAAACTGCATCAGTTCATGAAAATATATAGCTGCCTTATCTGCAATTTCGTTTGAAGACAATTCCTTGTTTCCCACAAGCTTATGTATTTTTTCTATATATTGCCTGCTGTTACAATTAAAAACCGTGTTGTCTCTCAGCCCATAAATATCAATTATCGGCTCAATTAATCTGCCTGATGCATTTATCCAAATTTTCACCCATAGATTTTCGCTGTCCGAATAGTAAATATGGTCTTCTCCCGGAATAAGGAGATATGTATCGCCCGCCTTCGGATAAAAGGTTTTACCCCTTGTTTTTACCGTTCCGCCCCCGGCAATTACATATTCCACACATAAAATTTCTGTCTTTTTCCTTTCTATCCGGTAGCTCCCGTCACAATAAGAAATTCCCGCAAGGTCAACCGACAAAGGCATATTTTTATCAAAAACCTGAATATTTATAAAATCCTCATACATGTTCATATTCCTTACTTTTTTGTTAAAATAATCTATTGTTTAACAATTATTATATCATTAAAATATAATTAAATCAATATTTTGGAGGAAAGATTATGAACATTCCAAGACCGGAGCATCCAAACCCTCAGTTTGAGCGCGAATCCTTTGAAAACCTTAATGGCATCTGGGAATTTGAAATTGACAAAAGCGCAAGCGGCATTGACCGCAAGCTTTACGAGGCAGACCGTTTCAGCCACGAAATCACAGTTCCCTTCTGCCCCGAAAGTAAGCTTTCGGGCATTGGCGAAATTGATTTTTTAAACTCGGTATGGTACAAAAGAACCATTAATATTAAAGATACCTCCGACCGCATCATACTTCACATCGGTGCATGTGATTATTTTACCACCCTCTATATCAACGGCAAAAAAGTGGGAACTCATCAGGGCGGTTATACCTCTTTTTCCTTTGACATTAGCGACTTTATAACCCCCGGCGAAAACACCGTGGTAATCCACGCACTTGACGATACAAAAGATGTAACACATCCCAGCGGCAAACAGGCATTTGACAGCTATTACTCTTACAGTTGTTTTTATACCCGAATAACAGGAATCTGGCAGACCGTCTGGCTTGAATATGTGCCTCAGACCCATATAAATTCCGTTAAATATTACCCCGACGCAGCAAACGGAAAAGTGCATATAAAAGCCGTTGTAACAGGTAATGACCGGTTTACCGCCACAGCTTTTTATAACGGCAAGGTGGTTGGAAAAGCATCTGCTTTTAACTGTGGAAATAACGCCGACCTTACAATAGACCTGTCCGAAATCCATCTTTGGGAGCTTGGCAAAGGCAGACTTTACGACCTTGAGCTGACATATGGCGACGACAAGGTAAAAAGCTATTTCGGTCTCAGGAGCGTTTGTCTTGACGGATACAAATTCCTGCTCAACGGCAAAACCGTTTTTCAGCGCATCGTTCTCGATCAGGGCTACTACCCCGACGGACTTTACACAGCTCCCTCCGACCAAGCACTAATTAACGACATCAAAATTTCGCTCGACGCAGGTTTCAACGGCGCAAGGCTCCACGAAAAAGTGTTTGAACCCCGATTTTTATACCACTGCGATAAAATGGGCTATATGGTCTGGGGAGAATATGCCAACTGGGGATTTGACCATTCCAGAGGCGATGTGGTTGCTACCTACCTCCGCGAATGGGAGGAAGCCATCGAGCGCGATTTTAATCACCCTGCAATTATCGGCTGGTGTCCTTTTAACGAAACCTGGGATTTTAACGGCAGAAAACAGAATGACGAACTACTCGAAATGATTTACAAAACTACCAAGCTTATGGATACAACCCGTCCCTGCATAGATTCAAGCGGTAACTTCCATGTGGCGACCGACATTTTCGATTTCCACGATTATATTCAGGATGTCGATACTTTTGCCGGACAGATGAAAAAGCTTGAAGAGGAAGATATCCTTATCGAGTCTACTGTAAGAAACCCATTATATCCGGGCAGACAGAAATATACCGGCGGACCGGTTTTCTGCAGCGAGTACGGCGGAATAAAATGGGATGTGGAATGTGATATTGAAAGCTGGGGCTACGGCAATGCACCCAAAACAAAAGAGGAATTCATCTCCCGCTACAAAGGTCTTACCGAGGCACTCTTGTCAAACAGTAAAATGCTCGGTTTCTGCTACACTCAGCTTTATGATATTGAGCAGGAGAAAAACGGTCTTTATACCTACGACAGAAAACCCAAATTTGATATGAATATTTTCAAAGAAATAAACTCTCAGAAAGCAAAAATCGAAGAATAACCTTAAAGGGGGCTGTGAAAAACTTGTAGTTTTTTTACAGCCCCCTCGTTCTGTTCTTATACGCTTTTCCCCGCAATGTCAATTTGAGCAAAGCGAAGAATCTCTCTCACTGCATTTTGCTCACTTTTATTTTTTCCACCGTTATATCGGTGTTGGACAGAATCACATCAGTGATTTTTGCAACATCTTCTTTTGAAAGCTTGTCATTTTTCACCGTCACAACAGCGCTGTCATCCGCTATGTAAACCACAGCCTCACCAACGCCTTTTGAATTTATAATTCCTTCGCAGATGCTTTCTTTTTCCATATTCTGCGCAATTTTTGTTTTCTGTTCCAGTGCGGATGCCTTGGCTTTCTCATCAGCAGACGAGTTTGCAATTATATCGTCCAACAGTTCAATCGCTTTGTTTCTGGCATCTGTTTTTGCCTCGGCTGCCACAGAAACATTTTTCTCCGCTTCCGCACTCACCATTTCTGCCTCACCAAGATATTCGGCACGGTCTGCCG
>JAFYVD010000068.1 GCA_017558425.1 Clostridia bacterium | reverse complement strand
TTTTCGAGAGCGAAAGCAGCACGGAATTTATCACGGCGGTGAACAAGATAAACTTTGTTGCAGTATTTGCTGAGGAAAATTGCATCCTCAAGTGCGGTGTCACCACCACCTGCAACAACAGTGTCTTTACCTTTGTAAAAAGCTCCGTCGCAAGTTGCGCAATAGGAAACACCCAGGCCTGCAAATTCTTCTTCGCCCGGGATTCTGAGTTTGCGCGGTTTTGCTCCCATTGCAAGAACCACTGTTTTTGCCTGAATTTCACGGCTGTCGGTTGTTATAACTTTTATATCACCGGAAAAATCAACTTTTTCAGCTGTTTCAAAAGCGATTTCGGCACCGAATTTTTTTGCCTGGGCTTCAAAATCCATAGCCAGTTCTGCACCTGACAGAACATTGTTAATACCGGGATAATTTTCTACTTCGAAAGTTGTTCCCATCTGACCACCGGGGATCAGCCCTTCAAGCACCAGTACTGCAAGACCTGATCTTGCGGCATATGATGCCGCTGTCATACCACCGGGGCCTGCTCCGATTATTACTATATCATAAATCATAATTTTGTCCTTTCCGGCAATTGCCGTTTTGTATGATTTTATTTTATAATATACTGGGAAAAAAATCAATTCTTTTTTTAAATTTTTCTCTTTACATTTACATAATTTTGGGGTACAATTTAATTAATCCTAATGCAAATAATAGGGTGTGGATAATGTGGATAACCTTGTGGATAACCTATTTATAAGGGTTTTGAAAGATGAACTTTTGTAGATAAAGGTTGCGGAATAAGTTTATGTAAACTTTTTTGCAAAAACTGGTTATTTTTGGTGCTACTTTTCCAAAAAAGGGCCTGTGGATAATGTGGATAACTCTGTTAATAACCTATTTATAAGGCTTTTTAATACCCAGAGTTATAGACAAGCTTTCAGGGGATAATTTTATGTTAACAAAAAGGCAGGTGCACTGAAATGTCTGTAATTATTTTTGTGCTGATTGCACTCGCACTTTCTCTTGTAATCAGTCTTGTTCTACCCGGATGTTTAGACGATATGAATGTAGGGTTTTATCTGCTTGTAACGCTGATTTTTGCATCATCTGCGGCAATAGTTATGATGCGGAAAAGTTTTAAATTTTTCAAAACGCTGACGTGGTATATACTTGTGTTTCTATTGCTGTTTATAGCCGGGGAAACTGCATTGATTTATTATTCTGCGGATGATATTCCAACCGGAAATGAGCAGGCAATTATTGTTGCGGGAGGAGGACTTTTTGTGGAAAGCCGTCTGACGGACGAACTTGAGGAAAGGCTTGACCTTGCCTTGAAGGTTTATGAAAAAAATCCTCAGCTACCCATTGTTTTGTCGGGTGGTACCGATGAAAACCGTGCACTTCCGCAGTCAACGGCGATGAAAGCATATCTTGACAAACAGGTGAAGGAACTTGGAATAACTTCTCCACAAGTTATTATTGACGATAAAACAAGTGGTTTATACAACAATGTTAAAACTTCGCTTGAACTTGTGGAAAAAAATCCGTCATACATTATTGTAAGCCGTCATAATGTTGCGAGGACTAAAATAATGACATATCGCTTATCTCCCGCATCAACTGTTCTCGGTGCCGAATATCCCATTTCAAAATATATTATTTATTACATACGCGAACTGGGATATGCAATTAAAACCGCTGTATGGGACGGACTTATCAAATAATAAACAGGCTGTAAAAACCATTGGTTTTTACAGCCTGTCTGTTTACAGTGTAATTTCAATTTCGTTGAGGTTAGGTTTTTTGAGTTTTCTGTCCTCAAGATGAATTTCTTTTTTGATTTCTTTGCCGTCCGAAACAATGGTAACATCATATTTGCCGTGGAAACCTTTGAAGCAGGCAATACCACCCTCGTTTGTAACAACTTCGGATTCGGTGTGCCATTCTTTTTCGATAAGGTTTTTAAGAGCTGAAAACGCCGGTTTGGGTGAGAGGTCAAAACGGAAAAGTCCGCCGTAATACTGATTTTCACCAACAGACATATCGCCCGGTTCTGCAGCATAAGCATAGCCGTCAGGAAGGTTCCAGTATATAATCTGTTCAACATTTTTGTGAGAGAACCAGATGCGGTAAAGCTTTTCAAGCAGAGCTGCCTGAACTTCTTCGTCTTCTTTTTCATTGGACAGTGCGGCAAGAGTAACCTCTGTAATCTGAATGGGTTTACCAAATGTTGCGTATGTATCAAGTGTATCGTATAGAAAAAGGGGATTGAAGAATCTTGCAACACGATTTTCCTCGTTATCTCTTTTGTCAAACATATGCCACTGCATACCAATCGCATCAATTCGTGCACCTTTTGCAAGGGCGTTTGCTATGATGCTGTAATAATAAGAGGTAGGTCCGCAGGGGTCGCTGAACACATTGGTAACTTCGTTGATTACAAGCTGGTTTGCGGGGAAGTATTTTTCCGCAGTCTTAAAGCACCATTCGATAAAATCGGGAGCTCTGTAAAAATCTGTGATTTGCATATGAGGTCCGTGGAACATTTCGTTTGTAACCTCAATTGTGGGGATGCGGTGAGCATAACGTTCCGCAATTTCGGCATAGCGTTTTTCAAGAAGGAATTTCACTTCGCGGTCCGATTTTCCTCTCAGCCAATTAGGGAAATGATGTTCGTATGCAAGTGCGTGTTCGCGAGGTTCGATACCGTATTTTTCGCAAAATTCCATACAAAGGTCGGGAGAGGGACGGCGGTATACCTTGGGGCTGTTTTTATCGTAACGGGGTTTGCCCTGTTCGGGTTCGAGAGTGTTCCAGTAAAAAGGAATGGTTGCCATATTGAAGGTTTCGCGGAAATGCTTTTTGTAAAGCTCGTTTTTCTCTTCTGTTTCAAGCTCGTCAAGCATAAAAAGGTTTGCACCGAATTTAAAATCGTGCGATTTCTGAACTGCTTTGATTTTAGCACCTTTTACGGGGTTGCCGCCCGAATCTTTAACCGTAAGATAGGCGAAAGATTTTCTGTTTTCTTCAATTCCGGTTTTAACTCTGTCGTTCATATAGTCTGCATATTTGTCGAAATTCTGCATAACCATTTCAAGTCTTGTCATAGTATCTACCTCCGTTTTTTTTCTTCATTATATCATATTTTCGGCACAATTAAACTGTATTTTTGGCATAAAAAGCTTGATTTTCGGCACGGAAAGTGATAATATTGACGTGGAGGCGATATTATGCAGGATTTTTCAGTCAATTTAATAGATGTGCTGTTTTTTACATGGGAAAAAACCAAATGGTTCACGTGGCCCAGAACTTATTTTGCAATGTCCTATCGCTTGAGTTCCGGGTATAAATACAGTTATAACGGAAAAAAAGTGTCCGCAAAAGCAGGGGATATTGTAATAGTTCCGTCGGGACTGGCGTACGATTGCGAAGCTCCCGGCTCGGAGGCGTTTGTTTTTCATTTTAATCTGTACGGATATGTGTCGGAGGAGATTGAGGTGTTTTCTCCCGAAAATCCCGAAAAGTACAGGGTGCTTTTTGAAAAAGCTGTTAATATATGGAAGGAAAAAAGTCCAGGATTTAAATATAATGCAACGGCGGTGTTTTACGAGATAATGGCACAACTTGAGGCGGACGGGGCTCTTGCGGGAGAAGTGAAGGACAAGCGTATTGCAGACGCGGCAGACTATATGAAAAGAAATTTTGCCGACCCTATGCTCAGCATTGAGCATCTGGCGAGAGATGCCTGTATGTGCGAAACGTTGTTCAGGAGAAAGTTCCGACAATGTTGCGGCGTGAGTCCCAAGAAATATTTGAACGGAATAAGGATGGAGTATGCACAGCAGCTTTTAAAAACGGGGTACTTTTCTCATGAGCAGATTTCGGAAAAGTGCGGGTTTTCAAATGTGAAATATTTCAGGACGGCATTTAAGGATTTTACAGGCAAAAGCATATCTGAATATTTACGAATTTAATTCGTTGGTTTTTTGGTTGACTTTTAAGTTTTGCTGTGGTATCATTAGGGCAAATAAATGTTTTGGAGGAAAATAAAATGACCAATTTGACAGTAGATTTCGGTAAAATAACGGGCAAAATCAAGCCCATGCATGCAGTTGGACAGCCACCGTATACAGGCGGATTCAACAAGCTTGATTGTTCGCCTATGCAGATACTTGCGGATGCAAATATTCCCTATTCGCGTCTGCACGATGTAGGTGGTCCTTTCGGCGGCAACAGATTTGTTGATATCCCGAATTTATTCCGTGATTTTGATGCGGACGAGACGAAAGAAGAAAATTACGATTTTACTTTTACAGATGTGCTTATAAAGGGTATGATTGAATATGGCGTTCAGCCCTATTTCAGACTTGGTGTTACCATTGAAAATCAGGCTAATATCAAGGCGTACAGAATTTATCCGCCTAAGGATTTTGCAAAATGGGCAAGAATCTGTGAACACGTTATCCGTCACTATAACTATGGTTGGGCGGACGGTTATCATTACGGCATAAAATACTGGGAAATCTGGAATGAGCCTGAAAATCGCAAAGAGCCCGAACTCAACCAGTTGTGGAAAGGGACAGCGGAGCAGTATTATGAGCTGTATGACGTGACTTCAAAACACCTTAAAAAATGTTTTGGTGACGAAATTAAGGTGGGCGGATACGGTGCATGTGGATTTTACGGGATTTTTGGATATCCCGAAAAGTACGGAATGGATATTCCGCGTCGCGAAGAAGAACGATACACAAAGGACAGGGAAATTTACAGGGTGGACTTTTTCATCAACTTTATAAAGTATATAAAGGAACATGGGTCGCCGATAGATTTCTTCTCCTGGCATTGCTATACAACCATTGAATTTTCGTCAGTTATGGCAGATTTTGTTGACAAAGTGCTGACAGAAAACGGCTATGGCGATTTAGAAACGCATCTGAACGAGTGGAACCACTCGCACAACAGAATTTTAAACAAACAGATTCCCTATGCTTCGGGACGTGCAACAGCGATGTTGTGCGGAATGCAGGATAAAAAGACCAGTATGCTGATGTATTATGATGCAAGATTTGTTTCAATCAGTGCTTACGGCGGATTTTACGATCTTGCAACATTTAAACCGGGCGGTGTATATTATGCGTTCAAGGCATTTGGCGAGCTTTATGCTCTCGGAAACCGTGCGGACATTTCGGGTGCAGATGAGGGAATTTATCTTCAGGCTGCAACCGACGGCAACAAAAAAGCTGTGCTGATTACAAATATTTCGGATGAAACAAAAGAAATCACCACCAACCTCGGTGATGATATGAAGGCGTATGTAATTGATGTCGGAATGAATCTTGAAGAAGATGGAACAAAAGCTGATAAATTTGTGCTTACTCCTAACAGAGTAGTATTATTTAAAAATTATTAAAGGGGGAATTGAAAATGGAAAAATTAACTGTAGATTTTGGAAAAATAAAAGGTAAAATCAAGGCGATGCATGCAGTTGGACAGCCGCCGATTGAGGGACTAAACACAACAAAGTTCTCCTGGCTGAAAGATGCGAACATTCCTTATTCCAGACTGCATGACGTAGGCGGTTGGATGGGTGCAAATATGTTTGTTGACATTCCAAACCTGTTCCGCGATTTTGATGCGGATGAAACAAAGGAAGAAAACTACGATTTTGCATTTACCGATATTCTGATTAAGGGTTTGATTGATAACGGAGTTGAGCCTTATTTCAGATTGGGTGTTACAATAGAAAACTTCCACAAAATCAAGGCATACAGAATTTTCCCGCCTAAGGATTTTGCAAAATGGGCAAGAATCTGCGAACACGTTATCCGTCATTATAACTATGGTTGGGCGGACGGCTTCCATTACAATATAAAATACTGGGAAATCTGGAACGAACCCGACAATGAAGGTCCGAAAGTTGAAGATAACCAGATGTGGAAGGGTACAAAAGAGGAGTTCTATGAATTCTACGGCGTTGCGGCAAAACATCTCAAGGCTTGTTTCGGCGACGAAATCAAGGTGGGCGGTTATGGTTGCTGCGGTTTGATTTACACACTGATTACTCCAGAAAAATACGGTCTTGAATTTGAAGCTGTTCCTGCAGATGACCCTTATATGAACGAACACGGAAAATACTATGTTCAGTTCTTTGAAGAATTTATCGAATATGTTGCCAAAAACAATATCCCGTTTGACTTCTTCTCGTGGCACGGATATGTTAAACACCCAATGTGGCTTTACAATACTTCCAGATATATGGATAAAAAACTGAAAGAGTTCGGGTTTGAAAATATTGAAAATCACGTTAATGAATGGAGCGTTTGTCCTACAACAACATTCAGAGGAACAAAAATGGCGTCGGCACGCTGTGCGGCAACCATGCTGAAAATGCAGGATGCTTCTACAAACGTTATGTGCATTTATGATGCAAGAGCAAGAGCGGGTGCTTATGCGGCACTTTTCCGCAGCGACCCATTCAGACCGACTCCGCTTTACTTTGCACTTAAAGCTTTCGGCGACCTTTATGTTCTTGGAAATCAGGTTGAATCAGGAATAACAGACGAAGACCTTTTTGTTCAGGCGGCAGTAGATGGTGATAAAAAGGCAGTTATGATTTCTAATATCAGCGAAGAACCGAAAGAAGTTGAATCAAATCTCGGCGATGATATGATTGCATACATAGTGGACGATAAACTTCAGCTTGAAACTGATGGTACAAAAGCGGGCAAGTTTGTGATTGAACCCAATGCAGTTATTCTGTTTAAGAACTATTAAGGGCGAGAAATACTCGAAAGTCCATGGTTTTTACTCAAAATACCATTGTTTTTTTAAAAAGCAGTGGTAAAATAATAAAAAACGATGCCGAAAGGAAAATGGTGTTATGGAAAAATTAACAGTGGATTTTGGTAAAGTCAAAGGTAAAATCAAGCCGATGCACGGCGTTGGTCAGCCGCCGCTTGAGGGAATCGGCACAACAAAGTTTTCCTACCTGAAAGAGGCAAATATTCCTTATTCCAGACTGCATGACGTAGGCGGCCCTTACGGCGCCAACAGATTTGTTGACATTCCAAACCTGTTCCGCGATTTTGAGGCGGATGAAACAAAGGAAGAAAACTACGATTTTGCATTTACCGATATTCTGATTAAGGGTTTGATTGATAACGGAGTTGAGCCTTATTTCAGATTGGGTGTTACAATAGAAAATCAGCATTATATAAAGGCATACAGAATTTTCCCGCCTAAGGATTTTGCAAAATGGGCAAGAATCTGCGAACACGTTATCCGTCATTATAACTATGGTTGGGCGGATGGCTTCCATTACAATATAAAGTATTGGGAAGTGTGGTGTGAACCCGATAATGAAGGTCCGAGAATTGAAGATAACCAGCTCTGGAAGGGCACAAAAGAGGAGTTTTATGAATTATACGGCATTACGGCAAAACATCTCAAGGCTTGTTTCGGCGACGAAATCAAGGTTGGCGCGTATGGCGGTTGCGGATTGAGTTATGTTCTTATTGATCCCCCGAAATATGGTCTTGATTGCGAGTCTGTTCCTGCGGATGACCCCTATATGAACGAGCACGGAAAATACTATGTTCAGTTCTTTGAGGAATTTACCGAGTATGTTGCCAAAAATAACATCCCGTTTGATTTTTATTCATGGCACGGATATGTAAAACATCCGATGTGGATTTACAATGCTTCAAAATTTGTGGATAATAGATTTGAACAGCTTGGATTTACAAATGTTGAAAGCCACGTGAACGAATGGAGCGTTTGTCCTACAAGAACATTCAGAGGAACAAAAATAGCGTCGGCACGCTGTGCGGCAACTATGCTGAAAATGCAAGACTCCTCTATCGATATTATGTGCATTTATGATGCAAAGGCAAGAGGAGGAGCGTATGCGGCACTTTTCGGGGCAGACCCGTTCAGAACATTGCCTCTTTACTATTCGCTTAAAGCTTTCGGCGAGCTTTATGTACTTGGAAATCAAGTGGAATCGGGTGTAACAGGAAAAGAGCTTTATATTCAGGCGGCAGTAGATGGTGATAAAAAGGCAGTTATGATTTCTAATATCAGCGAAGAACCGAAAGAAGTTGAATCAAATCTCGGCGATGAGATGATTGCATACATAGTGGACGATAAACTTCAGCTTGAAACTGATGGTACAAAAGCGGGCAAGTTTGTGATTGAACCCAATACGGTTATTCTGTTTAAGAACTATTAAGGAGTATGCAAAATGGAAAAATTAACTGTAGATTTTGGAAAAGTCAAAGGTAAAATCAAGGCTATGAATGCAGTTGGTCAGCCACCGCTTCAGGGGGCGAACACCAAAGCGTTTTCATATCTTAAAGATGCAAACATTCCGTTTTCGCGTTTGCACGATGTAGGCGGTATGTTCGGGCAGAATCTGTGGGTTGATATACCCAATATTTTCCGTGATTTTGATGCGGATGAAACAAAGGAAGAAAACTATGATTTTGCTTTTACCGATATTCTGATAAAAGGGCTTATTGAAAACAACTGTTACCCCATTTTCAGACTTGGTGTAACGATAGAAAATTACTTTTATATAAAAGCGTACAGAATTTTCCCGCCCAAAGATTTTGCGAAATGGGCAAGAATCTGTGAGCACATTATCCGTCACTATAACGAGGGGTGGGCTGACGGGTTTCATTACGACATAAAATACTGGGAAATCTGGAACGAAGCCGACAACGGCCCCAATCTTCAGACTAATTCCATGTGGCATGGTACAAAAGAACAGTTTTATGAATTTTATGCCGTTGCGGCAAAGCATCTGAAATCTGTTTTCGGAGACAATATTAAAGTTGGCGGTTACGGTTCGAGCGGTGTTGGTTTTGCGCTCACAGACCCTGAAAAATATGGGCTTGATATTGAACCTATGCCGACCGATATTTATATGAGTGAACGCGGTCAGTATATGCTGGACTTTTTTGATGAGTTTATGGACTACATAAAAAAAGAAGGCGCACCGATGGACTTTTTCTCCTGGCACGCTTACGGACTTTCGCCCGAGCAGACAGTTGCCTGCACACTTTATATTGATAAAAAACTTGCGGAGTGTGGATGTTCGTACGCTGAAAATCAGCTTAACGAATGGAGCGTTGCACCTACGAGTAAGCTTCAGGGAACAGTTAAAGCTGCGGCGAAATGCGTGGCTACAATGTGCCTGATGCAGGATACTTCTACAAATATTCTTTGTCTCTATGATGCGAGAATGAGTAGTTCAATGTATGCGGCGGTGTTCAATTCGCTCACCAAAAAGCCTTATCCGCTTTATTTTGCTCTTAAAGCTTTCGGCGAGCTTTACGCACTCGGAAATCAGGTTGAATCTGAAATAACAGGCGAAGAGCTTTATGTTCAGGCGGCCGAAAAGGATGGAAAAAAAGCGGTGCTTATTTCAAATGCTTCCGATGTTGCAAAAGAGATTGAAACCAATCTTGATGCCGATATGAAGGCATATATAATTGATGAAGGACTTGAGCTTGAACCGGACGGCACAAAATCGGATAAGTTTATAATCCCGGGCAGCAGAACAATTTTGTTTAAAAACTATTAATATGATGAAAGGACTGAGTGAAAACTCAGTCCTTTTTTAAAAGTCAAGGTAATGTTTTGTGAATTTATCGGCAATTTTTTTGACCTCTGCAAGGGATGCATCGGATGCTGTGAAAGAAAATAGCTTTTTGATGTCGCATTCAATTATGTATTTCATCACCGCAACCGCTTCGGCGGTGACGGGGATTTTATCTTCGACAGAGCCTGCACATTCCGAGCAGAGAACGCCGCCATATTCCACAGAAAAACTGCAGAGCGAAGATTCTTCGCCACAGGCTGAGCAACCGTCCAGTTCGGGGGTGAATCCGAGAAGGGAAAGTGCTTTGAAATAAAACACCGATTCGCATTTATTGACAGGTGCTTTGGAATTTGCCATGGCATAAAGCGTGTTTAAAAGCGTGCGCAAAAGCAAAGGTTGGGGTTCGCCTTCGGGACAGACATATTCGGTGAATTTCAACATTTTTGCAGCGGCATTTAATGCATCAAGGTCGGTGGACAGACCGCTGAAAGTTTCTATCGGGGAAACCTGCGACATTGTGTAGCGGTCGGTTTTTTTTGAGATGATAAAGTCGCTGTAGCAAAAATTTGAACAGCCTGCGCCGTGTTTTAGACTTTTACCGCCTTTGGCGGCTACCGAAATTTTACCGGTAGTCTCGCCAAGAAGGGTGAGCATCTTGTCGTAATCGCCAAATGCTGCTGTCCGCAGAACTATTGCTTTTGTATTTATCTGGTCCATGAAGTGTGCCGCCTTTCTTGTTTGAAAGTTCGCTGTATAAAAGATAGTGGTTTATATTTCCTGTTGTGGAGAAAATCTGCCACATTAAATCTTTTGGTTCCATATTATCGCCTCCGCAGTTATGTTGTGCAGAGGTGCAATTTTTACAAGTTTTATATTTTGGATAAAACTCCATAATTTTCCGTAAATTACGGAGTTATGATGGCTGTGGATGCATATTCGGGGTTGAAAAGCTTTGCAGCGTTGTTTGCTGAGGAAATATCCACCGATTTGATGTTAGTTAAGATTTCTTCGTCGGTTTTTACTCTGTCAAGCAAAAGAAGCTGTCTGCCTGCCGAGGACATCAGACTTGAACAGTTTTCCGAGGACAAAACAAAACTGCAGGCAAACTGTTTTTTTGAAAATTCAAGTTCTTCTTCTGAAATTCCTTTGGAAGACAACAGGTGTGCTTCTTCAAGCAAAAGATTTTTAACAAGCTCAAGATTTTCGGTAGCACAAGCAGCATACAGTGCTGTGTATCCTGCGGTTGTGAATATGCTTGGGCAGGAATAAACAGAGTAGGCAAGACCCAGTTCTTCTCGGATTTTTTGGAAAAGGCGGGAGTTTGAACTGCCACCGAAAATATTACTGATAAGGTTTAAAGAATATTTATTATCGCTTGAAGAGGGATAGCCGGGGAAAGCGAGGGCGATGTGTGATTGCTCCACGGATTTTTGCCTTATTTCGGATGCAGATACAAATTCTGCAGGCGAAAGAGGAAGTTCTTTTATGCCGGGACGAACATTTTCGAAAAGTTTTTCCGCTTTTTCGATTAATGCCTGTTCGTTAAATTTGCCGAAAACGGAAATAACGATGTTATTACCGATGTATCGCGATTTCATATATTCATTTATAAGCTCGGGTGTGAATGCTTCCACAGACTGAGCTGTTCCAACGATAGGTTGACCTATGGGGTGGGATGGGTATGTAATTTCGGCAAGAATGTCGTGGACAAGCTCTTCGGGGTTGTCCTCGTACATTTTAATTTCTTCAAGTACAACGCTTTTTTCTGTCTGAATGGAATCGGAATCAAAAACAGAATTAAGCACCATATCGCTCATAAGCTCGAAAGAAATATCCAGGTCTTCAGGAAGTGTGCGAGTATATATGCAGGTACACTCTCTGTCGGTGTAGGCGTTAAGTCTGCCGCCTGTAAGCTCGGAAAGGGTGGCAATGTCAAGTGCACTGCGGGTTTTGGTGCCTTTGAAAAGCATATGCTCGATAAAATGCGAAATTCCGCAAAAAGCTCCGCTTTCAAAAGCCGAACCGCTTTTAATAAAAATTCCCGATGCAACACTTTTTGCATAGGGCATATTTTGATAAATAAGGCGTACGCCGCCGTGTAGTTCCTTTATTTTAAACATATTTATTCTCCGCAAAATCAGTATTATTATAAGTATACCATAAAATGAACCGGCAATCAATTATTTTTTAAAATTTGCTTGAAAATAAAAATGTGTTGTTGTATAATGTAAGAAAACTTAATTATGAGGTGAAATATTATGTATAAATTTAAAAAAGATGCGGTGGTTGGATTCCTTGGCGACAGCATCACTGCCAGAACAAAATGGACTTGCAGAATCCTGGATTATTACAGAGAAATTAACCCCGACTGCACAATGAAGATTTTCAATGCAGGCAGAAGCGGAGGGGTTGCTCCTGTTGCTGTGAGACGTATGGTGACAGACCTTATTCCTTATAACCCGACTGATGTGGTTATTATGTTCGGTATGAATGACATTAAACACGAGCTTTGGAACTGCGAAAATGTGACGGAAGAGCTTCTGAAGGAAAGAGCTAAGGCTCTGGAAGAATACGAAAAGGCGCTTACAACAATTGCGGATACGCTGAGTGAAAAAGGTGTTAATTTGATTTTTTGTACACCCACTCCAACAAATTTGAATATGATTACAGAAAATCCTTACAAGGCAGGTTCTATTGTAGGTTTGCAGAAGGCAAGCAGAATTGTTAAAAAACTTGCAGAAAACTATGGCGGCCATGTGGTGGATTTTAATACCGAATTTTTTGATGTGATGGAAACTTTGCAGGAAGAAGACCTGTATAATACAATAGTTGATACGGACAGAGTTCACCCCAGTATGGAAGGTCAGGAAGTTATGGCGAAGCTCTTCCTTAAAGCACAGGGGTTTGATGTGCCTGTTTATTCCACAATGGCTGAATGGAAAGCAGAAGCGGAAAAACCGCTGTCTGAACATACTCAGCCTGTATACGATGTTACAATGAGACTTCGTGCTCTTGCTTTTATTGAGTGGGGGATGGTGAGAGATGTTCCGCAAGATGAGATTGAGGCGAAGCTTGAAGCGATTTACAACGGCGAGGATGCGAACGATTTTGTGAGAAGCCGAATTGATATGTATCGTGAGGACTTCCCCAAAAAACACCAGCTTATTGAAGAGCTGATAAGAATCCAGTAAAGAAGAAAAGGCTGTAAAAAACCAAATGTTTTTTACAGCCTTTTTATTTAAGCTAAAAGGTATTATTCTTCGATTTGCTGAACGGTCTCTGAACTTCCGTCATCTGTTTTGGGAGTTTCGGGATATTTGAGGTCGTAACGAATCTGGTCGAGAAGTAATTCAAATTCGTCCATTGCTCTGCCATAATTAACCCAATCGCCTTCGGTGGAAAACTGCTTTGCTTCACTGTATTTGTCCAAAGCTTCGATTATCAGAGAGTTATACTCCGATTCGGAAATTTCCTGGTCTTGCTCGGGGACTTCGGGAGGAGTGAAGGAATAGTCAGACTTGGGATTCATTGAGGCAAGTTTGCGAAAAGCCGCAGAGGCGGTTTCGTCAATTGTAATGCTTTCACCACATGCTACGATAACACGTTTGAGCTGAAGCGCACCGGAATTTACATAAACCGGTTTAATATAACAAATGGTATCAAACATAGGCAGAACGGAAAGTGGTCCGAAGACTACAGTACCTTCCGCGGAGAGTTTATCAATTTCCTCTGACACAGCTTTGTCCGATTCGATACGGTTTTCAGTTTGCATTGTGCCGAAAACGTGAGTATTTCTCGGGAATCTGTACAGCGTCAGCTCGCCATAGCTGTTAATGTTTGAAGAAGCTGTGAAGAGCGCGGTTAAATGCTCGGAATTGCCTGCGGGTGTGAAGGCAGAAATCAGTGCAAGCTCGCGAGTGCCGTCAGCGGAATTTACAATCTGATAGTAGGGAGTAAGGCTTTTTACAGCAGAACTTTCGCCCGATTTGCTCATTGCAAATTCCCAGGCATTATCACGAGTGTAGAATGTTGCGGGGTTGGTGTCGTGATAAGTTTTGTAAATGTTGGACTGCATTTCAAACAGCTTTTTGGGATATTTCATATGAGATGCAATTTCCTCGGGAAGTGAGCAAGTGAGGAAAACTTCGGGGTAAATGTTGCTTATTGTTCTGATAATGGGGTCATCCCAGTCAATAATATAGGCGTTTACATCGCCTGTATAAGCATCAACCGTAATTTTAACAGAGTTTCTGACGTAGTTTGTGCCGAAATCTTCATCAAGGTCGTAAAGTTTTACTGCGTAGGGGAAACTGTTTGTTGTGGTATAGCCGTCCAGAATCCATTTGAGGCTGCCGTCGTTTGCTTCCACAAGATATGGATTGTCATCAAAAGAGAGGAAGGGAAGCACTATACGTGCACGCTCTACCACATTTCGGTTGAAAAGTATTTTGGATTCGTTTGTTATATTTCCGGACATAAGAATGGTGGGGTCCTGATATCTGAAAGCATAAATCAGACGGTTGAGCAGGGTAAGTTTTATGCCGGCAGGACCGTCATAATTAAATGTTGTTTCGCCTGTTTCTGTTTCATAATCATATTCACCGATTGATGTGCCGGTGATAATATAGTCTTTTTTGAAATCCTTTTCCGTTTCGCCAAAGTAGATTCTTGGCTGAGAAGTTTTCTCAGACGGAATTATCGGTGTGTTCTGTGGTGTTACGGTTGCAACACCGAAACCGTGGGTGTAGCGCATTTTGCGGTTGTTATATTCATTAAGGGTTTTGTTGTCGGAAGGAATGAATATTTCGCGCGCTGCGGAATATTTTGCAGACAAGGTGCCATTTACTTTTTCGGGAATGAGGTCTGCATTTTTGAAATAATGGAACTGCTTCGAATTGGGCTGCTGATTGAGCATGTTAAGGGCGTTCTGATTGTCTGTGACAATAAGACTGTCGATGTGAGATGCGTTTGCGGTAACCGATTCGGAGCTGATTTTTCCGTTGAGGGGATATGTAACTTCGTTTATGCCGTCAAGTCCGTATGCACAGTTGGTGCTTTCAATACGGTGTTTTGTGTAAGGTCTTTCAATGGTTGCCTTGTTGGGAGTAACATAAAATGTCTGAACGCCAAAGGCATAAACTCCCACCAAAAGTGCTATCGCTGGATAAACAAGCAGGGAATAAAGAAGGTGGCGGGACTGTTTTTTCGCCATGAAAAATATTGCAGTAATAATTATTACTCCTAAAAGGAATGGGGAGAATCTATAAAAGTTTGACCACACCATAATGTCGGTGAAGCCGCCACGTGATTCTGTGGTTGTGTTATTAAGCAGGAGATATTCCGCTGAGAAATTGTTGAAAAACATTAAAACAACAAAAGCGGTAAGTATGATGGAAGCCAGGTGATTGATTATCTGAGGCTGTTTTGCAAAAACTTTAATTCCACCGGCACCGTTGCGGGCATAGTATATAAAATACACGGTAACAGCGTAGAAAAATGCAACGCCGATAACCAATAATGCCCAGGTGGTGAGCTCTGTGAAGAGTGGACGCTGGAACACATAATAGCCTATGTTTTTGCCGTATATCGGGTCTGCGTGGATGAACCAGGTTGGGTTCATTGCAACTAGGACCGAACGGGCAATGTTATAAGGGAGAGAGTATGCTGTGATGAAAGATAAAACAGCATTCAATATAAAAAATCCTGTTTTAGATTTAAGGTAAAGTGCAGTTTCTTCCCATTTTATAAGGTTGCGCTTTAAAATAATGCTGGTGGTGGAAAAAACCACCATGCTGATAAGAAACGCAAGTCCGTAACAAATTGCGGCGAGGCGGATATCCTTGATGTAAATGGAAAGGTATTTTTCGCCGATTTCGGTAATGTTGAGCGCGTTGGCATAAATTGTTACGCCTGCAAATGCAGCGCCGGCAATAACGGCAAGTGCAAGAAGGATAAACCACAGCCATTTATGTTTGATTTTTACTGAACCAATATGGTCCTTATTTTTTTCTTTTGTCATAAAGTTCACCGCCTATTCAAAAAGTGCCCGAGCAAATTCGTCCGGACGGAATTTTTCGAGAGAATCTATATCTTCACCCAGTCCGATATATTTTACGGGAATGTGCTGTTCGGCACTGATGCCGATAATTACGCCGCCTTTTGCGGTTCCGTCCAGCTTTGTGAGGATTATACCTGTAATTTCGTCAAGCTCGCCGAAAAGCTTTGCCTGTGAAAGTGCGTTCTGACCTGCACCTGCATCAAGAACAAGCAGGACTTCTTTTTTTGCTTCGGGGAATTTTTCAGATGCAATTCTGAGGATTTTGCGAAGCTCTTCCATAAGGTTCTTTTTGTTATGAAGTCTGCCGGCTGTATCCACAATAAGCACATCGGTGCCACGGTTTTTTGCGGCGGAAAGTGCGTCGTATACAACTGCGGCAGGGTCGGAACCTTCTGCCTGTTTAATCAGGTCAACTCCGCATCTGTCTGCCCATACCTGAAGCTGGTCGATTGCGGCAGCACGGAATGTGTCGGCTGCGGCGAGGAGAACAGATTTTCCTTCGCGTTTATAGCTGTGTGCAAGCTTTGCTGCGGAAGTGGTTTTTCCGGCACCGTTTACGCCGATTACCAGAATGAGTTCTTTGGCTGAAGATTCTTCCGTCTCTTCTTTGCACATCATTTCCGAAATGATTTCGGCGAGTGCGTCTTTAACGGCAGCGACCTCGTTGATGCGTTTTTCTTTAACTTTGTCACGCAGACGGTCAATTATTTCCATTGATGTAATTGCACCGACATCTGCTGTGATGAGAGCTTCTTCAAGCTCTTCCATCAGGTCTTCGTCAACCTTGTGGAATGTGCTGAGAACACTGTCAATTTTTTCTGTAAAAGAGTTTTTGGTTTTTGCAAGTCCTTGTTTTAATTTTTCAAAAAATGCCATTATCTATACCTTTCTGCCTGTGGGCTTATATTTTGTCAAGTTCAAGTGAGAGCAGGCGGGTGATACCTTTTTCCTGCATTGTTACGCCGTAAAGCGTGTCTGCAGATTCCATTGTACCTTTACGGTGAGTAATTACGATAAACTGTGTTTTGGAAGAAAGCTTACGCAAAAATTCTGCAAAACGGAACACGTTTACATCATCAAGCGCCGCTTCAATTTCGTCGAATATACAGAAATGAGTTGGCGAAATTTTCAGAATTGAGAATATCAACGCAATTGCCGTGAAGGCTTTTTCGCCACCCGAAAGGAGGGTGATGTTCTGCAGATTCTTGCCCGGAGGCTGAACGTTTATTTCAACACCGCTTTCCAGAATATCATCGGGAGTTGAAAGGGTGAGAGAGGCTTTACCGCCACCGAAAAGCTCGCGGAAGGTTTCGGAAAAGACTCTGTTTAATGTTTCAAAATTCTGTTTGAACATTTCGGTCATCACCTTGACCATCTCTTCAATGAGCTGCTGGAGCTGCTCTTTGGCTTTCACGATATCCTCACGCTGAGCTGTGAGGAAGTCGTAACGCTCTTTTGTGTTTTTATAATCTTCAATAGCACCCACATTAATGTTGCCCATTGCACGGATTTTATTTTTTATGGACGCTACTTCTTTTTGAAGTTTATTATAGTCGGCAGCTTCATCACGGTACGCCTGAGCGGTTGTATAGGTGAGCTCGTAGCTTTCCCATAAACGAGTGAGGATGTTTTCACTTTCCGATTCAAGCTTTGTAACACGAGCCATCAGTCTGCTTTCGTCGCTCTGGAGTTTAAACGCGGTTTCGTTGTGCGATTTCAACTGAGCTTCGGCACTGTCGATACGAGTGTTTCCGTCAGATTTCTGCCCTGTAAGCTCTTCAAGCGTCTTTTCATCTTTTTCAATCTGAACACGCAGTTGGTCGGCGTGTTTTAAAAGGTCTGCCGATTTCTGAAGGAGCAGAGAGTTGTTTTTATTAAAACCTTCGATCGAGTTGTTCTTTTCAGAAATGAGCGCCTTGGCAGACTCTATTTCCGAAAGAATGGTTTCAAGCGATGCCAGACACATTTCAAGGTCTTTTTCTGCCGCAACGGCGTTTGCGGTAAGTCCGTTTAAATCCTCGGTGAGCAGAGAAAGTTTATCCTGAAGTTGTGAGATTTCAAGCTGTGCTCCCGAACGGTCGAGTGCGCTTTTTTCAAGACGTTGTTTCAATGATTCGGAATCTTGTGCAGAACTTTTTTCAATGTTTTTTGCATTTGAAACAATTTCTTTGAGCTGTGCAAGCAGTTTGGCTGATTCCGACACAGACTGTTCAGATTCTGCAAGTGCCTGCTGAGAATGTTTAACGGCAACCGAGTGTTCTGCCATCTCTCGGCGTGTGTCCCAAAGAAGCTGTGATGCACTTTCACGAGCCTGTTCGGACTTTTCGGACGCCGAAATATAGTCGTCGAGTTTAGCGCGGTCCGATTCAAGCTGTTTGTGGAGCTCCGAAATTTTAATTTCAAGTGATTCAATTTCCTCACGGCGGGACAGACTTCCCGATTTGGAAATGCTACCGCCCGCAATGCTGCCGCCTGCGTTAACGGTGTCGCCCTGGAGAGTTACTATTTTAAAAGAATAGGAATGTTTTTTTGCCATTTCAACGGCGAGGTCAATATTTTCCGCAACAACAACCTTGCCAAGCAAATGTTCAATAACTGCAGAAAATTTCTTATCAAATTCAACAAGGTCGGATGCCAAGCCAATATACCCTTTGGTGGAGGAAACATTTCTGTCCTCAAAGGGTTTGGGATTCATTGCCGTAATAGGGAGAAATGTGGCTCTACCTCCATTTGATTTTTTGAGAAAGGCGATAGCCGCTTTTGCGTCCTCTTCCGAAGCAGTTACTATATGGGTGTTTGCGGCACCAAGAGCTGCTTCGATTGCATGAACGTATTTTGTATCAACTGTTAAAAGAGAAGAAACGGGACCGAAAATGTCTTTGTTTTTCAGACTTCCCGATTGATACTCTTTCATGACCGCTTTTACGCTTCCGCCAAAACCGTCAAAATTGTTTTCGAGGTCGGTGAGAATTTTTTTGCGGTTTTCAAGATTTATAAGCTGAGTTTCCAAAGTGGAAATATGTTCCCTGAAATCTGAAAGCTCAGTAAGTGCTTTTTCGGCATTTATTTTTGATTCCTCAAGAGTTTTTTGCAGAGAGGCACAACGCGCATTCAATCGCTCGGTTTTTTCACTGAGCTGGTCTGCAACCGATTTCTTTTCGGAATATTTTGCCTGAGCTTCGACAAGCTCCGACTCAAGTGCGGCGATACGACGGGATTCCGATTCTATAAGCTGTTTGTTTGCCGCAACCTTTGTGCTGAGAGCAAGAAGCTGCTGAGTGATGCTTTCGGTAGAAGCGTCGGCACCCGAAACACTGTCGCGTGCGGAGGAAATTTTGCCCATAATTTCCGAAATGGCTGCACGACATTCAGCTACTTTGGCTTTCGAAAGAGCGGTTTTGTCGGCAAGCTCGGCTTTTAATGATTCTTTTTCGGTTGCAGAATCGGAAAGGGTGGATATTTGCTTTTTAAGCGCATCTATTTCGCCCGAAATTCGCAGAATGTCGTTTGAAGAATGTTCAACATTGGTTTTGATAATTTCCGCTTCACTTTCAGATTTTGTGATGTCCTCGCGTTTGCGGAAAATTTCAGCACGAAGGGCGTCAATTGCAGAATCGCGCTGACGGGTTTCTTCTTTAAGCTGAGCTATTTTTTCTTCGGTTGCCTGAATCTGCTGTTCCACAGATGTTATGTTGTCGGCAACTATTTTATGGTCTTTTCTGGCTCCGTCAAGGAGACCTTTGTTGTTTTCCATGTCGGTGAGCCAGATATTAATTTCACCTTTTTTCAGGGTTTCACGCAGGTCAAGATATTCTCTTGCCTTTGCCGCCTGCTCTTTTAAAGGCTCAAGCTGAGATTCCAACTCGCCTATAATGTCGTTTGCGCGAAGCAGATTGTCGTTGGTGGTTTCGAGTTTGCGTTCTGCTTCAAGCTTACGGTGACGAAACTTGGAAATGCCTGCCGCTTCGTCAAAAACGTGACGACGCTCGTCGGATTTCGCACTTAAAATAGCATCAATTTTACCCTGACCGATGATGGAATATCCGTCCCTTCCGAGACCGGTATCCATAAACAGTTCGTGGATGTCTTTAAGACGGCAAGCCGCTTTATTTATGTAATATTCGCTTTCGCCACTACGATAGACACGGCGAGTAACGCTGACTTCGTCAAAATCAAGTTTAAGCGATTTGTCGCTGTTGTCCATAGTGATGGTGACTTCGGCGAAACCGAGTGGTTTACGCTTTTCGCTTCCGCAGAAGATAACATCTTCCATTTTGGAACCACGAAGCGATTTGGCACTCATTTCACCCATTACCCAGCGAATTGCGTCGGAAATGTTACTTTTGCCGCTTCCGTTAGGACCGACAATGGCGGTCACGCCGCCATTAAAGTCGAGAACGGTTTTGTCGGCAAAGGATTTGAATCCCTGAAGGGTTATACTTTTAAAATACATAAAATCACCTATTTTGCAGATTCTATTTTTCTGACCCATTTGTAGGTTTTTGCCCGTAAGAAAGCTGCCGTCATTTTTACGACGGTTTCGGTGTTCATAAGGGCGACAACCAACAAGGGTTCAAGCTTGAACTTTATGCCGAAGATTATGCCGATGGGAATACCTATAAGTGTCATGGGAAGAAGATCTATCAGTGCACCTGCTTTGCTGTCTCCGCCGCTTCTCAGTATGCCTGCGATGGAAGTGAAACAGTATGCGTGAACGGGCAGATAGCATCCGAAAATAATCATAAATGAAATTGCAAGATTTGTAACTTCATCACTAAGTCCGCTGAACATTACTTTCGCAAAGAAGGGCGACAGAAGCATCATTAATAATCCCATGAGAATTCCAAGAGAAATGGAGTAAAACGAAAGAGTTCCTGCGCGTTTTTTTGCTTCCTCAAATTTTTCAGCACCCAAAAGATGGCCTAAAATTACCGCCGTTATATAGCCGATACTGTTGGGAAGTGTTGCAAAAGCCTGGTTTATTACATTTGCTACACTCATGGCGGCAACGGTCATTGTTCCCATTCTGCCGTAAATTGCGGCATAAACTGTAGAACAAAAGCCCCATATGAATTCGTTGAAAATAATGGGCGTTGATATTGAGAAAAATTTGGTTATATGGTTTTTGGAAAAATGTAAAAAATCTTTTGTTGAGATTTTTATTTCTTTAATTTTGCCCAAATAAACAAAGGAGAGTATTAAAATTAATTCTACTATTCTTGAAATGACGGTTGCTATTGCTGCACCCTGAATTCCGAGTGAGGGCAGACCGAGCTTGCCGTAAATTAAGATATAGTTGAGCAGTGTATTGAGCGATATTGCGACAATACTTGCGAAAAGCGGATATTTTGGTTGGTCGTTACACCGTAACAAGGCAGAGAAAATATATGATAATCCGCTTGCTAAGAAAGAGAAGGACACTATCTTAAGATAGGGGATGCCGGCTGTTACAATTTCCGGTTCGGATGTCATAAGTTTAAGCACAGTTTCCGGGAGAAAAGTGAAAGTGGCACATATTGGCAAAAGAAGCATCATTACTGTGCCAAAAGCAATTATTGCGGCTTTTCTCATAGACGGATAATCTTTTGCTCCGCGGAACTGGGACATAAGAACCGAACTTCCGCTTGTGACACCAAATATTAAAAGATTTATGCAGAGATATGCCTGGTTGGCAATGCTGACTGCCGCAACCGCAACGTCGCCTTTGCCCTGCAGCAGGACAACGTCCATCATACCAAGGACGAAGGTTATGAGATTTTGCAAAAATACCGGGAGTGCAAGCGACACGGCGTGTCTTGTGAAGGATTTGCCCGGTAAAAGAATTTCTCTGTTGAATGCCATATATGGTCTCCTTTAAAATGACGGCGGTGAAGATACCCAAAGCACTTTTGCGTTGGTTTTGCCGTTATTTGAAATGTAATGGTTGTTGTTGGGTTTGTAGCAGAAACATTCGCCCTTTTTGGCTCTGTACTTTTTGTTGCCCATATGCAGGACGATGCTTCCGTACAGCACATAACCGAATTCTTCGCCACCGTGGGCGGTTTCCTCTTTGTAAGAACCGCCGGGAAGAAGGGTGAGAAGGATTGGCTCCATTTCGTTTTTCTGGGCGTTCGGAATTATCCATTCCACAGTATAGCCCATTTCGGTGTTTTCGGCTTCAAAATAATCGTTTTCGCTGAAAACAATTTTTTCGTCTTTATCTTCGCTGAAAAATTCAGCAAGTGAAATGCCGAGGGTTTCAAGAATGTCGGCAAGTGTGGACAAGTTGGGAGAGGTTAAATCTCGTTCAAGCTGAGATATAAAACCTTTGGAAAGTTCGCAGCGCAGAGCAAGTTCGTCCTGCGTAAGATTCTTTTCCTGACGGAGTCTTTTTATTTTTCGACCAATATTCATGGTAACACCTTCCGTATTTCAAAATAATCCAACTTATATTATATAATAAAACTGTTAATTTTTCAAGTGAATTTTGCACAAAAAAAGGTGTGTAAATATAGTTTGAACCAAACATTTTTTCCTATTCATACAAAAAAGTCCGCAAACGCCGTTCGACGGTTGCAGACTTTTTTTGTGAATTAAATATACAATTCCATTTTTGATTAATACATGTGGATGATTTTTTTTGGACATTTTTCTGCGCAAAGTCCACAGTTCTGGCATTTGAACGGAATAATCCTTGCAAGGTTGTTTTCAAATTCAATTGCTTCGTGAGGACAGGTTTTGGCGCAGATTCCGCAACCGATACAACCGGTGCTGCACAGAGTTTTCATTTGTGCACCTTTATCTTTTGATGCACACGCCACAAAGTAATTGGCTGTGGTTGGCACAATTTCGATAAGGTTTTTGGGGCAGGTGGAAACGCAAACGCCACACGCCATACATTTTTCACCGTCAATAACGGCAAGACCGTCCTCAAGGGATATTGCACCAAGCGGACAAACCTTTGCACAGGTACCAAGCCCTATACATCCGTATGTGCAGGATTTTGGACCTCCGCCAAGCCTTGCCGCTGCACGGCAATCGTCAAGACCGCTGAATTCGTAACGATGGGGAGCCTTTGCGCAACTTGCCGAGCATTTAAGATGGGCAAATTGTTTTACATAGTCTGCGTCGGTACCCATTATTTCCGCAATAAGTTCTGCGGTTTTTTCACCGCCGACGCTACAGCCGCCCGGTCGGGCAGTTCCTTCTGTCACCGCTTTGGCAAATGCCTCGCAACCTGCAAAACCGCAGGCACCGCAGTTCGCACCGGGCAGAAGCTCAACAATTTTGTCAATTCGTTCGTCTTCTTCGGTTGCAAAAAATGAGGAGGCGAGACTTAAGACAACACCGAAAATCAGTCCGAGTGCACCAAGAACCGATACTGCTAAAATAATGTTTGTAATGTTCATATTCTGACCTCCTTAAAAGTTAAAGCCCTGGAAGCCTAAAAATGCGAGAGACAGAAGGGAAGCCGAAACAAGAGAGATTGGCAGCCCTTTCATAAATTCAGGGATATCGCTTTCTTCAAGGCGTTCTCTGATGCCGGCAAAAATTACAATCGCAAGGGTGAAACCAAGCGCCGCAAATATGCCGAAAACTATTGCTTCAAGGAGATTATAGCCGTTGGTCTGAATGAGAATTGCCGAACCTAAAACCGCGCAGTTTGTTGTGATAAGCGGGAGATAAATACCCAGGGATTTGTAAAGTGCAGGCAGGTATTTTTTCATTACGGTTTCAACAAACTGAACAAGCGACGCAATAACAAGAATAAATGCTATTGTCTGCAGATATTCAAGTCCGAGAGCGTTAAGCGCAAGCTGAACAAACCAGGTGAAAACGGAGGAGAGAAGCATTACAAAAAGTACCGCCATTCCCATGCCGAAAGCTGTGGTGATTTTTTTGGAAACTCCAAGGAAGGGGCAGATGCCCATGAATTTTACAAGCACGAAGTTTTCTGCGAGCATTGCTGTGAAAGCAATGGTTATAAGATTTAAAATCATTTGGAGTCACCGCCTTCCCTACGTTTTCTGATTACGCCTAAAACGGCTATTATAATACCGAGTGTTAAAAATCCGCCGGGAGCCATTACCATTACTGTGGCGCCGTTGAAGTTTTCACCAAAAAGGGGAATTCCATAGAAGCAACCGGTTGCAAGAAGTTCTCTGACGGTTGCGATAACCGAAAGAGCAATTGTGAATCCCAACCCCATTCCGAGTCCGTCGACGGCGGACTGAAGAATGCCGTTTTTGGAAGCAAATGCTTCGGCACGGGCGAGGATGATGCAGTTAACAACTATCAGCGGAATAAATACGCCGAGACTTTCGTTAAGTTCGGGCAAAAATGCCGAAAGAAGCATTTGAACCACGGTTACAAAGCCTGCGATAATTACAACAAAGGATGCTATACGAATTTCTCCGGGGATAACTTTGCGAAGCAGGGAAATTACCATATTTGAACAGGTGAGTACAAATGTGGTGGATAATCCCATTCCCACGGCGTTCTGAACCGAAGTGGATACAGCCAGCGTGGGACACATTCCGAGAAGAAGCACCAGTACGGGGTTTTCTGTGATTATACCATTTAAAAAAGTTTTAAGATAACTGTTATTATTCACTGTAAGCACCCCCTGAAATTTCTTTTGATACAATTTCAACAGCTGAGCGAACGGCATTTGTAACTGCCAGAGAGGTGATGGTTGCACCGCTTAAAGCCTGAATTGTGCCGCCTTCGTTTGTAAGCGCAAGTTCATTTTCGGATTTGCCCTTGAAAAGGTCGGTAAATTCCGGTTTTTTTGCATTGTCTCCAAGGCCGGGAGTTTCGGACATATCAGTTATTGATACGCCGTTTACTGTAAGGTCGGGATTTACACCCACCATCATGCTGATGTTGCCGCCATATCCGTTAGCATAAATGGATACTGCGTAGCCAACTGTTGTGTCGCCGTTTGCAGCCTGATAAAGCTCATAACTTTCCGGCTGACTTTCGATAAGATTGTAGTTTTCTGCTGCTATGACCTGAGCCATTGCTTCGTTTTTCTTTTCAAGCTGAAGCTGGGCAATTTTATCTGCCGTAAGACTGTTTGTAACTGCAAGCAAAAGTGCGGTTGCACAGGCAATCAAAAACAGGATTCCGCCAAGTTTTATGGTTTGTTTAAGCATTAACTTCAGCCTCCTTCTTTTCCGGAAAATGTCCGAAGGTACGGGGACGGATATATCTGTCGATAAGCGGAGTGAGGGCGTTCATAATTAAAATTGCGTATGTAACGCCTTCGGCATAACCGCCGCAGAATCTGATAAGGCTGGTGATGAGACCGCAACCGACACCCATAATTATATGACCCAAAGGTGTAACAGGGGAGGTGGTATAGTCTGTTGCCATGAAAATAGCGCCAAGGAGAATACCGCCTGTGATGATGTGAACAGTTGCCGTCATCAGACTTTGCATTGCCGTTCCACCGCCAAGGAAAAAGCCTAAAACAAAGGATGTGAGTATGTAGAAGAAAGGGATTTTCCAGTCTATAACATTGCGGACAATAAGGTAAATTCCGCCAAGAAGAATAAGAACGGCAGAAGTTTCACCGATACAGCCGCTTCGGTTGCCGAAAAACATATCGGATAACAAAGGCAGATCCTGCCAGTTTCCCGAAGCAAGAGTTGCAAGAGGTGTGGCTGTGGAAACTGCGTCCGCACCGAATGCGGTGGGAGTGGTCCAACTTGTCATATATGCAGGCCAGGATGCCATTAGAAAGGCTCTGCCGCAAAGTGCCGGGTTCATAAAGTTATGTCCCAGACCGCCGAAAAGCTGTTTTACCACTATTATGGAAAATACAGCGCCTATCATAACAACCCATAAAGGCGTTTGGGGAGGCAGAGAATATGCCAGAAGAAGTGCCGTTACAACGGCGGAAAGGTCGCCGGTGGTAATGGGTTTTTTGAAAATTCTGCACCAGAAGTATTCTGCGAGGACGCAGGAAGTGATGCAGGTTACAAGAATGAGTAATGCTTTAATTCCGAAGAAGAATATTGCACCGAGTGCTGAGGGAACAAGGGCGATAATAACATCCAGCATTACCGAACTTATACCGTCAGCTTGTTTTATATGCGGTGATGTTGTCACCGTGTTGTTAAGCTTCATGATAAATTCCGCCTTTCTGCCCGATATCAGGGCATTATACAGATTTTTTCTGCCTTGCAATGACAGTTGCCATATTTTTTGCAAGTCGCACACTTTCAATCAGATTTCTGCGCGAAGGGCAAGAATAAGCACAGCAACCACATTCAATACAGTCGTGCGCGTTAAAGATGAATGCCTTTTCGCCATCTTCCGCTCTGCCTGCCGCCGCAATGTTTACCGGCATCAGATTCATAGGACAAGCTGACACGCATTTGCCGCATCTCAGGCAAGGACCTTCCTGATAAACAGCAGTTTCTTTTGAGGTGAGTGCAAGAATTCCGGATGTGGTTTTTATCACCGACACATCTGTGTCGAAAACCTGGGTTCCCATCATGGGACCGCCGGATACAACCTTGATTACGTCATCGGTCATTCCGCCTGCAGCTTCAATAATTTCGCTGAAGGGGGTTCCTATACGAACCGAGAAAACTCCCGGATTTTTTATACCAAATCCCGATACGGTTACACGGCGTCTGATAACCGGCAAACCCGTTTCAAGAGCTTTTTTGACAGATATGGCAGTATCAACATTTGTGACAACAACGCCGACGTCTGCAGGAAGTTTGCCCGATGGAACTGTTCTGCCGAGAACGGCTTTGATAATATGTTTTTCCGAACCTTGCGGATATTTTGTTTTTAAGGCTTTAACCTCAATATCTTTTTTCTTTGCGAGAAGTCCGGCTATTTTTTCTATAGCATTGGTTTTGTTATCTTCAATGGCAATGATTCCGTGCTGAGCACCTACGGTTTTCATCACAATTTCAAGGCCGCGGATAAGGTCAGCCGGCTGTTCAAGCATACTGCGATGGTCGGACGAAAGGTAGGGTTCGCATTCTGCACCGTTGATAATTACACAGTCAATGGGCTTATCTTTTGGGGGATTGAACTTAATGTGTGCGGGGAAACCTGCACCGCCCATTCCCACAATACCTGCCTCGCGGATAATTTC
>JAFYVD010000067.1 GCA_017558425.1 Clostridia bacterium | reverse complement strand
GAAGACCCATCCGCAAAAGCCGTTTATGACGGACTTTACGGTAAACTTTTCAAAGAATGTCCCGGTCTTAAAGGTATAACTCTTGTTGGTGAAAGCGTTGAATTCGCAAGTAAAGACCCCCGCGTTTGTCAGCCGGGCGGTGACTGGAATACAGGAGACGTTCCCAGCGGTAAACCCCGTCCGGGTTGGTTCCCCTGCTGTGACTATCCGCAGTGGATTGCGCTGGTTCGTGATACAGTTAGAAAATACAATCCTGATGCAGATGTTGTTTTCTGGACATACAACTGGGGTTGGGCTCCCAAAAAAGAACGTCTTGAACTTATCGAAGCTATGCCCACAGACGTTTCACTCCTCTGTACTTTCGAAATGTTCCATCAGTACAAAATTGAACATATCACCGAAGAATGTACCGACTACAGCCTCGTTTTTGCAGGTCCCGGCGAATATTTCACATCCGAAGCTGAAGCTGCAAAAAAACGTGGTATAAAGCTTTATTCTATGACAAATACAGGCGGCCTTACCTGGGATATGGGTACAGTACCTTATGACCCGATGCCCTATCAGTGGATTAAACGTTACAAAGGTATGGTGAAAGCTCACGACGATTGGGGTCTTTGCGGTATTATGGAATCCCACCATTTCGGATTCTATCCCTCTTTCATCGGCGACCTTTCTAACCTCGCTCTTTCTGACACCGAAATGACAATGGAAGAACATTTAAATCACATCCTTATCAAGCATTTCGGCAAAGGAAACGAAGCAAAAGTTGATGAAGCGCTGCAGCTTTGGAGTGAAGCAATCACTCATTTCACCCCCACCAACGAAGACCAGTATGGTCCTTTCCGTTGCGGACCTTCCTTCCCGCTTTGTCTCAGAAGAGTAGTAAATGTTCCCTGTGCGCCTTATGCTCACTTCGGTAACAGAATTTTCTTCCCCGACTACCCCAACTATCCGTCAAACGACTGGCCCGCAAACACTCCCAATGCAATCCGTACACCTGTTGAAGTTCGTTCTCTTGAAAAAGCAAGAACACTTACAGATGATGGTATAAAAATTCTTGAATCCATCGAAAACCCCAACGAAAATCTGCTTTATCTTATCAACCTCGGAAAATACATTTCTGCAATTCTAACAACAGGCATCCACGTAAAACAGTGGTATCTCACAAAGACAAGACTACTTGTTGAACAGGACAAAGCTGAAATTGACAAGATTTTTGACAGACTCGAAGAAATTGCAAGAGCGGAAATTAAAAACGCTGAAGCAACCCTTCCCCTTGTTGATGCAGACTCCCGTCTCGGTTGGGAACCCAGTATGGAATATGTTGGCGACAGAAAAGCTATTGAATGGAAAATCAGACAGGTTAATTATGTTATTAACGTTGAAATTCCTGACTATAAAAAAAGATACGAATATTAATTTTGAGGTGAGTTTATGAATATTTTAGCTATCGGAAACAGTTTTTCTATGGACGCTACCCGTTATCTGCACCAGATTGCAAAAGCTGACGGCGTTGAAATGTCGGTTGTAAACCTTTATATCGGCGGTTGTCCCCTTTACAGACATTTCAAAAATATGCACGAAGATGCTAAAAGCTATACTCTGCAGTATAACGGCGAAAGTACAGGGTTTTTAGTTTCAATCAAAGAGGCTCTTTTGAACCGCGAATGGGATATCGTTACAATGCAACAGGCAAGTCGAGGCAGTGTTAATTACGAAACATATCAACCCTATCTCGATGAGCTTTCAGCTTATGTAAAAAAATACGCTCCCAAAGCAAAACAGCTTATTCACCAGACCTGGGCATACGAAGAAGGCAGCGACCTTCTCTGCAAAACAATGGGATATTCCAAGAGAATTGATATGTATAACGATATTAAAGTGGCATATGACAAAGCCGCCGAAGCTATCGGAACCGAAATTATTCCTTCAGGCACACTTTTCCAGAATATGATTGAAGCAGGAATTGACAATATTCACAGAGATACCTTCCACGCCTCTTTAGGTGTCAGCCGATATGCGCTTGCACTTTTGTGGTACAGAAAGTTCACCGGCAACGATGTAACTGCAAATACTTTCTGCGATTTTGATGAAGCAGTTTCGGAAAAAGAAATTGAAATTGTAAAAAATTGCGTTGCAAATATAAATTTATAAATTTAAGGAGTACTAAAACTATGGAAAAAGTAGCATATTTTTTTATTGACGACGTTATCTGGGTGATGCGTGATATCGCCCGTGAACGTCCGGCGTCGCTTTTCGACAACGGATTTATGAAAATGCTGAAAAAAGCTCACGACGAATGGGGTCTTACAGTTCAGCTCAACCTGTTCTACAGAACAGACTTTTTCTACGGCAACGAAGAGTTTACCCTCTCGGATATGCCCGACATTTACAAACCCGAATTTGAAGCAGCTTCTGACTGGCTGAAAATGGCTTTCCACGCAAAGCAGGAATTTCCTGACTATCCTTATGTAAATGCTACATACGAGGATGTAAAGGACAACTACGAGCTTGTTGTGGGTGAAATCAAACGTTTTGCAGGCGAAAAATCTGTTTCGGTAACACTTTGTCCTCACTGGTTGCCCGTTAGTAAAGCAGGTTGCCACGCCCTTTATGATTGCGGCGTTAAATTCGTGTCACCTTCAACCGGCGACACAAAAGAATTTGACGGTGACGACGACTGTCTGCCTTACGGACATTCTTTCCGTTTAAGACAAAACCGTCAGCCTGAAACAAAGCTTTGCATCCGTGCGGGCAAAAACACTCGTATTGCAAACTCAATCTGCGGATACAACCACGTTTCCACTGAAATCAAAAATTCTTATTTCGGTAAAAACACTTCTCATTTAGATGAAGAAACAGGTCTCAGATTCCGTCAGCTTGGCGGCGGCCCGACTCTCAACCTTCACTCACTTGAAGAAATTGATGAGGCTCTTGACAAGCTTAACGACGGCAGAGAATTTATCGGCTGTGCAACTCACGAGCAGTATTATTACCCACATTATTATGCTTATCAGCCGGATTACGCCGAAAAAATTTATCTTCTCGCAAGAAAGGTAACAGAATTCGGTTACCGCTGGATTACAGCAGAGGAATTTAAATAATAAAAAAAGAAGCAAGTGTTTTAACACTTGCTTCTTTCTATTATATCTGTTTCCTCAAAAGTTTTTGTTTCAGGGTCAATTCTGAAGGTTTTTACTTCAAACTTGCCAAACTCAAGGTCTTTTTCCAATCCGAGACAAGGTATGCTGAGTTTCACTTTTTCTGCCTTTTCAGCCGAATTATAGAGTCTTATAACATAGCCATTATCATCATACGCCTTTTTAAATGCCGAAAGTGTAACCGATTTATTGTCAATCTCGATAAAGCTTCCGCATTTTTCGCCATCTCCACTCGGGAAGAATGAAAGTGCGAAAGGCTTTTCGTTAAACAGCGCCGCATTATAATCTGCCAACGTGGTGTCCTTATCGCCATAAAATTCAAACGAAAACTCACGGACGCCCATATCAATATGCTTCAGGTATCTGTCGCGCGGCATATACATACGCATTGGCGATTTACCCTCAGGGTCTTCCTCCCACATAAGCTCATTGAGCGGGTGAGCCGCATATCCTGCCGTACGGAGCAAAACCTGATTCAGCACGCCATCTTCATAGTCGCCCGAATACGTACCATCGTTAACCACAACAAATGCAGTGTCATCATTTTTAACTGCAGAGAATTTCTGGAACACAGCCGCTTTACCTTCGGTTTCAAGTGTTTCTGTGCCGAAAGCGGTCTGTCCGACAAATTCGCCGTTTATTGTGTTAAACGAAAGCTTTATCATTTTGTTGGCTTCGGACATATGAACTATCACATCAACTCTGATTTTTGTTCCTTTTTTGGGAACAAAGAATCTGACCGTCGCATAGGATTTGTTATAGCCGTAAATACCTTCAAGAACAGTTCTTACATCGCCGTCTTCTACAATTTTAAAGGGCTCAACATCTTCCTCGGGATGACCTAAAAATGCTGCCGTTTCTTCTTTTGACAAGAGTTTAAATTCTCCGCAGACATCTTTGAAAGAATCAACCGTCATACCCCATGGGTCCTCGTTGTCATTCACAACTATCAGCTTACCTGAATTTTTATTTAACATTTTTTTGCCGTTTACATAGTAGCTGTCAATCAGACCTGTTTCGGGATTGAAGGTAATCTGCATATCTCCGTTATCAAAGCAGTAACGTTTTTCAAACTTATCTATATCCCAAATTTTGTCAACCTTCTTAATTTCAAGCTTGCAGTCATATCTGTTCATTGTAAGCGGTTCAAGATCTGCTTCAATTACCAGATTCTTTCTCCAGTCAAGGTTCATATTGCAGGCTTCCTTTTCAAACTGAGAAGGAACTTTTTCGCCGTTTTTGAAAACTTCGCCGCCTGTAAATTCGTCAAGTTTCCAGTTCTGCAATGCAAGCTGGAACTCGCAGGAAACCTGAGTTTTTACAGGATATGGATGCGGATTGTAAACCAGGATGGGAATTGTATTTTCTTCCGCTTTGGGTTGACCGCCCGCAAGAGCAAAAAATGCTTTCGCCTGCAGACTTTCCATATTATATATTCCGTGCCCCATCCGATTTAAAGCATCAACCTCGCCAGCTTCAATCATACTGCCGGGCAGAATGTCGTGAAACTCGCAGAACATCAGGTCCTCTGTGGCATCTTCAATTGCTTTTTTGTCGTAATGAGTGCCGTAAACGAGATTTGCGTGTGCGAGCATTTTCTCTGTCATATAAATAATATTTTCAAGGCTGCGATGAGTTTTCTTTATTCTTGACATGGTTGTATAACATCCTACCGAGAATGGACGAACCGATTTATCAAGAGTTGGAAGATTATCAACATCAATCTTATCAAAATATGTATCGGGGTCGGAGTGAATCACTTCTATCCCCCGTTCCTTGAGCTTTTCTGCCACTTTTGCAATATCGGCAAGGTCTCTTCTTGAAGCACCGCCGCCGTGGTCGCCAACACCCCACAAAATCATGGAGTTTTCAGGAATTTCTCCGTTTTTCGATTCTATATAACGACCGATTTTTCTTTCCATATCGCCAAAAACCGAGCCGTAACCCTCAAAGGATTTATGGAGTTTTATTTCGCTGTCGTCAAAGCCGGTCCATTTATAGTCTCCGGGGTCTAAAATTCTGGCAAGGATATAGTTTTTGTATCCGCTCTTTTTAAGAATCTGAACAAGTCCTCTTGTATGACCGAAAGAGTCAAAATTCAGTGCAGTTTCAGGTTCAACGCCAAATTTTTCCATAAAATAATTTTTCCCGTATAGAATCTGCCTGGAAAAGCTTTCGCCTGATGGTAAATTAGCATCAGGCTGATTGTACCAACCGCCAATTATCTTCCATTTACCCGATTTCACGTGTACTTTTATTCTTTCAAAAAGTTGAGGTTCGTTATCTTCAACCCATTTATAAACAAGCGATTCATTGTGGTTAAACACAAAACCATCATACTCATCGCAGAAATCTGCCGCACATCTGAATGTGGAAATTGCCGCAGCAGCTCCTTCCTGCCATCTCCAAAGCCACACAGGATCAAGATGTGCATTGCATAAAAGGTGAATTTTTTTCATTTGATTACTCCTTTTCATTTTTCCACAAAAGTGCGGCACCGATTATCCCGGCATCGTTGCCGAGTTTTGCAATTTTCACTTTGGTCTGTTGTTTGCCAAATCTCGCAAAAGAGAATTTCTCAATTTTATTGTTCAGCGGTTTTAAGATTTTATCTCCTTCGTGACTGATTCCGCCACCGATACAAATAATTTCCGGTTGGAACATATTAACAATGCTCACAAGTCCTTCGGCAAGGTATCCGAGATAATTTTTTACAACCGCCTTAGCAGCGGCGTCTTTCGCTTTAAAAGCCGTCTGCCCATTAACCGCAGACAATTTGCCGCCGCACACTTTCCACATTTCGCTGTCCGGATTTTCTTTCATAGCCGCTTTGGTCTGACGAATAAGTGCCGTTGCCGACGCATAAACCTCCAGACATCCTCTGTTTCCGCAGGTGCAT
>JAFYVD010000066.1 GCA_017558425.1 Clostridia bacterium | reverse complement strand
ACAATCCGGCAATATATTGGAGGAGAGGAAGGGATTCGAACCCTCGATACGCTATTAACGTATACAGCATTTCCAATGCTGCGCCTTCAACCAACTCAACCACCTCTCCATGAAAAGCTGAGTCATAAGCTGACAACAAAAAAGATTATATCACAAGTTTTCTCATTTGTCAATACAGAAATGCATCTTTTTTAAATTTTTTATATTTTTGAATTTTTCAAAAATAAATCTTGCATTTTTCCGTAAAATGGTATATAATATAATAATGTATGATTTATAATGGGAAATAATGTTGTTAGAGTCTGCAAAATACGGCAAATCCCACACATCAACAAGTCCCGTGCAGACAAGAAAGGTTTTGATAAAATGTATATTTCAGAGAAAGCAAAACGAGTTAAACCCTCTTCCACTCTTGCAATTGACTCCAAGTTCAAAGCAATGAAGGCAGAAGGTATTGATGCAGTAGGCTTCGGCACAGGAGAACCCGATTTTGATACTCCGGACGAAATTAAAGCTGCTTGTATCGACGCATTAAACCGCGGCGTTACAAAATATACTCCCGCTTCCGGCACTCCCGACCTTAAAAAGGCCGTATGCAGAAAGCTCCTCCGTGACAACGGACTGACATATCAGCCCACCGACATTGTTATTTCAAACGGTGCAAAGCATTCTCTTACCAATATTTTTATGGCAATCTGCAACCCCGGCGACGAGGTTATTATCCCTGCTCCCTACTGGGTAAGTTATCCCGAAATGGTTGCTATGGCAGACGGCAAAAGCGTCATTTTAACAGCTACAGAAGAAAACGAATTTAAAATTTCAGCTGCCGATTTTGAAGCAGCCATCACTCCCAAGACCCGCGCAATCGTAATCAACAGCCCGTCAAACCCCACCGGTTCTGTTTACACAGAAGAAGAACTTCGTGCAATTGCGGACGTTGCTGTAAAACATAACATTTATGTTATTTCCGACGAAGTTTACGAACATCTTACTTATGACGGTGCGAAACACGTTAGTATCGCTTCCTTCGGCGAGGACATCAAAAAGCTTACAATTGTTGTAAACGCAATGTCCAAAACATACGCTATGACAGGTTGGAGAATCGGCTACACAGCTTGCGAAAAAGAACTTGCAACAGCAATGGCAAACATTCAGTCGCACGCCACATCAAACCCCAACTCTTTCGCTCAGGCAGCAGCTTGTGTTGCTCTTGACGGCTCACTTGACTGCGTGAATATGATGAAAGCAGAATTTAAAAAACGCCGTGACTATATGCACAAAAGAATCAATGAAATTGATGGCGTTTCCTGTATTCTTCCTCAGGGTGCATTCTATGTTATGATGAATATTGACAAAATCATCGGCCGCACAATTTACGGCAAAATGATAAACGGCAGTGACGATTTTGCAGAACTTTTCCTTGAAAAAGCTCTGGTTGCCATCGTTCCCTGCAGCGGTTTCGGTGTTGACAACTACCTCAGATGGTCTTATGCGACATCTATGGAATCTATCGAAAAAGGTCTTGACAGACTTGAAAAATTCCTTAAGGAGGGACTCGATAAGTGAAAAACACCTACGAAAGTCCATTCTGCAGCCGGTACGCAAGTCCGGAAATGCAGTACATTTTCTCCCCTGATATGAAATTTAAAACCTGGCGCAAATTCTGGATTATTCTCGCCGAATCTGAAAAGGAACTCGGCCTTGATATCACAGATGCACAGATTGCCCAGCTTAAAGAACACGCCGAAGATATCAATTATGACGTTGCTGCGGAAAATGAAAAACGTGTCCGTCACGATGTTATGGCTCACGTTCTCGCTTACGGCGAGCAATGTCCCGACGCTAAAGGCATAATCCATCTTGGCGCCACATCCTGTTATGTCGGCGACAACACAGACCTTGTTGTAATGACAGAAGCGCTGAAACTGGTTCGCAAAAAGCTGATTGGCGCAATTGCCGCACTTTCCGAATTTGCAGACCAGTATAAATCCCAGCCTACTCTCGGCTTCACACACTTTCAGGCAGCTCAGCTGACCACCGTGGGCAAAAGAGCTACACTTTGGATCCACGACTTGGTTATGGATTTGCAAGAAATTGATTTTCGTCTTGCAAGCATGAAGCTTCTCGGTTCCAAAGGTACAACAGGTACTCAGGCAAGCTTCCTCGAACTGTTTGATGGTGACCACGACAAAGTTCGTGCACTTGATGAAAAAATCGCTGAAAAAATGGGGTTTCCCGGCGTTTACCCCGTTTCCGGACAGACTTATTCCAGAAAAGTCGACAGTTTTGTGCTTAACATTCTCAGCGGCATCGCTCAGAGTGCTCACAAGTTCAGTAATGATATCCGACTTCTTCAGCATCTTAAAGAAATTGAAGAACCTTTCGGCAAATCTCAGATTGGTTCCTCGGCTATGGCGTACAAACGCAATCCAATGAGAAGCGAACGAATGGCAGCTCTTTCAAGATATGTTATTTCCGACGCCATCAACCCCGCCGTAACAGCTTCAGCCCAGTGGTTTGAAAGAACACTGGATGATTCGGCTAACAAGAGAATCAGCGTTTCCGAAGCTTTTCTTGCAGTTGATGCAATCCTGAACATTTATCTTAATGTTACAAACGGTCTCGTTGTATATCCCAAAATTATCGAATCCCATATGCAGGCAGAGCTTCCCTTTATGGCAACTGAAAATATCCTTATGTCTGCCGTAAAAAAAGGTGGAGACCGCCAGGAACTGCACGAAAAAATCCGTGTTCATTCCATGGAAGCTGCAAAAGTGGTTAAAACCGAAGGCAAACCTAACGACCTTATATCGAGAATTGCCGCAGATGACAGTTTCGACTTGACAATTTCAGAAATTAATGATATCTTATTACCTGAAAACTTTATCGGACGTGCACCTCAGCAGACCACAGAATTTTTAAACGAAGTTGTCCGCCCCATTTTGGACGCAAATCCCGATTACATCAGCGGTGCCGACTTATCGGTTTAATATTCTGTACGACGATAAAATTCAGAAAGGATTGAAAATATGAGTATTTTTAATTATCCGTTTTTCAACAAGTCTTTCAATATCACAGCAACTATAAATAAAAAATTCCTGAAAAACATCTCGGTGTTGTCACTTGCGTTAACCTCAGTTGTTTTTTCATTCTTGACGGTAGGATTTATTTTCTATGTAGGCCTTGGAAAATTTGTTCCGCAGGTAATTATTAACAGTGCACCACTGAGAAACATGATCATTTCCGTTCTTCATACTATTGCGAGCTTGTTTGGTATAATTTATGCTACATTTTACATTGACCGCACACGCTATGACGGAAAAATTGTTTCACCGGCTGTAACATCGGTTCTTTTATTTATAGCTACATTCTTTTTGGCGTGGAGATGTTATTTCGCAAACGAACTTGACATTCTGGTATTCATTGTAACGGCTGACGGTGTAATGTTTTCCGTTTTCCTGCTGTTTCTTTCAATATTACAGTATGACATTGCAAGTCCCAAAACCCACAAAAGATATCTCCCCAGCCTTGCTTTGAGAATTTTCGTAATAACATCAATTGTGTTATTTATTTTCTCCATATTCACATATTACGACTACTTCTCTTATCTGCTTACCGCTTTTGCACATTTCCATCTCACCGCCTTCCAGACAGACGCTCTTGTGCTTTTCACTTTCCTTATCGCCGAAGTTTGCTTGGTGGCAGCGATAGTTATGATGTATATCATTGAACGTAAAACAAGCCAGTTGCTTAAAAGTTTCACGTCCAGGGTTCGCAGTAAATCTCAGCAGAATCAAAAATAACAGACAAATTAAAAGGTATGTAAAACATTGGTTTTACATACCTTTTTTATTATTTCAAATCAAAAACTTTTTTCGCATTTTCTCCGTAAATTTTTATTTTATCCGTTTCCGAAAGTTTGCTTAATGCAATTTTGCCAAAAGTCTGTCGACAGTCAAAATAAGGTAAATCACTTCCGTAAAGCACTCTATCCACCCCTACCTTGGAAACAATCCATTCAATTGCTCCTTCATAGGCTATGGACACAGCGGTGTCAACAAAAACATTTTCGCATTTTTTGACGCCTTCAATAGCCGCAAGCTTCGCAGTCAGCGACGTCACTCCCGCGTGAGCAAGAATAACTTTTGCGTTTTTAAACCTCGTCGCCAGTTCAACCGCCTGATTAACCTCCCCTGCATCCCACGCGTGGAACAGCACCGGGAGACTGAGTTTGTCAGCAAGTTCAAGTGCCGGAATGTAATTTTTGTTCCTGATTTCCGAATTCTGGCTCGTCGCAATTATTTTTATACCCAAAATCCCCGAGCCGGGATAAAAATATTTTGACAGGTCATATTCATAATGTGGCGAAGGCAAAGCATATCCATAAATTCTGCTGGGGTTTTCTTTCGCAACCTTTTCAACAATATCATTGCCCGCCTCAACATTATTATAAAGTCCTTCGGTCGAAGACACACATATCGAATTAATACCAAGCTTGTCCATGGTAGCCAGCATACCGTCCGCATAGCAATCAAGCAGAAAAACGCCCGGGCTGGTTCCGTAATGGCCGTGAACATCAAAAACAAAAACATCATCAAGCGGGAGTCCATTAAGAATTTTTTCAGCAATCATAAAGACACCTCCCCGAGAAGTCTTGTTATATTACCGTGACCGATAAGTTCTTTTTCTTCTTGGCTGACGCTCGCATAGAAAATCATAGATGCCGATGCCGTCGCAGATACAGTTGGCATTCCGCTTCCGAACAGAAATCTTTCCGCACCAAATTCACGGCTGAATTTTGCTATACCGTTATGCATCACAAAAGTGGAGGTTTCTACATAAAGATTTGGGCACTCTTTCATAATGGGCCAAAGTTCCATGGTTGTGAGCGCATAGTGGCAGCTGCAAAGCACAAGATTGACGTTGGGGTATTCTTTACAAAAGTCATAGACCTGCGCCCATTCAAGCTGCGGTTTATCAATAAATACTGGCACCTTGCATTCTGCAAACGCATCCATCATATCGCCGATGGCGTATCTTCTCAGCGAATGTCTGTAAACCCCGGGCATCAGACGAACGCTGGTAACGCCGTTTTCTTTCATTTCCGAAATCATTTCATTTGCAGGATAAAATCTGTCAAACACATTGGGAATCACAACCCATTGAGGCATAAACCTTTCGGGAAACGGCTCAGATTTCATCTTTTCGTTACCTGTTTTCGGGTCATATTCCAACGCAGCCGAATGAAAAGCAACTGCCTTTTCAATGCCGCATCTGTCCATTATCTCAATATAGTCCTCCATAGTGACGGGAGAACCTTCACGGCAGGAATTTCGTCTGCCAATCATACAGTTAGCATCTATCAATTTCATAACAGCTAATCTCCTATTTGAAAAATTAAAGATTACTATTTGATTATACCGCTAAATACAAAAAAATCAAGGCTTTTTTAAAATTAGATGAAAATGATGTGAAAACAATTGATTTTGCTGTAGATTAATGATATAATTTTAATAGTAGAAAAGTCAAAAAGGTGAATGAACTATAATGAAAAAAATAAATAAGCATGAAAAAGAGCGGCTTGCCCAGGCAATCCTGGACCCTGAAATCCGAGAGCAACTTGACACCCTTTCCGCTCCATACAAAGAACTTATGGCTTATTATCGTTGTGCTATGATGGAAGTGGCGACCAAGTTCAATGTTTTGAGCGAGGCACTTTCTCTTGATTACGACCGCAACCCCATTGAAGCCATAAAGACCAGAATCAAAACTCCCGAGAGCATTCTTGAAAAGCTTAATCGAAGGGGGCTTCCACTGACCCTAGAAACCATTGAATCAAGCATTTACGACGTTGCCGGAATCAGAATTATCTGTTCTTTCCCATCCGACATTTATATGCTTGCCGATTGTCTTTTGAGCCAGGACGATATCATTCTTATTGATAAAAAGGACTATCTTAAATCTCCAAAGAAAACAGGTTACCGCAGTTTGCACCTTATTGTAGGTATCCCTATTTACCTGCACGACCAGAAAAAGATTATGAACGTAGAGGTTCAGCTCCGAACCATGTCTATGGACTGGTGGGCAAGCCTTGAACATAAAATCCGCTATAAAAAAGACCTTGAAAATCCGGAAGAGTTTGAACATCAGCTCTACGAATGTGCTGAAACCAGCGCACGGCTTGATATTCAAATGGAAGAACTTTATAAAAAGACACTGTAATAAAAAACATCGTCCAAACGGCAGTTGGACGATGTTTTTATTTATTTAAATATTCTTTCAACCTTTCAAGTTCTTGCTCAGCTATTTTTCTGCCGAGTTCGTATACTTCACGGAGTTTATCCGGGTTTCGTTCGATTCTGTTGATTTCAAGCGGTTCATCAGGGCAAATGACAAACACTTCTCCCCTGTCCGCTTTATCAAAAACATATTTTTTCTGGTCGTTATACATTTTATGCCGTCTCGCAAGGGCTTTCGCCATCCCGGGGTATTTTCTCATCGCAAAACATATAAGACTGATTAAATGAGGTTTCTTTTTGACGTATCCGCGCGGTTGAGTCAACACAACAACATTTTTTTCATATCCCCTTTTTTCAAAAAATTCAAGTGGTATGGAATCAGAGATACCTCCGTCCAAAAGCTTTTTGCCCTCAATCTCCACCACGGTTGATACAAGAGGCAAAGATGCTGAAGCACGCATCCATTCATAGCAATTTTCATCCGCTTTGTCAAGCCTTTTGTAAATTGGCTCACCCGTCATAACATCGGTGCAGACCGCATAAAACTCCATAGGGTTTGCCTCAAAAGCCTTTTTATCAAATATGTCAAGTTCTTCGGGCAGTTTGCGATAACAAAAATCCTTGCCGAACAAATCACCCGTTTTGACAAGAGACCAAAAGCTGCAATATCTCGGGTCGTTGCAATATTTTATATTATATCGTGCCGCACGCCCAATCTGACGTGATTTATAGTTGCAACCGAAAGCTGCACCTGCCGACACGCCTACAAGACCATCAAACTCAATATTATTTTCCATCAGCACATCAATAACTCCGGCTGAAAAAAGGCCGCGCATTGCGCCGCCTTCAAGAACAAGACCTTTTTTCATATCATCCACTACCTCTTTCTACAAGTCTGTCTATCATACTGTCATCATTTTTAATGACTTCGTGTGTTCCTTCGAACACTGTATGGGATGCAAATTCTGATTTTTCTCCCAGAATCCGTTTAAATCTTTCAAATTCTTTTGATGAATCGCCGTGTGCGAACAACTCGTCCTTATTACCCATATAAATATCAATTTTTCTTGGGTAAACAAGGGCCAGAACCTCCGAGTCAAAATAGCTGTTTGCCGCGTTTTTCCACACCCAGTCCGAGAAAGTTCCTTTATGCTTTCTGTTTGTATAGAAACAGAAGGAAAGCGATGCTTTTATGCGGGTGTCAATTGCCGCAAGGAAAAGTGTGTAAAAACCGCCGTAGGAAAGTCCCAGCATACCTATTTTGTCCGCAGGAGCAATTCCCGATTCAATAAGATAGTCAAGCGAGCGCATCACGCCGAAAATCTCAACAGCCGAAATGGAACTGCCAAGCTGCTGAAGCTGATTATCTCTTACCTGACGGAACCCGTAATCGGCACGTCGTTCCATATTCTCTTCCGCCAATTTAAAACGTTCGGTGTTCCAATTAAGATACTGTGGAGCATAAATGTTTACATTATGATTTAAAACACGTTCCACCATATTGTTATAGTTTATGGTACCCACTTCCAAAAGTCCGGCACAAAGTTCGGGCGCGCCAAGCCCGCCGTGGTTGGCGATTATCATAGGTGTGTCAGCCGATTCGTCTTTGATAAACAGCATACCATACATAGCAAGTCCGCCAAGAATTATGGTTTGCATACGATAAATTTTAACGCCGCAATCTTCTGTTACAAATTCTTTTTTCACTTCATAGGAAAGGTCGGATTCGCCCACAAGAGGCCAGCCAAGCATCTCTTTAAACCCTTCGCGGTGCGTTTCGGGATTTTTTACAATATCCTTCAAAAGCTCGTCACGCAGTTGCTCTGCCTGAGCGTACTTTCTTTCAATCAATTCATCTATACTGTCAAGGAAGTCTTTGCGGTAGCTGTTTCCCGTTTCCGGTGGTTCTTTATAGTTAAACTTAAAATTCATTTTATACCTCTTCAAAAAATGTATCGGGTTTTGCCGGGTCAAAATTTTCGTTCGCCCACATTACCGTCACAAGGTTTTCCGTTTTGGAAAGGTTTATTATGTTATGAGTATAGCCGGGAAGCATATGAACAGCTTTGATTTCGTCTCCGCTAACTTCAAATTCTATAACTTCATCAGTACCGATTTTACGTTGTTGCATAAGTCCGTGACCCGACACCACAATGAAAAACTCCCATTTGGTATCATGCCAATGCTGGCCCTTTGTTATACCCGGTTTTGATATATTCACGCTGAACTGACCGCATTTTTCGGTCTTTAACAGCTCTGTGAAACTGCCACGGGCATCAACATTCATTTTAAGCGGAAAAGCCACCTTTTCTTTCGGCAAATAGGAAAGATATGTAGAATAGAGCTTTTTCGCAAAACTTCCTTTGGGGATTTCAGGAATCACAAGCGATGCAGGCTGATTCGCAAAAACATCAAGCAAATCTGCAATTTCGCCCAAGGTCACCTTATGAGAACCGGGTGCAGCGCAGAATGCGCCGTCTTCGCAAAATACAGTTTCAATCCCTTCAAATTCACATCTGTGTTCTTTGCCTTCAAGCGCGCAAAGCATTTCATCCACAAGGTCATCAATATAAAGCAGTTCAAGCTGAATTGCTCTGTCGTTTATCTGAATTGGCAGATCGTTTGCAATGTTGTGGCAGAATGTTGCAACAGCCGAATTATAGTTAGGTCTGCACCATTTGCCGAACAGGTTGGGGAACCTGTAAACCAGCACCTTCGCACCTGTTTCTTTGGCGTAATCGAAGAATAAATCCTCGCCCGCTTTTTTGCTTTTGCCATATTCGCCCTCTGCATATCTGCCGACAAGAGTTGCCTGAATGGAGCTTGCCAACATAACGGGACATTTGTTATTATACTTTTTCAGCGTATCAATAAGCTTTGATGCAAAGCCGAAGTTGCCCTGCATAAATTCTTCCTGATTCTGCGGACGATTCACCCCTGCAATATTAAACACAAAATCTGCTTTTTGGCAAGCAATTTCAAGTTCCTCTTGTGTAGATTCAATATCATAAAGATATAGCTCGTCCACCACTATTGCCGGATGGGTTTTATTTTTGCCGTCACGAATGTTTTTCAGTGCCGCCGAAAGATTTTTACCCACAAATCCGTTTGCACCGGTAATAAGTATATTCATATCGCACCTATTCCTTCATCGCCGCAATTTCATCGCGGATATACTGAAGAGTGAGCAGTTTTTCTTTCACTTCTTCAACCGTCAGAAGTTCTGTATTTGTAGAATTGAATTCTGTGAGAGGATTGCGGTCAACGTTTCCTTCGTTGAAATATTTGTCATAGTTAAGGTCGCGTTTATCACTGGGCACACGATAAAAATCGCCCATATCAACAGCACCTGCACATTCTTCGTTTGTAAGAAGGGTTTCGTACATTTTTTCACCATGACGAATACCGATAATTTTGATTTCCTGCTGTGAATTAAACAGTTCTTTCACTGCCTGTGCCAACACGCCGATGGTGCATGCAGGGGCTTTCTGAACCAGTATATCACCGGACACGCCATGTTCAAATGCAAAGAGCACCAAATCCACGGCTTCGTCGAGAGACATGATAAATCTAGTCATTTCAGGAGCTGTGATGGTAATAGGTTTGCCGCTTTTTATTTGCTCAATCCAAAGCGGAATAACGCTGCCTCTGCTGCACATAACATTGCCGTATCTGGTGCAACAGATTTTTGTTTT
>JAFYVD010000006.1 GCA_017558425.1 Clostridia bacterium | reverse complement strand
TTATTAATAATAACATTGTCACTGAAGTAGGTAATAACTACATTATTTTGAAAACAGAAGAAAGTGACGTAACAAAAAAATATATGCAGTTCTATACAGCCGGAAGTGATTTCAGCTACTATCTCGGTCACAGAGTAGAAATGAAATATAGGTACAATCCTGATGGAGGAGCGTCCGGTCGTTATGAAATAGAGAGTGTTAAATCAAAAGAAACTATAATTAAAGAAATAAATGCCGGAAATATTAAAAGAGACAAGACAATACAAAAAAACGAAGGCGAAGGTAGACGAGTAGTTTGGTACACCGACGGAAATGAAGACTATGAATTGTCGCTTGGAACAGACGATGTTAATAATCTTAAAGTGATATATAACAACAAAGTAGTTGACACCACTGCAACTCCTCTCACAATTGACGATTTTATGCCTGAGTCGGGAAAAATCATGGTTGTTGATGAAAATACCGACGGTAGTATTGACCTTGTCTGGATTGAATCTTATGAAACTTATGTTGTGGGAACCAAAAGTTTTAATACAACTCCCAAGAAAATTACAGATAAGTTCAGAACTGACAGTGACGGCCATGCATTGGTGCTTGAACTTGATGATTCCGGAGACAATGTAAGTGTCAGACAAAATGGTGAAGAAATTGAGGTAACAAGTATTACCCAAAATATGATTTTGACTGTTGCACAGTCAAAGTGCGGCTTAGAAATAGATATTTCAGCACAGAAAACCAGTACGGCTTCTATAGTGATTGCGTCGGTTAAAACTGTTGGTGGAGTGAAAAAAGCATTTAATGCTAAAAGCGGAAAAGTATATAATTTCAGCGATTACTTTACCAAGTATGTTGATCCTTCGCTGGACTATGAAGTAGGAGATAACTTAACTATATATCTCAATGGATCAAATGAAGTTGTGTGGGCAACTGTTGCGGAACCTACATATAACTTTGGATATCTCATAAGTGCTTCTTATAATGAAACTACTGAAAAACTTAACCTCAAAATCCTGTCTTCCGGCGGTTCTGTTTCAATGTTTACAATGGCGGACAGCAGAACAAGCTACATTACAAAGGCAATAAATTATCTGGATGAGGTGGGTGTGACACCGAACAGTGTCTCAAACCCCAACGGATACCTTTATAAGAATCTGAATGTACGACACATTTGGGAATCGCTTAAAGAAAATGCTGCTACTATAAATGAAGGTAAAAGTAGTGCTATTAAGCTTAACAGTGCAACTTCTCAGCCCATCAGATATGTTATTTCAAGCGGAACGGAGATTTCCACACTGCTTACACTCGAGCTGGATACAGAAAACTCTTTCCGGGGAGAAAGCCTGACATACGAAAATGATGCGAACACGGGAAGGATGCTGTTTAAAACAGACGATAACTCAAAAACCTTCTCGGCAGAAACCAAGTCGATGGTTGTGTTCGTACCGAACAACAGAGACCTGGAAGCTGCTCACTATAAAATAGGTGCAATATCATCACTCCCGACTACAAGAAAATTTGTAGAATATATGAAATACAATATTGAGCCCTATTTTATTACAGACAGCACCGGTGCAAAACAAAGAAGTGTATTCGTAGTTTATAACGAATCTATTGATGCGCAACCAACATATCGTTCGGAAAACGTAATAGTTGAAAAAGTGGAAGAAACCAATCCGAGCGGAACTTTAACTTATGTTATACATGGATATTTGAAGAGCAATACTTCTGTAAACAAAAAATACAACTGCTATACACGTAGTATTATCGAAAGAGCTTACGTTCTTGATGAAAACTTTGAAAGAACGGGAGAAAGAAGAGCTATTGAGACGGGTGACGTAATCAGAATCGGAACAACGCCTGCAGGTCATGTTGCGAATATCGAACTGATATTCGACGCGAGTGAGGAATTTAAGTCGAGTGCAGCAAAAGCTGTGGCGGTTTCAAACGAAAGCACACTCCTCGATTCGCTGAATCCGAGCAAAAACTATGTTTTTTACTATGCAAGAATCGGGGAAATTGTTAATATTGACAGTTCCGACACTCCTGAATCATGCGATATTTTAATTGGTGCACTGGGCACAAGTAATGTGTTTATAGGACCTACATTTAATACAACAAAAGTCCTGCTGTTTGACCACACGGCGACAGATTTGCCTTCGACTGAAAAGAATGAAAAGTTTAAGGAAATTAAAATGGAAGAGCTGTGGGGCGGAGAAATCTTGTTTATATGGCAGGGGGCGAAGCTGCAGCGCCAGCAGATGTACGCAGTACGATATCCCGTGGTTCAGACTCAGCCTGAAACACCGGGAGGCGATGGAGACGAAAACGGTGCTGAAGGCGGCGCTAACGGAGGAGAAGACAACACCACGGGAGAGGATAATAACCAAAACGGTGACGGTACAACCGGGGATGATACAACCGGTGATGGTGACGATACTCAAAGTGGTGAAAATGGCTCCGAAAATGGCGGAGAAAATAACCCGCAGGATTTGGATGTATAAAAAATATGTGCAAATCATACAAAAAAAACGCGGAATATTAGCGTTTAAAGGTAAAAATTTATATAAATTTAAAATTATTAAAAAAAACCTTGCAATATAGATGTTTGTTTGATATAATATTTACATTGCGTTAACAATCTCAAGGAGGTGTCATATATTATGGCAAAATGTGAAGTATGCGGTAAAAGTGTAGTATTCGGAATTAAAGTGAGCCACTCGCACAGACGTTCCAATCGTACATGGAAACCCAATATCAGAAGCGTAAGAGCAATCGTTAACGGTACACCTAAGAAATTGCATGTATGCACACGTTGCTTACGTTCAGGTAAAGTTGAAAGAGCCGTATAATAGTTATTATAGGTAGAATTTAAGGCTTCCCAAAAGGGAAGCCTTATTTTTTTAGCAGATAGAGTTATGTATTTTCGCTGTAGCGCTGCCACCAATTCTGTTTGCCGAAGGTGCTGATGCCTTCGAGATGGCTGCTGATGCCTTCCTCAACCAGTTTGCACTCCGAACCTGCATAGTCCACAATTGTGATGGATGCGTTGTCAAACCATGGCACATTTTGCATCTGCGAAAGAGGCAGATTGCGCCACAGACACAAAAGTGCGCGTAATACCGTTCCGTGAGTCACCACGCAAACAGTTTCGCCGGGGTGAGCACTTGCGATTTCGTCAAAAGCTGCTTTTGTACGATTGAACATCTCCACAACGCTTTCGCCATCCGGCATAACGGTGCGGGCAATGTCGTTCTCCCAAAAACTGTAGCTTTCAGGGAACATTGCCGGCAAATCGTCCCAGGGAACATTTTCCCACTTTCCACCATCAATTTCGCGGAGTTCGGCCTTCTGCACAATTTCAAGCGGGTGGTATTTTGCAATGTGCCGTGCGGTGTCGAGGGTGCGGTTTAAGTCGCTGGAATAGAGTCTGTCGATTTTAAAATCTTTTAAATAAATTGCGGCACGCTCTGCCTGAAGGTGCCCGTCTTTTGTGAGTGCTGAGTTGTACTGGCCGTGGAAAATGCGTATGATATTACCTTCTGCTTCGCCGTGACGCACAACAATAAATCTTGTTTTTTTCAAATTAATCACCTTTAAACAGTATATAATACTTTTGATAAAAATTCAATAAAATTTAATTGATTTTGCATAAAAAATGTAGTACAATATAAAAAAGAAAATAAAAATGTTGTTTGTGAAAGTGTTTACCATAGTGAATTCGTAAAAGGACAAACAACGATAAAACCGGTTATAATTTCATATTATGCTACAATGGTGTGTAAAATGAAAAAACGGCTAAACAGTTAAGCTAAGTCAAAAAACTAATTACATAAATCCTTTCGGGAATCTAATAATAAAAATAAAAAAGATTTCTGAAAGGGAAAAATATGGAATTTGTTGTAAATAAAACCCCGTTCCTGGAGGGAAGCATATCGGTTGACGGCGCCAAAAATGCCGCCTTGCCAATACTTGCGGCATCTATGCTGTCCGGCGGAGAATGTGTTATTCGAGGAATCCCGAAGCTCAGCGATGTGGCAAAAATGAATGAGATTTTAAAGTTTGCGGGTTGTGAGGTGACCCATCGGGTAAAAACCGTAACGGTTAATTCGGAAAAAACTCTTGAGTCCTATGCCCCCTACGAACTCACCAGTTCGCTGAGAGCGTCCTTTCTGGTGGCGGCACCATTGCTTGCACGGTTGGGATATGCTAAAATCTGTATGCCGGGAGGCTGTGCGATAGGCACAAGACCACTTGATTTGCACCTGAAAGGGTTCGAACTTCTGGGTGCGGAGGTGGAGTCGGGCAACGGCTACATTAGCCTGACGGCAAAGAAACTCACAGGGGCGAAAATCTATCTTGATTTTCCGTCAGTTGGTGCAACTGAAAATCTTATGATGGCGGCAAGCCTTGCAGAAGGGAAAACCGTTATTGAAAATGCGGCAACAGAGCCGGAAATTTCCGACCTTGCAGGTTTCATCAATGCCATGGGCGGAGATGTGCGCGGAGCCGGTACAGGCACCATAACGGTGACCGGTGTGAAAAAACTGAAGGGCACAGATTATACCATAATTCCCGACAGAATTGAGGCGGGGACTATTATGGCGGCTGTGGCTGTGACGGGCGGCAATGTTACTGTGAAAAATGTTATACCCGTTCATATCAAACCTGTAATTGCAAAACTTTGTGAAGCGGGAGCTGAAATAAAAGAATATGGTGACAGCGTTAATATTTATGTTGATAAACCGCTGAAATGTCAGGACGTTAAAACTTTGCCGTTTCCGGGATTTCCAACGGATATGCAGGCTCAGTTTATGGCGCTGGCCAGCGTGGCGAAGGGTACGAGCATTATTACCGAAACCATTTTTGAAAACAGATTTATGCACGCCGGCGAGCTTGGCAGAATGGGTGCAAGTATAAAAACAGAGGGAAGAACCGCTGTGGTTGAAGGCGTGGAAAAGCTTTCGGGAGCAAGGGTCAGGGCAACCGACCTTCGTGCCGGAGCGGCACTGATAATAGCCGGACTTGTGGCGGAAGGACAGACGGTAATTGAAGATGACGGATATATAGTCAGAGGATATGATAATATAGAAAAGAAATTGAGTCGGATAGGGGCGAATATCGTCAGGATTGACTAAAAAAGGAGCAACAATCTATGAGGGTTTTGTTTTTAACTGTTTCCACCGGTCAGGGGCACACCAGCAGTGCCAAGGCTGTGGAGAAATATTTAAACAGCCGCGGTGTGGAAACATTTTTTCTTGATGTTTACGGATTTATAAGTCCGGCACTTTGCAAAGCTGTATCCAAAGCATATCTTTTTGCCGCAGGCAAAATTCCTCGCTATTACGGAAAACAGTACGATTATGCGGATATGGGAAAAAACGGCTGGATGGAAATTGTGGCGGAAATAAACAATATTATAAAATATAAATTTGAAAACTATATAAAAGAAAATAAAATTGATGTTGTGGTGGCGGCGCATCTTTTTGCGGCGCAGATTTTGTCCGAAATGAAAGGACGCAAAGGGCTGAAAACCCTTGGTATAGTTACCGACTATACATTGCACCCGAAATGGGAAAACACCGACCTCGATTATTACATTATTGCCGATAAAAGCCTGATACCGCTTGCCTGCCGCAAGGGGATTGAAAAAGACAGACTTTTGCCGCTGGGGATTCCGGTGGATATGAAATTCTCCGAGAAAAAAGACAAAGCGGAGGCTAAAGCGGAACTGGGATTTGATGTGGATAAACCTCTTGTTTTTGTGATGATGGGCAGTATGGGATATGGCAACATCTTTTCGCTGATAAGAGAAATTGACAAAACTCAGGTGGACTGCAATGTTGCAGTGTGCTGTGGAAATAACAAAAGAGCGAGAGCGCTGATTGACAGGGCGTCGCTGAAAAAACGTTTTAAAACCTATGGATTCATCAGCAATGTTGACAGGTTGATGGATGCGGCAGACTGTATAGTTACAAAACCGGGAGGCCTCAGCGTCACCGAAAGCCTGTGCAAACAGCTTCCTATGGTGTTTGTGGATCCTATACCGGGACAGGAATACAGAAATGTAGAGTTCTTGGTGAATAACGGAGCGGGACTGTATACCACAAAATCTTTCACGGTGGAGGATGCGCTCAATATTTATTTTAACGACACCGAGAGAAAAAGCGAGCTTGAAAATGCGGCTAAAAGGCTGTCAAAACCGGATGCCGCGAAGAACATAGGCGATTTCATACTTTCACTCGAAAAGGGGAATGAAAAATGAAAAAGAAATTGACAATCACATTTGTAGTGATAGCAGTTTTTGTGATTGCCGGATATGTTGGATACAGATGCGCAGTGAATTACATTTTTGATGAATATGTTATGAAAAATGCATTGACGGCGTTGAGCAACAGTGAAAAAACCGAGGGCACGGAAGAAAATGAAGAGGGGATTAAGGTTCAGGCAATCCTCGATGGGCTCGCGGGGAAGAACTCGGAAGAGTATATAGATGAGGGCGAAACGGAACATTCTGAAGGAACCAAAGGAGAAAAAAAGTCCTCGGATAAGAAAACAGACAAGAAAGAAACTAAAAAAGATTCTTTGACAGAAGAGGGAAAATTGGACATCAAAGAAGGTGCCTTGTCAACCTCCAAAAAAGAGAATGAAAAAAATGGGTTTGCTGCAACCATAAAGAAAGAGACCGGCAAGAAAAACAGTGGTGGTACCGGAACCGGTTCAGGCTCTGCAGCCTCCGGAAAACGACTTTCCGACAGCGAGGTTTTGGAAAGGGTTATGAAGGATTCAAACCTTGCGTACAAAATGGCGTCGATGGTTTCCTATTCTGATAAGCAGGCTGTTATTTCTATGGTGAAATCCAATTTCACCTCCAAACAAATTGCGGATATGGTGGCAAGCGGTATGTCCAGGTCGGAAATGATAAGTGTTGCGAGGAGCAGTATTACGGGGGCACAATGGAGCCAGTGTATGGCCATTGCCAGAAAGTATGTTGACCAGATAAGACCGTACGTTGAATAAAAATTTTGAATATTTGAAAAAACTCTGCACATACTAACGCAGGGTGATAAAAATGAATAACAAAAATAACAACGAAAACAAAAACAACCAGAACCAGAACAAAAACGACAACAAAAATCAGAATAACAACAAGAACGAAAACAAAAAAGACGACAACAACAGATAAAAGCGAAATGAAAAACCGCAGCGGTTACATAAAACGGCTGCGGTTTTTACATAATATGCAAAATCGCGAACGCCGCGCGCAATTTCTTATAAAATAAAAAATGCGTTTGGATGTCCAAACGCATTTTAGTGTTCTGTAACAAATTACTTTTCTGCCAGGTTGAATTTCTTTCTGAATTTTTCAACACGTCCGCCGGTGTCAACAAGTTTCTGTTTGCCGGTGAAGAACGGATGGCATTTAGAACAGATTTCAACACGGATATCGTCTTTTGTGGAGCATGTGTCAATAACTTCTCCGCAAGCACATTTTATCTGTGTAGGTTTGTAATCGGGATGAATTCCTGCCTTCATTATATACACTCCTTCCGGTTATAGTCGTAAATATGTTAATATTATACCACAATGAAAATGAAAAATCAAGTGTTTTTTTAAATTTTTTTATTTAAAATCCGATTATTCCGCTTGCAACGTTAAAATAAATAACGAGTGAAAGGGCATCAACGATGGTTGTGATGAATGGATTTGCCATAACTGCAGGGTCAAAACCCAGCTTATCTGCAAGCATAGGCAGCAGGCATCCGGTGATTTTTGCGGTGAGAACCGTCATCAGGATTGTCATTGATACCACAAAGGAAACTGTCATACTTGCACCGTCCACCCAGATAACCTTGAAAAAGGAAGCAATTGCAAGGGTGAGACCACAAAGAATTGCAACGCGGGTTTCCTTCCACAAAATTCTGAGGGTGTCTGAAAATTCCAGTTCGCCAAGAGAAAGTCCGCGGATAACAGTAACAGAAGCCTGGCTTCCCGAGTTACCGCCTGTACCCATAAGCATAGGAATGAAAGAGGTCAGAATTACGTGTGCGGCAAGTGAACTTTCGTACACGCGGATTATCATTTGCGTGAAGGTTGCAGACAACATAAGAAGAAGCAACCATGGTATTCGGTTTTTGAAAAGCTCGAATACGTTTGTTTTGAGATAAGGTTTGTCGCCGGGCAGAATAGCCGCCATCTTTTCGATATCCTCGGTAGCCTCTTCCTGAAGGACGTCCATAGCGTCATCGACGGTAACGATGCCGACCAGGCGACGTTCTTCGTCAACTACGGGAAGAGCAAGGAAGTCGTATTTGTGAAGCGTGTTTGCAACATCTTCTTTGTCGTCTGTGGTTACGGCGTAAATGGGATTATCTTCCATAATATCGCCGATAATGTCGTCTTCGTCGGCTAAAAGAAGGGCTTTTGCCGTAACGATACCCACAAGTCTGTTATGGTCACTGGTGACATAACAGGTATAAATTGTTTCTTTGTCAAGCCCGGTTCTGCGGATGCGACGAAGTGCGTCTTTGACCGTCATTTTTTTTCTAAGGCTGACAAATTCAATAGTCATAATACTGCCGGCACTGTCCTCGGGAAATTTGAGGATTTCGTTAATCATTTTCCTGGTGTCGGGGTCGGCAGACCGCAAAATTCTTTTAACTACATTGGCGGGCATTTCCTCAATAATGTCAACGGCATCGTCGAGATAAAGCTCGTCAATTACGGCTTTCAGCTCACTGTCGCTGAAGCTGTGAATAAGATGTTCCTGAAGGTCCGATTCCATAAAAGAAAAGGTTTCGGCAGCAAGAGCTTTGGGCAGAATTCTGAACACTACCGGCAGACTTTCAAGCGGAATTTCTTCCATAAAAAGTGCGATATCGGCAGGGTTTAATTCTATCAGAACAGTTTTGAGCTGACCAAACTTTTTTTCTTCAAGAAACAAAAGTGAGTTTTCAAACATTATAGTTCCTCCTAACTGAAAATTTGATAGGTAAGAAGTACAATGCAAAGTCAATTTAACGGGGTGGCATAAAAACAAACGCATCTGCGATTATGTTTATGCCGGTTGTTCGCTTGGGAGGCTTTGCACTACTACCGCTTACTGCGTCCATTTTCTTCACCTCTTAAGTAAAAATTTATGCAAATTTGCACATTATCAATATTTTATAACGAAATTGCGGATTTGTCAATGAAATAGTTGACGGAACAAGGATTTAGTTGTATAATAATTCTCATAAATAAGTATTGGAGGAATGCATAATGGCTATACCTGTACCTGCAAAATATATTGCGGATTTTGAAGAAATGGGATTTGGCATGTTTGTTCATTGGGGGCTTTATTCTCAACTTGGAATGGGCGAATGGACATACTACATTCATAAAAGAGATAAAGAAGAGTATATGAAACTCAAAGATACTTTTACGGCGGAGGATTTTGATGCGGAAAAGCTGGTGCTGACTGCAAAGGCGGCAGGTTGTAAATATATCACACTCACAACCCGTCATCACGAAGGGTTTTCGCTTTATGACACTTGCGGTCTCAGCGATTTTGACGCTCCGCATTCTCCGGCAGGTCGCGACCTGATAAGAGAATTTGTGGACGCCTGCAATAAATATGATATAGTACCGTTTTTCTACCACACAACGCTTGATTGGATAAACGAAGACTATGAAAATGATTTTGATACATACCTTGAATATCTCCGCAAAAGCGTTGAAACACTCTGTACAAATTACGGAAAAATCGGCGGACTGTGGTTTGACGGCAACTGGGACAAACCCGATTCCGACTGGAAAGAAGCGGAGCTGTATGCCACAATCAGAAAACATCAGCCTGAGGCTATTATTGTAAATAATACGGGGCTTCACCGTCGTGGCGAGGTTGGAGAACCCGAAATTGACTCGGTTACTTTTGAACAGGGCAGACCCACACCTATGGACAGAGAAGGTATGCCCAAATATCTTGCGGCTGAAACATGTCTTACGATGAATGACCACTGGGGATATGGTTACCTTGACCTTGATTACAAATCTCCCCGCGAACTGATTGAACTGCTTTGCGATTGCCGCAGAGTGGGTGCAAACCTTCTTCTCAACATCGGGCCCAAAGCTCAGGGCGAGATTGACGCTCTTCAGGCGGAAATTCTCAAGGCTGTGGGAAGATGGATGGACATTTACGGAGAAGCTGTGTATAAAGGTAAGCCCTATCAGTCAAAAGGAATGGGCAAAAACTTTATTCTGAGAAACGGCAACGAACTTTATCTGTTCTTCTACGAACTTGCAAGAATTGGCAGCACAAACGTTACGGTTGGCGGAAACTATTATGGTGCTTATGCGTTCGGGCAGGTTGCAGATGAAATTGAGTCCATCGAATGGATGGATAACGGCGAAAAGCTGAATTTCTGTCAAAGCGGAGACCTTCTTTCGGTTGATGCAACGGGATTCCCGTATGGTATGTCCTGCGTTGTAAGAGTTGCAAGAGCGAAAATCAAGGGCTAAAAGAAAAGAGGGATTTTTTATGATATACAAAAGAGTTCATTTTGAAGGTGAAGCGGATAACGCATATCTTGATGTTTATGTAGCAGACCCGCAGGAAAAAGCAAAAAGAAACGCAATTCTGGTTATGCCGGGAGGCGCATATGCCTATGTATCGGGCAGAGAAGGCGAAGTTGTTGCCCAGGCGTTTATGCCGCACGGTTACAATGCATTTGTGCTTCACTATTCTGTCAGCTCGGAAAGTAAAGACGTTTTCCCGCGTCAGCTTATTCAGGCATCAAAAGCAATGAAATATATAAAAGATAATGCGGAAGAATTTGATATAGACCCCGAAAAAGTGTTTATTGTAGGCTTCTCTGCAGGCGGGCACCTGGCGGCAAGCCTTGCAACAATGTGGGATTTGAAAGAAATTTACGATGAAGTTGAAATGCCTCACGGATACAACAAACCCACCGGTGCAATGCTTTGTTATCCTGTGATTTCGGGCAAAAAAGGCGTGGCTCACGACGGAAGTATCCAGAACCTTTTCGGAGTGGAAGTTGCCACCGATGAACTTCGCGAAAAAGGCAGTATTGAAAATTATGTGAGTGAAAAAACCTGTCCCATATTCCTGATGCACACAGCGGCAGACCCGGGAGTTCCGGTTCAGAACTCGCTGATTATGGCGAAAGCGTGTGCCGACAAGGGTGTGCCGATTGAAGTGCACATTTTCCCCGACGGACCTCATGGAATTTCACTGGCAAACAGACTTACGGCATTGGGACACGAAGAACTGACAAGACCCAACGTTGCAAAATGGGTTGAGATGGCAGCATACTGGGCAGAAAATCTATAAAAAAATTCCCGTCTCTGACGGGATTTTTTTATACCATATCATTTTTAAAATAGTTTCTGTACTGTCGGGGGGAATAGGAATAAAACGCCTTAAACTGTTTGGAAAACTGACAAGGGTCGCTCATTCCGATTTTCTCCATAATTTCGGTAATGTAAAGGTCGGTGCTTTCGATAAGCCGTTTGGCGGTTTCAAGCTTGCGGACTTTTATATATTTTGCGGGAGTTTCACCCGTTTTTTCTTTGAAAAACCGTATAAAATGATTGGGATGCAGATGAAACTGCGCCGAAAGTTCGGGCACCGACAGGGGTTTATCAAGGTTGTTGTTTATGTACCGCAGAATCTCGTCAATCCTGCTGTCGCTTCGGCTTTGCACCGCAATAACATCGGGGTGTGCAAGATAAATATATTCGGCAATCAGCGAAAAAAGGTAAGACTTTATAGTGATTTTATCTGTCAAATCATTCCCTTTGCTGATTTCGGCATAGCTCTTAAAAAGCCTGAGCGGCTCTTTGCGGTCGGACACATTTACCATATAGGGAAGGTTTAAAAGCGAGAAGAGCTCATCGCTTGGATAAAGGTCAAAATGCATCCAGTATTTTTCAAAGCTTTCGCCGTCAATGTCCGAATAGGAATGAAGCGCATTGCGGGGGATGAAAAACCAGTCGCCGGCAGAGGCGATGTATTCAGTTCCCTCAACAGTGATACGGCATCTGCCCTTTGTTACAAAATAAAATTTGTTCTGGGAAAAACGGTGAAGGTCGGGGTGAGTCCAGTGACCGCCCTCGGGCAGAGAGAAAAATCCGCCCGTATTGCAAACGGCATTAAGATTGGAGAAATATACATCTTGCAAGCCTTTCATATAGTTGCCCTCCGAAACGCTAATTTTTGACAAGTTTTAGTTGAAATAACTCATTCAAAAATTATTATAACAGATGTATAATGACCTTGTCAAAACAAATTTTGAGGAGGAATGAAGATGGCTGCAATTTATATGGCAACCTCATATCCCAAAGAAGTTGAAAGAATTAAAAAAGAAAATTTGCCGGTATTTTTGCCGGTGGGTACAATGGAATATCATTCCACCATATGTCCTTACGGCTGTGACGCTTTTGTTGCACAGGGAGTTGCGGAAAAAGTGGCGGAAAAAATTGATTGTATGATTTTGCCTACCATTTTTTACGGCTGTTCCAGCTATGCGGTCGGCGGACCCCAAACAAATACAATTGATATGGATGTAGATGTTTTTGAAGAATATATTTATAACATTTTAAAATCTCTGCTTAAAAGCGGGTTCAGAAACATTAATATTATAATCTGCCACCAGTGCGAGGATATTCTGCCTATGGCGGCGGCTTGCATCAAAGCAGGCAAAAAGCTTACTTTCAGATTCCTTGAAGAAACAAAAGGTTATGGTTGGTGGGGAGATAACAAAAATAAAGAATTTTATGAAAATCTTTCTGCGGAGGACAATCCGTGGAACTGGATAAGAGTGTTCAACGGACCGCCCAAACGCCTGGGACTTCCCGGTGACCATGCAGGCAAATATGAATGTTCATCGCTTGAATATCTCCGACCCGGTTCAATCAAGCTTGAAAGACTTTCCGAAACGGATGACTGGTTTGCGCAGGCGTCCAAAGATATGGATGTTGAAATCGGCAGAAATAAAATAACAATGTTTGCCGATGAAATTATAAAAACAATTAAAGAAGGCCTCAAGAGCCTTTAAGGAGAAGTGTTATGAGAATACAGGAAAAATTTGAATTTAAAAAAGAGCTTATGCAGGTTCACAAGAAAAACCGTAGAAACAAAGCTCTCACACCTGCGGCAGATGAATTTGAACTGAGCGGCGGTATTAAAATTGTTGTCGCTGAGGATGCAGGGGTTATCACAATGACAGCGGCTCGCGACTTTATTGATTATCTTTTCACATCAATGAACGTTCCCGCAATGCTCACCACCGAAGGCGGAGAAAATTCCGTTACTCTTTCGGTTAACAGCGATATCGAAGAAGCAAGCGGATTTATGGGCTACAGAATCACAACTTCCGAAACGGGTATAACCGTTGAAGGTTACGATGAAAAAGGTATCGCACAGGGTCTTTATTATCTGGAAGACCTGATGAATGTCAGAAAAGCTCCTTTTGTTAAAAAGGGCGTTATCAAAAGAAAAGCACTTTTCACAAGCAGAAGCACTCATTCGCCTTTCGGAATGCACGAATGGCCGGATGAAGCTCTTGCCATTGCGGCTCACGCAGGTATGACACACATTACTCTGTGGATTAAAGATGGTTATACCAGTCAGAGAAAAGATAACTTCCTGGATGTTCGTCTGCTTGCAGAACGTGCTGAAAAATACGGCCTTGATGTAGTGGTTGGACTCAGCGCACCTCACAGCAAACACCCCGATGAGCCTGATGCTCAGGAATATTACGATGAACTTTACGGCACACTCTTTGATGCCTGCCCCAAAATAAAAATGGTATCGGTTGTCGGCGAATCAACAAACTTTGTCAGCAAAGACCCCAAAGCGGGCAAAGCTCCTTATAAGAGCAACCATGTTGAAAATATTCCTACGGGCAAATGGTCTCCCGGTTGGTGGCCCTGTAACGACTATCCGCAGTGGATTCAGCTCATTTACAATGCAATTAAAAAGAAAAATCCCGAATGTGAACTTGTTTTCTCTACATACAACTGGGGATTTGCTCCCGAAGAGGACAGACTTTCACTTATCAAAAATTTGCCCGGCGATATAACTGTTCAGCCTACATGGGATATGTTCCAGCAGTATAAAGTTGGAAGCATTGTTGAGGACGTAGTTGACTATACTCTTGCTTTTGCAGGTCCCGGCGAATATTTTGTCAGCGAAGCAAAAGCCATCAGTGCGAGAAAAGATTTAAGACTCAGCGTTAACGCTCAGTGCAGCGGCAGAACATGGGACTTTGGCGTTGTTCCTTACGAGCCAATGCCCGGCCAGTGGATTAAACGTTGGGAAGGAATGGTGAAAGCTCACGACGAATGGGGACTTGACGGGGTTTGCGAAAACATCCATTACGGATTCTATCCGTCCTTCATTCTCGACATTGAAAAACAGCTCTTCTTTACAAATGCAAAACCGTCTCAGGAAATTCTGGCAGATATTTTAAGCCGTGACTTTGACGACAATGCAGGCGAAGTTAAAAAAGCAACCGAGTGTTTCGACAAAGCCATCACTCACTACTGCCCCACAAACGAGGACCAGTATGGCGGATACAGAATCGGACCTGCTTATCCTTTCTGGCTTGAAGATGTGAAAGCTCTGCCCTGCGGACTTATTGAAGAAGGCAAACGTCCCGACAAATATAAATCAATGTTCGGTAACGGAATTTATTTCTCAAGATATGTTCCCGATGTTGCAGGCAGAAACTCTCTTACAGGCGTAAGAATTTTTGAGGAACTGAAAGAAACCGAAACCATGAGAGACCTGATGCTTGAAGGTATTAAAATTCTTGAAGCTTGCGAAAACAAGAATGAAAATCTTGAAAGACTCATTCTTCTTGCGAAATTTATTTACAGAACAATTCAGACTGTTATCAATGTAAAAAGACATTACATTTTAAAACAGAAACTCAGCATTGCGGGAACTCCCGAAAATGCCGGAGCAATCCTCAACGAAATTGAAGCACTTCTCCTGGAAGAAAAGCTGAATGTAGAAGCTACAATTCCGCTTGTTCAGCAGGATTCGCGCCTTGGCTGGGAACCCAGTATGGAATACACCACCGATGAAGATGCACTTCGTTGGAAACTCCGTCAGCTGGACTATGAGCTGAATATTATTCTGCCCAAGTTCAGAAAAGGCAACGACCTTATCAAAAGTTTCGAATAATTGTCTATTTATACCGAAAAATATATTGACAGAACACTTAAATGTGGTATAATCCTAAATAGGGTTATACCACATTTTTTAAGGAGAGTATTTTATGCTTAATTTTATAATTGAAAGAACGGAAGAATACATAAATGCCATTGCGGGAACTATTAACAGTTGCCCCATAGCGATTGAGCCTGTTATGGTGTCGATGGGTAAGGAAAAGACTGACAACGCCCAAAAATATGACGGCACTCCCTGGGGCGGTTATGATGTGTGGGGTTGGTTTTCATTTGATGTGACCATTCCCGAAAATCTTGACGGCAAAACTGCTGTGATTGAGTTTAAAGAAACTGCTCGTGACAGCTGGGCAAGAAGCGAAACTCAGATGGCGGCTTATGTGAACGGCCATATCAAGTGCGGTATTGATTTCAACCACAGACTCATTTATCTTGCACAAAAAGCAAAAGCAGGCGACAAATACAGGGTGGAACTGCGTGCATATTCGGGTATGCAGAACTTCAAAACCGAGATAAAACCCGTGCTGTGCGAGCACAACCATAACCTGCAGAGTCTTTATTATAACCTCCGTGCGGCACTTATTGCGGCAAAAATGCACC
>JAFYVD010000065.1 GCA_017558425.1 Clostridia bacterium | reverse complement strand
TCGAAGGCGGTGCCAACAGATTTACAGTCTGCCCCCTTTGGCCACTCGGGAACCTCTCCAAAAAATGGAGCTGGTGATGGGACTCGAACCCGCGACCTGCTGATTACAAATCAGCTGCTCTACCAATTGAGCTACACCAGCATTCATTAAGCCGCCGTATCAGCGACTTAATCATTATACAACCTTTTTTGAGGTTTGTCAATACTTTTTTTAAATTTTTTTTATTTTTTTATAATTGCCGATTTTATCACGATGGGTTTTACAGGACGAGACTGTTCTCCGGCGGATATTGTCAGGTCAACTGCCTGGAATTCTTCTAAGGCTTCAAGACCTTTTGTAACCTTGCCGAATGCGGCATAGCTGCCGTCAAGCATCTCGGATACATCATCGTAGCAGATGAAGAACTGACAGGATGCGGAATCGTTGTGGTTGCTGCGTGCCATGGACACTACTCCTTTTGTGTGAGAAAGTGTGTTTTCTATACCATTTGCCGCAAATTCGCCTGTGATGTTATGTTCTGCATCGCCTGTTCCGTCGCCTTTGGGGTCGCCACCCTGGATTACAAAACCGGGAACCACACGGTGGAATGTAAGGCCGTTATAAAAGCCTGAACTTACAAGTTTTACAAAGTTTGCGCAAGTCTGGGGAGCATTTTTGGGGTCGAGGGTGATTTCGAAGGTTTTGCCGTTTTCAAGAGTGAAAAGAACAACTGTGCCTTCTGCGGGGATTTCCGATTCGGAATATGTAATTTTGTTTTCTTCGTAGCTGGCGTCTTTTTCTAAGATTCTGATGTATTCGTCGTAGATTTTATCTGCCGCTGTTATGAAACGATTGATGAGAGCGGCGGCTTCAGCTCTTGTACCTGTGTTGTCTGCATTGAAATTACCGTTTTCGTCGCCCGTTGAAATAGCGCATCTGATAACTGCGGAGATGGAGTTGACAATCAAAGGATGGTAAGTTTCGATGATTGAATCTGCATCTGCAGGAACAAAGGAGCTTTTGAAAAGATAAGAGAAGCTTTCAAACGAAAGCACGTTATTGAGGGCACAACCGAGGATATAAGCCATTTCCCATCTTCTTATGGGCAAGTCGTAATCTTCGGCAGACATATTTGCCGGAACAACATCATTGTAAGTAACTCCTTCGCCGGGAATGAGGAAAAAGCGGAGTGCGAAAGCGTTATATTTATCTGCCCAGTGAGTGGAGCCTTCCACCTCGGGGAGCAAAGCTGCATCTTCTCCGAGAAGTGCCGCGGTGGCCATTTTCAGAAATTCTGCTCTGGTAACGGTGTCGTCGGGATGGAAAGAACCATCTTCATAGCCGTTTACAACGCCTTTGGCACATGCAGTTGCAATTTCCTGCTCTGCCCAATGTCCGGAAACGTCGGAAAATGCAGGCGTTTCGGCAAAAACAGATGTTGACATCATAAGTACAACGATAAGAAGGGAAATTAGTTTTTTCATAGAGAGGTCTCCTTTTTGATATAATCACTGTTAATCATTATAAACAAAATAAAGGGTTTTGTCAATTGTAAGACGATACCGAAAATAATTTACAATGACTCTTGCATTTTTTGCAGAACTGGAGTATAATAAATATTGAAAGAAAAATGTGATTGCCGCTCCGTGCGGCGGAAAGGACGATATTATGGATTTTATGGCTATTGTAAGAGAAAAAGCTGCAGTGCTTGCTCACGGTGCGGTTAAAACTTCCGGAGCTGTTGTTGAGACGGTGAAATCATCGCTGGCGATTGCGGATAAAGAAGCCGAAACCAATAAAATTTTCCGTCAGCTCGGCGCTCTTGTATATGAGGCGTACAAAGCAGAAATTGATGTTGATGCGGACGCAGTTGCGGAAAAATGCGCCGCTCTGGACGATTGTTTTGCTGAAATTGAAGCTCTTAAAGAAAAGGTGAATGATATTAAAAATTCAAAGACGTGTCCTGCCTGCGGAGCAAAGGTGAAGGGCGAATATAAATTCTGTCCCGTTTGCGGAGCGAAAATGGACTGAGCTTGTGCCAGTGCAGGAGAAAATTTAGATTTGGAGGTGTTTTGCCGTGCAGAGACTCATTCTTGTAGTTGAAGACGAAAAACCCATTCTTGATATTTTACAGTTTAATCTTGAAAAAGAAGGATATAAGGTGATTACAGCTATGGATGGAGAGGAAGCTATTGCTATGGCTCTCCAGGTTAATCCCGACCTTATCCTGCTTGATGTAATGCTTCCCAAACTTGACGGGTTTGAGGTTTGCAAAAACATCCGCACTTGGTCGGCGGCACCAATTATTATGCTGACAGCAAAGGGCGAAGAGGTTGACAAAATCCTTGGTCTTGAAATAGGTGCGGACGATTATATCACCAAGCCTTTCAGTATGAGAGAACTGTCGGCGAGAATCAAGGCGAATATGCGCCGCAGCACTTCTACAGATTCAGAACCCCAGGCGGCGGCTTCGGGTAACGGAAAAATTATCAGTGCAGGCTCGCTGAAAATAGATTGTGACAGGTATGAAGTTTACAGGGATGACGAACCCATTATTCTCACCCTCAGAGAGTTTGAACTTATAAAATTCCTGGCAACTCAGCCCGAAAAGGTGTTTTCCAGAGAAAAATTGCTTGAACAAGTGTGGGGATATGAATTTTTTGGCGACGTGCGTACAGTTGACGTTACGGTTCGTCGTCTGAGAGAAAAGGTGGAATCCGATCCTTCAGCGCCCAGATATATTATGACAAAACGTGGCGTAGGATATTATTTTAACAACAAAGAGGTATAAAAACCCATGTTTAAAAGCGTCAGATTTAAAATAGTGCTGATGTTTGTTCTTATGGTGGTGTCCGTTATTGTTATGGTGGGCACCTTTTTCCGTATGAGCATATCTTCCTATTACACAAACGAATTTTCCCAGAAAATGAACTCTTCGGGGGTGGAACTGTCCGAAAGAGTGTCGGCTCTTGCGCAGTCGGGAGCTGAAATAGGGGGCATTAAAACGGCTATTGAAACCTATTCTTCCAGAATTGGTGTCGATATGTTCCGAACCATTTACCTGCTCGACGGAAGAACAGCTCAGCCGATTTTCAATACAAACACAGACGAAACAGACGCTATTGAAAAAACTCCGAACGTAATTGCGGCGCTCAGCGGCAATGTGGGAGATGTCCTGTCGGACGAAATATCATATATGGACTGGGCAAAACCTGTGGAGGTTGGCTCGGAAATAAAATATATTCTGTATGTTAAAGACACGAAGCAGGAACTTAGTGAAATTATAGGCAGTATGCTGAGCATCATTCTTCAGGCGATGCTTTTTGGGTTGGCAATTTCTTTTGTTCTGGGCTATTTTATGTCCAAAACCATCACTTCGCCCATTGTATCGCTTACGCACAGTGCCGAACAGCTTGCTGCAGGTAACTTCAGTTCCAAAATAAATCTGGATGCGGATGACGAAATCGGCAGACTTGCACGGACATTCAGCGAAATGGCGTCCAGAATAAAAGATAACCTGACCACCATTGAGGAAGAAAAAAATAAAATGACGGCTATTCTTATGCATATGACGGACGGCGTAATGGCGTTTGATGCGAAAGGAAAGCTGATACACGTCAATCGTACCGCGCATAAAATAATTGGCAGGCACGGTGGCTGGATTGACAATTTTGCCGATTTTGCAGGCACAATCGGAGCGGACATATCTTTGTCCGAAATTTCTTTTAAAAAGAATGAAACCATTACGCGTGACGTAATGATTGGCAATAAACACATTCAGCTGTTTTTTGCTACCAGCGGAAGCAAAAAGGATGCCATGTCGGCAATTATTGTTATGCTTCGTGATGTAACTGAGCAGATGCGTCTGGAAATGTCCAGACGTGAGTTCGTTTCAAACGTATCGCACGAACTGAGAACTCCCATCACGACTATAAAAACAT
>JAFYVD010000064.1 GCA_017558425.1 Clostridia bacterium | reverse complement strand
GAAAATGCTGGTTATGACTACATCATCGGTGGCGACAGAGTAAACGTTATCGTTCCTGCTGTTCTTTACGAAGGCACAGACGATTTCATCGTTGACCTCAACAGCACTCTCGAAGATTACGCAGACTATGTTCTCGAAATCGTTGCACCCGACGTTTACGTTGACTAATTTTCAATAATAAAAGGGGGCTGTTATAGCCCCTTTTTTGTTCTAAGAAAAAGGTGATTATTATGACAAAAAGAATTATAGCGCTTGTTTTATTGGTGATTTCGGTATTTTCGTTTACATCTTTTGCCGCTTACAACAACAGAGGAATTAATACAGGAAGAGCCTCTGATTATGTTACAGCATATAAAGGTGTTCAGATGGCTATACCTGCGCTGATGTACCATAAAATCACCGATAACCCCGAAGAGGTTTCCGATTGGACCATTACCAAAGAAATGCTTGCGGCTGACTTTGCGGAAATTAAAGAAAGAGGGTATACACCTATCACTGTTGCTGAATATTATGATATTGCAAAATATTCTTATAGTATAGCATCAAGAAATATTGATACTAAAGTAGCTGATTTCTTTAGAAAATATCCCAAACCCATCATTCTCACTTTTGATGATGGTTATGAAGGTATTTACACAGACGTGTTCCCGCTTTTGAAAGAATACGGATATAAAGCAAGCTTCTATATTTGTGGCGAACTCATCGATTCTCAGCATCCGGAATATTGTTCCTGGGAGCAGATAAGAGAAATGGTTGACAGCGGAATTTGTGATTTTGGTAACCATACATATTCTCTTCACAGCTATGTGAAGGAAGACCTTGATTGGGTTTATACCACAGATTATGAAAGAGCAAAAAGTGACATTAATTTAAACCGTGATGTTATTTATTTGAACACCGGGTTTAAAACAAAAGCTTTCTCTTTCCCGTATGGTCTCTATGATTTGGATATTCTTTTCAATCTGAAATCTGATTATGATATTTTCATTTCTACAGATTACAGAGTTAACCGTATGAGAGATAAGCAGCAGGCTCTCGGCAGATTTAACCGAGCCGCATCCATTCCCACAGAGGAATATTTCGATATGGTTGACGAAAAATGTAAATAATTAAAGAGCAGCTTTGCTGCTCTTTTTTTGTACTGTTTTAAATTCATAAATGCTATTTTGTTGACATTGGTTTTCTAATGTGATACAATGGATTTATATTATTTTGATATCATGGAGGTATCGCAATGAAAGTAGAAACAAAATGTCTCCACGAAGGATGGAAACCTTCTCAGGGAGAACCCAGACAGGTGCCTGTATATCAGAGCACTACATTTAAATATGATACAAGTGATGCAATGGGCAAGCTTTTTGACCTTGAAGCTGAAGGATATTTTTACACAAGACTGCAGAACCCGACGAATGATGCGGTTGCGGCAAAAATATGTGCACTTGAAGGCGGAGTGGCGGCAATGCTTACATCTTCCGGTCAGGCAGCTAACTTTTTTGCAATCTTCAATATTTGTGAAGCGGGAGACCATTTTATTGCCTCTTCCGCAATCTATGGCGGCACATACAACTTGTTTGGTGTTACCATGAAAAAAATGGGTATTGAATGTACTTTTGTTGACCAGGATTTACCTGAAGAAGAACTTGCAAAGTATTTCAGACCCAACACAAAAGCTCTTTTTGGCGAGACAATTACCAACCCCACCTGTTCTGTGCTTGATTTTGAAAAATTTGCTCGCCTTGCTCATTCTCATGGTGTTCCCTTTATAGTTGACAATACTTTTGCAACACCCATTAACTGCAGACCTTTTGAATGGGGCGCTGACATCGTAACACATTCCACAACAAAATATATGGACGGTCAGGGCGTTGGCGTTGGCGGTTGCATCGTTGACAGTGGAAACTTCGATTGGATGAAACACGCCGACAAGTTCCCCGGACTTACAACTCCCGATGAATCATATCATGGCATCACATATGCGGAAAGATTCGGCAAGGGTGCGTATATCACTAAAGCTACAGCTCAGCTTATGAGAGACTTTGGTGCAATTCAGTCGCCGCAGAATGCGTTCTATCTCAATCTTGGACTTGAAACACTTCACGTCAGAATGGAAAGACATTGCAGCAATGCGCTTGCGATTGCAAAATTCCTGAAATCGCATGATAAGGTTGCTTGGGTACACTATGCTGACCTTGAAAGCGACGATTATAATGCTCTTGCAAAAAAATATATGCCCAAAGGCACCTGTGGCGTGCTTGCTTTCGGTATCAAAGGAGGAAGAGAGGAGTCCATTAAATTTATGGACAGCCTTAAACTTGCTTCAATCGTAACTCATGTTGCGGATGCAAAAACATGTCTGCTTCATCCTGCAAGCCACACTCACCGTCAGTTGACGGACGAACAACTTGCTGAAGCGGGCGTTGCTCCCGATTTAATCAGACTTTCTGTTGGTCTTGAAAATGTGGATGACCTTATCGAAGATTTGAAACAGGCGCTCAACTAAAGAAAAAAAGGCAAATCGCTCTTGGCGTTTTGCCTTTTTTTATATTTTTGGCAAAATAACCGGATGGAGTCCGGTCATTTCCTGTCAGGTGTATAATCCATTTCCTGTTCTTCTCTAAACAAAAGGGAAATGGACCATATTCCTGCCAACGCAACAAGTGTGTAGATAATACGGCTGATAACTGAAAGCTGGCCGCCAAACAGCCATGCAATTGCATCTACGCCGAAAATACCTATAGAACCCCAGTTGAGGGCGCCTACGATTACGAGAATCAGGGCAATGGTATCAATCATAATATACCTCCGCATAAAAATTTAATGCAGGACGAGATGTGTCCTGCATTAAAGTATTTGCATTTTTTTAGAAAATATACCCCGCATTGCCGTCATCATGGTGTACTCAAACCTGCATAAGCAGGTGGGATAGATCCCGGTTGCTTTATAAGTCCCCTGGCGTGCAAAAGCACGGGGGCATTTACGCCGCACACGGAGAATAAGTTCCCTTTTGAATAGTGTTGGTTTAAGTAAATCCATTCATAACGCACATAGCAGGGTGTCTTTACATAATATTAATATTATGGTTTAAGTATACCACCTTTTTGGCGGAAATACAATAGGAATTTATGGAATTAGTCCTCAAAATCAAAGAAATCTTTGTTGTTTTCTTTGAAAATTGCATAAACTGCATCCAAAACTTTTTCGTCTGTAACTGTAAGAAGAGAATCGTCATCTTCTGTTTCGCCTTCTTCAAGCAGCATAATTACAACGTTTCCGTCGTCATTGTCGTCAGCGGGAAGCATAATGAGATATGAATTTCCTTCATATTCAACATTGTCCAGAAGGTCAAATTCAACCTCGTTTCCGTCTTCGTCAGTCAGGATTATGCCTGTTTCAAACTCTTCTTCAGCAATTAAATCTTTGTTTTCTTCGCTCATTTTTATATCTCCTTTTCTTTATCTTATTTATCTAAATATGACTGCAGTATTATTACGGCAGAAACGGTGTCAACCACATCTCTGCGTTTTTTACTTCCCGACATATTTACATCATTTAAAATTCTGTGAGCTGACACGGTAGAAAGGCGTTCGTCCACAAATTCGTATGGGATTCCGAGTCTGTCGGAAGCCTTTCCGGCAAACTCACGGATAAGCTCGGCAGATTCGCCTTCGGTTCCGTCCATATTTTTGGGAAGACCGAAAATAAGCTTATCAGCCTTTTCTTTCTGTGCGATTTCGCACAATTTGTCAAGCTGGATTCTGAAGTTTTTTTCGTGAATTGTTTCGATTGGGGTGGCAAGTACGCCCAAAGGGTCGCTTTTTGCAACACCGATACGTGCTTTGCCATAGTCTACGCCGATATATTTCATAAATTTACCTCATCAATTCGTCTGCCACAGTGGCATTGAGCTTCGCTTTTGCTTTAAGCAGAGAAGTGGATTCAAGGATGGTTTTACTGATCTCCTCGTGATTTTCTATACATTTATCAATGAGTGGACGGTAAACTTCCGGTTTGAAATCGGAGGGGTTGATGTAGGGCTGATTAACCGACTGCTGGAAACCGGGGATTTTCGGATCGTATGCGATGCCGATGGAAGGAACGCCTGCACAAGCTGAATAAATCAGGGAATGGAGTCTTACCGAAACATTGAGACTGCTTTTTTCAACAAGACTGAGCATTGTGGACAGGTCCACCTTACCCGAAATGAAAAGGGCACGGTTTTTCATTTTTGAAATAATATTTCTGCTAACCGATGCGTCGTATGGATAATGCAAGGGGATGAACACGGGAACAAGCCCGTGCTTTTCTGCTATATAGTCTGCCATTTTGGCGAATTTTTCATCAAAATCAACAGAAAGATTTTTCCATTTTCTTACAGCGAAAACAGCGAATTTTTCATCCTTTGCCAAACCGGCGTTTTCCAGCATAAGGTCAGCACCTTGCGGATTTTTGGATTCGGAAGCAAATACGGGGTCTGCAGTAACTAAAGTTTCGGGTTTGTTTACACCCAAACTTTTAAGTTCAACGAGTGATTTTTCGTCCCTCAAAGTGATGTAATTAACCTTGTTTAATACACGCTTTGCTCTGTGACGGTTAATTTTTTTGGTTATCGGACCGATACCGTTGGCATACATCATAACAGCCGTCTTTACGCTGAGGGCAACATTTATCATCATCAGATAATAAATGATGGATTTTGTACTTGTAACATCCTGAATAAGGCTGCCACCGCCGAGGATGAAAAGTTCGGAATTCTTTATGGTGCGTCTGATTTTAAAGATGTTGTAGCGAGAAATGGAATCCACACCGTACTGTGCTGCAGTTTCAGCGGGTTTGTAGGATAAAACATTGATTTTTATATCGGGATTGATTTCGCGGAGTGAGTCAACCATAGCGGCGAGGAGTGCGTCGTCGCCATTGTTTTTAAAACCGTAGTAACCGAGGATTGTACAGTCATATTTTTTGTTTGAGCCTGCCACCATATCATATAGCGCAAGGTTATCTTTAAGCATTGTATCAAGAGAATAGCGTTCTTTAACTATGTTTCTGCCGTACGAACCGAGAATGAGTCTCTGCTCGTTTGTCATATCAAGAAGAGTAAGCATATCCTGCTTGAATTTCTCGTCCTGAATGTCCATGCGGTGACGGCAAGTGAAGTTTGTTTCAACTGCCTCGCCCAAAGTGTCGTGGTCGAAAATGCCAATGTAGCCTTCCTCGCCGGCAACGATTACCGGTTTGCCCATAGCCATACATTCGAGAACAGCCCTTCCGACACCGAAACCAATGTCTGCCGATGCGAGGTAACGGGGAACATCTGTGACAGCACCCGTTAAAGCAACGGCTGTTCTGGAAAGACGGATGTTTATGGCATTTGCACGGGATTCAATTTTATCATAGCAATTGCCGTGACCTATTACAAGAAGTTCAAGGCCGGGATGCTCTTTTTCAAGGTCTTCAAAAAATTCAAGGACTTTGAAAAGAGGTTTGCAGACATCTTCGTTGAGTCTGCTCATATAAACAATACGTTTGGCGGATTTATCAAAGCCAAACTGAGGGAGAATACTTTCGTAAGCACTGTCGGGAGAGAAACGTTCAGTGTCCACGCCGTTAACGCTGACAATAATATTTTTGCTTTTAACCTTGTAATTGTCAATGAGATATCTCTTTATATCCTCGCTGACCGCAAGGGATTTACTGCCCCAGCGGGTGAACAATTTAAGCGGGAATGCCGTGGAATATGTGCCGTGAACGGAGGTGACAAATTTAAATTTAACCGTGTGGCGGACCAAATGACAAAGGAACCCCGGGATTCGCGCGTGGGCGTGCACAATGTCCGGTTTTTGGGTGGATATCACATGTTTCAGGATTTTATATGCCTGATACATAGACTTGAAATCCCGACGGTCGAGAGGGGCGTTGACAAGCTTTATTCCAGCCTTTTCCGCCATTTCGGAATATGCTCCGCTGTCGGCAACAATTGTTACCTGGTGACCGGCTTTGACAAGCTGCTTTGAAAGCTCAACAACGTGAGTTTCCGCGCCGCCTATATTAAGGCTCATAAGGGTCATAATAATCTTCATAAGTGTCTCTCCGATTTGTAAAGCAAAATTTAATCTTTGATTATATTATACCACAACTCCCGAAAAATTCAAGTATTTAGAAAAAATAGTTTGGGGCATAATTTTTTTGGTGTTGACACTTGAAAAAAGGCGTAGAATATGATATAATTTATATTAACTGTTGCCGAAAGGAGATGGCGATGAAAAATATGGAAAAAATATATGAAAAAGTGCGTTGCCGCATCCTGGCGGAGGGCAGAGAAAAAAAGGCGTACACCAAATTTTATGGGTGCGCTCAAAATGAAGCGGATATGGAAACAATCCGCGGAATGCTGGAAAAAATGGGATTCGGGTTTACCGACGAGCCGGAAAATGCGGATATAATTGTTATAAACACTTGCGCTGTCCGTGAAGGTGCGGAAGACAGGATTTATGGCAATGTAGGCGCGTTTAAGAAGCTGAAAGAAAAGAACCGCGACCTTATAATCGTGATTTGCGGTTGTATGACTCAGCGTCCCGAGCCTGCGGAAAAGCTGAAAAAATCATACCCTTACGTTGACATAGTTTTCGGCACCCACGGAATTGAAAAATTCCCCGAAAAGTTGCTGAAAAGGATTGAAACGGGCAAAAGAGTTTTTGAAGTTGAAGAAAAAAGCGAGATTGTTGAAGGGCTTCCCATAAAAAGAAAGGAAAGCGTTTCGGCAAACGTGAGCATAATTTATGGTTGTAACAATTTCTGCAGCTATTGCATTGTTCCTTATACAAGGGGCAGAGAACGTTCTCGAAAATGGGAAAATGTGGTGGCAGAGGTGCAGAGTCTGGCGAAAAAGGGCGTGACGGAAATCACCTTGCTTGGTCAGAATGTTAATTCTTATGGAAAAGACCTTGATTGCGGGGTTACATTTGCGCAGCTTCTGCGCAAAATAAATGAAATCCCGGGCATAAAACGAATCAGGTTTATGACATCCCATCCGAAGGATTTGTCGGACGAGCTGATTGCGGCAATGGCGGAATGTGACAAGGTTTGCCGTCAGCTTCATCTTCCTGTGCAGGCAGGAAATAACCGAGTGCTAAAGGATATGAACAGAAAGTACACAAGAGAAGATTACCTTGCACTTGTGGGCAAAATCCGTACAGCAATGCCCGATATCACGCTGACCACCGACATAATCGTGGGGTTCCCCAACGAAACGAGAGAAGAGTTTGAGGATACGCTTGATATTATCCGCAAAGTGAGATATGACGGAATTTTCAGTTTTATTTATTCCAAACGCAGCGGAACTCCTGCGGCGAAAATGGATGACAAAATTTCTGAAGAGGAAAAAAGTGAAAATCTTACAAAGCTTCTGGAAGTTCAGAAGGACATTCAGCTGGAAATAAACAAAGGATACCTCGGCAAAACTCTTGAGGTGCTGGTGGACGGAATCAGCAAATCGGACGAAAATCTGCTGTCGGGCAGAACAGACGGCGGAAAAATAGTTCATTTCCCGGGTGGCGAAGGGCTGACCGGGAAATATGTAAATGTGAAAATAACCGAAGTCAAATCTTTTTATTTGACCGGAGAAATTGAGGAGAAATAAAAAATGAATAAAGTAATTGAACTTGCAAAAGAACTTGGCGAAGCAATGAGCGGCAGCGATGAATTTTTAAGATACAGAGCGGCTGAAGAGGCGTATCATGCCGATGCAGAAGCTCTCAGACTTACCGAAGAATACGGCAGAAAAAGCGATGAGCTTGCAAAAGAACTGACAAAAGAGGATATCAAACCCTCTGAAATGATTAAAATCCGTCAGCAGATGACAGCCGAATACGGCGCACTCTGCCTTAACCCCGTAATCAAAGAATTTATCGAATCCAAACAGGCGGCTGAAAAGCTTCTTGGCGAAGTGAACAGCATAATTCACTTTTATGTGACGGGCGAAGAAGAACAGAGCGGCGGTTGCTCGGGCAACTGCAGCAGTTGCGGAGGCTGCCACTGATAAACTTTTTTAACTTGAAAGACGGGGAGTGTTTTCTTTGCCATACACACCAATGATGCTGCAATATTTTGAAATAAAAGAGCAGTACAGCGACTGTATAGTTTTTTACAGGCTGGGCGATTTTTATGAAATGTTTTTTGAGGACGCAAAGACCGCATCCGCAGAGCTTGGGCTCACCCTTACGGGCAGAGACTGCGGTATGGAAGAACGTGCGCCCATGTGTGGCGTGCCCTTTCACAGCTGTGAAGGCTATATCATAAAGCTTGTGTCAAGAGGATACAAGGTTGCAATCTGCGAGCAGATAGAGGACCCGGCAGCGGCGAAGGGGATCGTGAAACGCGGAGTTATCCGCGTGGTTACTCCGTCGACTGTTATGAGCGAATCGGCAATTGACGGCGGCAGAAACAATTTTCTTGTTGCTGTTGATAAACAGGGCGGCGAGCTTGGCGTTGCTTTTCTTGATTTTTCAACAGGTGAATTTCTTGCAACCGAAATCAAAGAAGAAATATACCATGGATTAAACGGCGAAATTTCTCGTCTTATGCCATCTGAAGCCATTTTATCACCTCAGGCGGCAGAGGATGACAATATTGTGAATCTGCTGGAAAATGCGGGTTGTTATATAACATGCGACACTTACGGATATTTTGATATGAGCGGCGACGAGGTTGACAGGCAGTTTGCCGGCAAATGCGAGATAAAATCCGATTTGCTCACAAAAAGGGCAATCGGCGGTGCACTTGTCTATATTCTGCAGACTCAGAAAGTGAGCGTCAGCCATATTAACACCGTTACATATTACGAAATGAATCAGTTTGCTTTTATGGACGCTTCCACAAGAAGAAACCTTGAGCTTACCGAGACACTCAGAACAAAAGCGCATAAAGGAAGCCTTATCTGGGTGCTGGACAAAACAAAAACCGCAATGGGCGCAAGAACCATGCGCAGATGGATTGAACAGCCTCTTTTAAACAGGGGAATTATTGAAAAACGACTTTCGGGCGTTACCGAACTTACCGAAAATGTGATGCTGAGAGAAGGTATCCGCGAAAAGCTTGAATATGTGCGTGATATCGAAAGACTTCTGGGCAGAATTGTGTGCAAAAGCGCACTTGCGAAAGATTTGCTTTCACTGAAAGAATCACTTCGTGCTCTTCCTGCGATAATTTTTGACCTTGAATGTTGTACCAGCGAAATGCTGACAGAACTTGGTTATAATTTTGACACGCTTGAAGATGTGAAAAATCTGATTGAGCTGAGCATTAATGAAAATGCACCCACATCGCTGCGTGAAGGCGGCCTTATAAAAGATAACTACAACGAAAGGCTTGACGATTTGAGAAGGGCGCTTACAGAAGGTTCGTCATGGCTTGCCGATGTGGAAACCGAAGAACGGGAAAAAACAGGCATTAAAAATCTTAAAGTTAAATACAACAAGGTTTTCGGCTACTATATCGAGGTTTCAAAATCCAATATAGACAAGGTTCCTGAAACATACATACGCAAACAGACTACCGTGAACGGCGAAAGATATATCACCGAGCGCCTCAAAGAGATTGAGGACGCGGTTCTGGGTGCGAAAGATAAAATTGAAGCGCTTGAATATTCGCTTTTTGAGGAAATCCGTGAAAAGGTTGCGGCAGAGCAGGAAAGAATCCAGAAAACTGCGAGAAAGCTTGCCCTGCTTGACTGTATTGCATCCTTTGCGGAAACGGCTGTGAAATACGGATATGTTAAACCTAATATAAATACTGAGGGCAGACTTGAGATAAAACAGGGCAGACACCCCGTTGTGGAACGTCTGTCGGACGAGATGTTTGTGCCCAACGATACTTTGCTTGATAAAGAAAATAACAGATTTGCGATAATTACAGGTCCTAATATGGCGGGTAAATCCACATATATGAGGCAGATTGCCATTATCACGCTGATGGCACAGATTGGCAGCTATGTGCCTGCCGAAAGTGCGGACATAGGCGTGGTGGACGGAATTTTCACCCGAATCGGTGCTTCGGACGACTTGGCTTCGGGGCAGAGTACATTTATGGTGGAAATGAACGAGGTGGCAAATATACTGAAAAGTGCTACGGCAGACAGCCTTATCGTTTATGACGAGATAGGAAGAGGCACCAGCACGTATGACGGGCTGGCAATTGCCTGGGCTGTGGCAGAGCATACGGCGAATAAGGCTGAGTGTGGGGCGAAAACTCTGTTTGCCACACACTATCACGAGCTGACTGAGCTTGAGGATAAAATTGAGGGCGTTAAGAATTACAGCGTTGCAATAAAAGAACGTGACGGAAATATTATTTTCCTGCGTAAAATCGTGAAAGGCGGAGCAGACAACAGCTACGGCGTTGAAGTGGCAAAGCTGACGGGAATTCCCGACAAAGTAATCTGCCGTGCGAGAGAAATCCTGAAAAAGCTGGAGGGCGGAGAAATGGAAAAATCGCCTAAAAAGGCTCCGGCTGTGGCGGAAAGTTCCGAGGTTGCAATTTTGGCGGAAGAACTGAAAAATCTTGATATTAATACATTGACGCCTATTGAAAGTATGAATATTTTGTACAAACTGAAAAAACTCCTGTAAGGGGAAATTTAAATGTTTATTAAACTTCTTGACAAAAATTTGTCAAATATGATAGCAGCCGGGGAAGTGGTGGAAAGACCTGCTTCGGCGGTGAAAGAAATGATAGAAAACTCGGTGGACGCGGGTGCCGGAGTTGTGACTGTGGAAATTTCAGGAGGTGGCTTGAAAATGATAAAAGTCACCGACAACGGTTGCGGAATTCATCCCGAAGATGCATCAGCGGCGTTTATGCGCCATGCCACCAGTAAAATTTCAAAGCCGCAGGACCTTGACGCCATTTACACGCTGGGATTCCGAGGCGAGGCGCTTGCCAGCATTGCGGCGGTTGCCGAGGTGGAGCTTTATACAAGAACTGCCGAATTCGAGGTTGGTATGACGGCTTCGGCAAACTACGGTGAAATTGAAAATGCAGTGGAAACACCGGGGTTTGTGGGAACTTCCATAAAAGTGACCAATTTGTTTTACAACACCCCTGCAAGGCTGAAATTTCTGAAAAGAGAATCCACCGAAGCGGGATATTGCGAAGAAGCTGTCCGCAAAACGGCGCTTGCACATCCCGAAGTGTCTTTCAGATTTATTTCTGACGGCAAAGAAAAGCTTTTTACGCCCGGAGACGGGATTTTGAAAAATACAATATTCACTCTTTACGGCAAATCCACACTTGAATCTATGAACGAATTTTCTCGTGAGGATGACGGGATAAAGGTAACCGGATTTGTCAGCGACATAACGGGTGCTAAAAAAACACGAAGTATGCAGATGTTTTTTGTGAACAACCGACCGGTTGTCAGCAAAATGATGGCAAATGCTGTGGAAGAAGCCTGCAAAGGTATGATTCCCAATGGGATGCATCCGGCGGCGATTGTTAAAATTGCCATTCCTGCTACAGAGGTGGATATAAATGTTCATCCGGCAAAGCTGGAAGTGAAATTTTCGGACGAAGGCAGAATTTACCGTGCGATTTATCATGCGGCGAAAAATTCTTTTGCGGTACCCGAAATGCCCAAGATTGACATTGTGCCTGAACCGGTTCCTACTCCGGCAAGTGTGTTGAGACCCGAAATAAAACCGGAACCGACTGTGATGAAACAGCCTGACATAGGGTATCAGCCAACGGCAAGGCCTGCTGTGCCGATTGTGAATCAGCAGAAATTTGTGCCGGTGTTCAAAAAGGCCACAAAACCTGTGGTTATGGCACAGCCTGAAAAGGTGCAGACCAAAATTGAGGATGAAAAAATTGCCGATTATCGCATAGTTGGACAGATTTTTGACACATATATTCTTGTTGAACGGGGCGACGAAATGCTGCTTGTTGACCAGCACGCCGCTCACGAGCATATCAATTTCGGCAGGCTGAAAGAGCAGTATGACGAGGGAAAAGTATCGTCGCAGCAGTTGCTTGCGGCAAAGTCGGTGAATCTTTCGCCGATTGAGAAAGCGACTTTGTCGGAAAATGCCGACCTGCTTGAACAAATGGGGTTTGAATGTGAGGATTTCGGCGGCAACAGCGTGATGGTGCGCGGAGTTCCCGAGGCGGTGAATCCCGAAAAAATCGGGGATGTACTTTCGGAAATTCTGGAAATGATAAATAATCACAAGGCTGACCTCACAACTGAAAGAAAAATGAAAATGCTTGAAACTATGAGCTGCAGAGGCTCGATAAAGGCAGGGAAAAAGCTGTCCTTTGCCGAAATGCAGAACCTGGTTCAAAAACTTTTTGAGATAGAAAAAACGGTTAACTGCCCTCACGGCAGACCGGCAATTGTGGCTGTGTCCAAAGATTTTGTGGAAAAACAGTTTTGCAGAATAAAATAAGTTTCTGCGGAGGGAAAAATATGTTACCACTTTTGGTTATCGGTGGGCCTACCGCGTCGGGGAAAACGGCGCTTGCGGTGGGGCTTGCGAAAAGATTGGACGGCGAGGTTGTATCCGCCGATTCAATGCAGATTTATAAATATATGGATATTGGCAGTGCGAAGCCCGATGAAGAGGAAAAAGAAGGCGTTGTCCATCATCTGATGGATGTGGCAGAGCCTACCGAAAATTTTTCTCTGGGCGATTATCTGAATATTGCCAGGGATATTATTGCGGACATCCACGCAAGGGGAAAATTGCCCATTGTGACGGGCGGAACGGGGCTTTACATCAATTCGCTCATAGACAATGTGGAGCTGTCGGAGGAAGAAAACACATCCGAAATCCGCAAGAAACTGACTGAATTTGCCGAAAAAAACGGCAGTGCCGCACTTTATGAAAGACTTGGTGAAATTGACCCGGAAAGCGCCGAAAGAATTCACCCCAACAATGTAAAAAGGGTAATGCGCGCGCTCGAAATATTTGAGGCGACGGGAAAAACAATGACAGAGAGCCTTAAAGAAAGCAAAAAACCGCCTGTTTATAAAGCGGTGCAGTACGGGATAGATTATCCGAGGGAAGAGCTTTACGACAGAATCAACCGACGGGTTGACATAATGTTGGGAAATGGATTGATTGAAGAGGTCAGAAAGCTTGTTGAAATGGGTTGCACACGTCAGCATACCGCTATGCAGGGAATCGGGTACAAAGAAGTGCTTGACCATCTTGAAGGCAAAACGGACCGTGATGAAATGGCGGAAGCCATTAAACAGGCCACACGCAGATATGCGAAAAGGCAGATTACATGGTTTAAAAGGAATAATATGATATGGCTTGATCCGAAAGAGATTGACCTTGACAGACTTTCGGAGGAAACAAAACTTTTACTGAAGGAGTAATGGGTATGAAAAAGTCATGGGCCCTTATAATAATTTTCGCTATGCTCATTGCTATGTGGACCATTTACGGAAAGATAATGAGTCCCGCAAATGAGGCAACGGTTGTTGGCGGCGAATATAAGGTTGAAATAGATGAACATGCGCTTGTTATCCGTAATGAGACGCCCATTTCCGTTAACGGACAAGGGTATTTCCAGAATGTTGTGGAGCCTGAGGAAAAGGTGTGGGCAGGCGAAACGGTGGGCTGGTACTGTAAGGGGGAGCCGAGCGTTGAGGTTATAAAACAGCTTAATGTTGTAAACCAGAAAATCCGCGAGGCAACAATGGCGGAATCCACCGATAAGATGCTTACAAACGATATTTTTTCAATAGATAACAAAATTTTAAACTATACGAGGCAGATTTCTGCACTTGCAGCATCGGGCGACCAGCAAAAAATTAACAAAATAAGAAACGAAATTGATTTGCTGATTGAACGTAAAAAGAATATTTCTTCAAACACAACAGGTAAAAAAGAAACCATTCTCGAATCTCTTACAAGGCAGAAAGTTGAACTGGAAAATAAGCTTGGCGGAACAAAAACCGTATTGACTGCTCCTGTGAGCGGTGTGTTTGTTGACAAGGCGGACGGTCTTGAGCAGACACTGAATTTCAAAAGCATTGAAACCCTCACGCCGGCGGCCGTTACCGAATATCTGAGCAGGGAAGAATATAAACCCGAGGAAGAAATTTACCCTTACCCGGTGTGCAAAATCACAAACAATGCTGAATGGTTCCTTGCGGCGGTTTGTTCAGAACTTGTGGCGGCGGAAGTGAAAGAGGGGAAACGTGTTACCGTGTCCTTCCCGGACGAGGGTGATAAAACCCTGGTGTGCACAGTGTATAAAAAGTCTCAGCCTGAGGATGGCAAGGTGATTATGTACATTAAAGGCACTCAGGAAATCTATGGAATTTTAACGGCGAGGAAAATGAAAATAAATATCCTTATTGACAGCTATACCGGCCTTAGAATACCAAGCGGAGCGGTGAGAACTGTGGAAGGCAAAGATGTTGTCACCGTGAAAAAAATCGGTACGGAAATTCCTGTTGAAGTGGAAGTTTTGTTTAAAGATGAGGATTTTGCGATAATTAAGGAAGGCGGCGCGCTTTCGCTGTATGATAAAATAAAAACGGAGTAAAAATATGAGCATTGCCGAAAATATTAAACGCGTTAAAGAAAGAATTGAAAATGCTTGCATAAGAAGCGGACGAAATCCGGGCGAAATAACTCTCATTGGCGTTACAAAAACCCATGGACCCGAGCTGATTAACGAGGGAATTCGTGCCGGTCTGACAGATATCGGAGAAAACCGCGTTCAGGAAATCACCGCAAAATACGGCAGCATTGAAGGAGAACCGAGAATTCATCTTATCGGGCATCTGCAGTCTAACAAGGTGAAATACATTGCGGATAAAGTGAGTATGATTCATTCGGTTGATTCTGTGAAGCTGGCGAAAGAGATTTCGGACAAGTCGGCGGCGATAGGGAAAGTGATGGACATTCTGATTCAGCTCAACATATCGGGCGAAGAATCAAAATCGGGAATTCCGCCACAGCAGCTTGACGAGCTTTTGGAGCAAATCAGCACCATGAAAGGCGTTTTTGTCCGCGGGCTGATGACAATTCCGCCGCTTGAAAGCGGAAATATGGAAAAAAGTAGAGAAATTTTCCGCGAATGCTACAAAATTTTTGTTGACAAAAAGTCAAAAATATATGATAATATAAGGATGGACCTTCTTTCTATGGGAATGACAAACGATTTTGAAATTGCGATAGAGGAAGGCAGTAATATGATTCGCGTGGGTCGCGCAATATTTGGAGAAAGATGAATATTTGGAGGGAGCAAAAATGGGTAAATTTTCTAAACTTTTAAACGCAATAGGTATTCCTGTAGAGGACGAATTTGAAGAAGCAGAAGAAATGGCTTATGAAAGCGAACCTGCGCCTGCTGCGATAAAAAAAGGCAAGGTTGTGAATCTAACAGATTCAACACAGTTTAATGTTGTTGTTATCCAGCCTGAAAATTTTGATGAAGCAAAAGAAATTGCAGACCATCTGAAAACAAGAAAACCCGTTGTTATTAATCTGGAACTTCTTGATAAAGACACAGCTCAGAAAATTTTCGATTTTCTTAACGGAGCAATTTATGCTTTGGGCGGCAGCGTTCAAAAGGTTGCAACCAATATTTATCTTATAGCGCCTCAGAATGTAGGAATTCTTGGTGATTTCAGAGACGAGCTTAAAAACAAAGGCCTCCTTTGGTCTTAATAATTAGCTATGTGGAAATTTGCATTATTGCAGGCGATAAATTCGCTGTTTAGCATATTTGAGTGGCTGATTATAGCAAATGCTTTTCTCAGTTGGCTTCCCATGCTTACGCAAAATCCGTCGTTTTATAAAATTGCGCAGATGGTAAATGCCTTGGTAGAGCCTTTTTTAAAACCGATAAGATGGATGTTGTCCAAAACTCCGGTGGCAGATATGCCTATAGACATTTCGCCCATTATAGCAATTGTGCTTTTGGGGTTTGTGCAGAGAATGCTGATGGTTGTAATAGCTGTTATATAGGGGAGCAAAAGTGGAAGAAAGAGATATTTTAATTAAGCGGCTGAAAGACCTGGCGCGAAAACGTGACTCGGGCAATTACTGTCTGTTTTCACCGTTTTTGAGTCCTGACATTTTTCCCGATGTAAAAAGCATTGCAGGGACCTGCCTGTTCGGCGGTTATCCCGATGCAGAAAGGTGTGTCGCGGCTTTTTTGCCCGACTATATGTCGGGGGAGGATGCAGATTGGCCTATTTCGCTGCTTGTTATCACGCCAACGGACGGCAAAACCTACAGCCACAGAGATTATCTGGGCAGCCTTATGGGGCTTGGTATAAAAAGGCAGGTTTTGGGAGACCTTATGGTTTCGGAAGGGAAAGCATATCTTTTCTGTCTGGAAAGCATAGAAGAATTTATTATGAACAACCTCACCGGGGTTTCGGGTGCAAGGGTGACTGTCGAAAAGGCAGAAAGTCTTGGTATGTTGCCCGAAAGGCAGTATGAAGAGGTTTGCGGAACGGTGGCTTCCGAAAGGCTGGATTGTGTGGTGGCGCTGGCGGCAAAAACCAGCAGAACCAAAGCGGCGGAGTTTATTTCTGCCGGATTTGTTATGGTGAACAGCCGTGAGACGGATAAAGTCACATATATTATGAAAACGGGCGACAGATTTTCCATCAGAGGAAAAGGGAAGTTTGTCTATGACGGAGCAAAGGGCAGCACCAAAAAGGGGAGAACCGTGGCGGTGCTGAGAAAATATATTTAAAGGAGGTAGCAAAATGTTATCACCAATTGATCTTGAAACAAGGGAGTTTAAGAAAACACTCGGCGGATATAACCGGGAAGATGTGGACCAGTTTATGGCGATGATTTTTCAGGATTATAAAACACTCTATATGGAAAATGTTTCGCTGAAGGATAAAGTTAATATGCTGTCCTCTGCGGTTTCTAAGTATAAATCTATGGAGGAAGTGCTGCAAAGCACACTCGTTGTGGCTCAGTCGGCAAGTGACGAGCTGAAAAACAGTGCGCGTGAAAAGGCGGCAGTTATGCTGGAAGAAGCCGAAATGAAAGTCGGAAAGCTTGAAATTGAAGCCCGACAGAAATTAAGTGCGATGGAAAATGAATATAATAATATAAAATTACAGGTGTCAAGTTACAAGCAGCAGACCGTTTCTATGCTGGAAGGAATTCTGCAGGCTGTGAAAAACTTGCCGGAAGAAGCTGAAAGGAATGAATAAAATGGATTACGGTAAAACTCTTAATCTGCCACAGACTGAATTTTCCATGAGGGCTAATCTGCCCACAAAAGAGCCTGTGACTCTCGAAAATTGGGAAAATGAAGGGCTATACAAAAAAATAATCAAAAAAAATGAGGGCAAGCCTACATATGTGCTTCACGACGGCCCTCCCTATGCCAATGGTAACATTCACCTTGGCCACACTCTCAACAAAATTCTGAAAGACATTATTGTTCGTCAGAAAAATATGAGCGGTTATCAGTCTCATTATGTTCCCGGTTGGGATACTCACGGTCTGCCTATTGAAAAACAGGCTATCAAAAAACTCGGAATCAACCCTGCACAGGCAGGTATTGTAAAATTCCGTGAAGTTTGCCGTGAATTCGCTCTCGGTCACGTTGATAACCAGAGAACTCAGTTTAAACGTCTAGGCGTTCTTGGTGACTGGGAAAATCCCTATGTTACTCTTGACCCCGAATATGAAGCTGTTCAGGTTGAAATGTTCGGCGAAATGGCTAAAAAAGGCTATATCTACAAAGGACTTAAACCTGTTTACTGGTGTGAAGACTGCGAAACAGCTCTTGCTGAAGCAGAAATCGAATATCAGGACGATACAACAGATACAATTTTCGTAAAATTTGAACTTTCGGATGACAAAGGAATGTTTAGCGATGTTGCTGAAAAAATCTTCTTCGTTATCTGGACAACCACTACATGGACTCTGCCTGCAAATATGGCAATCTGTCTCAATGCAAACTTTGAGTACAGCATTGTTAAAAACGGCGGCGAAGCTTATGTAATCGCATCTGAACTTGTTGACACTGTTATGGCAACTGCAGGTATTACAGACTACAGCGTAATCAAAACAGTTAGTGGTGCAGAACTTGAATATATGAAATGCCGTCATCCTTTCCTTGACAGAGATTCGCTGGTAATCCTTGGCGACCACGTAACTCTCGATGCAGGTACAGGTTGTGTTCACACAGCTCCCGGTCACGGTATGGAAGACTATATGGTATGCTTCAACAACTATCCGGAAATTGAAATTCTGGTACCTGTTGACTCAAAAGGTTACCTTACAGAAGAAGCAGGTGAATTTGCAGGTCTCTTCTATGCGGATTCCAACAAGAAAATTATTGAAAAACTTAAAGAAACAGGCAACCTTCTTGCTTGCGAAGAAATCACTCACTCATATCCTCACTGCTGGAGATGTAAAAAACCTATCATCTACCGTGCTACAGAACAGTGGTTCGCATCGGTTGACGGTTTCAGAGCTGAAACACTCGAAGCTATCAAAACTGTTAAATGGATTCCTGCATGGGGCGAAGACAGAATTACAAACATGGTTAAAGACCGTAACGACTGGTGTATTTCCAGACAGAGAGCATGGGGCGTTCCGATACCCATTTTCTACTGCAAAGATTGCGGCAAACCTATCATAAATGACGTAACAATCAAAGCTGTTGCAGACCTGTTCAGAACAAAAGGTTCCGACCAGTGGTTCGCACTTGACGCTTCGGAAATTCTTCCCGAAGGATTTACATGTGAATGCGGCGGCTCACAGTTCACAAAAGAAACAGACACAATGGACGTTTGGTTTGACTCCGGTTCTTCCAACGGCGCCGTTATGAAAGCAAGAAATGACCTTACTTTCCCTGCTGACCTTTACCTTGAAGGTAATGACCAGTATCGTGGTTGGTTCCAGTCATCGCTTCTTGTAAGTGTGGCAAACTACGGCGTTGCTCCTTACAGAAACGTGCTCACTCACGGTATGGTAATTGACGAAGAACGCAGAAAAATGTCCAAATCGCTTGGCAACGGTATTGACCCGCTGGAAGTTATCAAAACAAACGGTGCAGACATTCTCCGTATGTGGATTGCTTCTTCTGACTATAAATCTGACATCAAGATTTCCAAAGATATTATTGCTCAGCTGTCCGAAGGTTACAGAAAAATCAGAAACACAGCAAGATATATCATCGGTAACATCAGCGACTTTAACCCCGATACAAATTCGGTTGCTTACGCTGATATGACAGAGCTTGACAAATGGGCTCTTATGAAGCTGACAAGACTGGTTAAAACAGTTAACGAAGCTTACGACAACTTTGAATTCCACGTGGTTTACCATGCAATTCATGGTTTCTGTGTTGTTGATATGAGTAACTTCTACCTTGATGTTATCAAAGACAGACTCTACACAGAAAAAGCTGACAGCAAAGAAAGAAGAAGTGCTCAGACTGCAATCTATATGATTCTTGATGCGCTTGTAAGACTTCTTTCACCTATCATCGCATTCAGTGCGGAAGAAATGTGGAAATATATGCCTCATAAAGCTTCTGACAATACTGAAAGCGTTGCACTTAACGATATGCCTGTTTACAATGCTGATTACGAGGACGAAGCTATTGCAGCTAAATATGATGACATTATCGCAATGCGCGGTGATGCTCAGAAAGCTCTCGAAGAAGCAAGAAATGCGAAAGTTATCGGTCACTCTCTGGGTGCTGCAGTTGAAATTTTTGCAGAAGGAAAAGCTTATGAATTCCTGAAAGCAAACGAAGCTCTGCTGAAAACAGTTCTCATCGTTTCTGACGTTAAAGTAACCGAAGGCGAAGGCGGAGACTACAAAGGTGAAGGCTACAAAGCTTCTTACAAAGTTACTGCTGCTGCAGGTGAAAAATGTGAACGTTGCTGGATGTTCAGCGAAACAGTTGGCAAAAATGCAAATCATCCCACACTCTGTGACAGATGTGCGGCGGTTATTGAAGGCTAAGATTAATAATAAGGGGCTGTTGCATAGCGCATCAGCCCTCTTTTATAGCGAAAGGAAAGAAAAATATGCGGTTCGATGTACTGACTCTTTTTCCGCAGATGTTTGAAGGCGTTCTGGGCGAAAGTATGATAGCTCGTGCGCAGAAAAACGGACACATAGAATTAAATTATGTAAACATACGCGACTATTCCAAAAGCAAGCACAAAAATGTGGACGATTATGCCTATGGCGGCGGAACAGGCCTTGTTATGGGTGTGCAATCTATATGCGACGCACACAAGGATGTGACGGGCGGAGAAAAAGTTTTCACCGTTTATATGTCACCCCAGGGCAAGGTTCTTGACCAGAAACTGGTTCGTGAGCTTGCCGAAAAGCCGCGGATAGTAATACTTTGCGGTCATTACGAGGGTATTGACGAACGTGCCATAGAAGAAGTTGTGGATATGGAAATCTCCATTGGCGACTATGTTCTCACCGGCGGAGAAATCCCTGCTATGGCACTTATCGACTCGGTGGCAAGGATGATTCCGGGGGTGTTGCCCGACAGCTCAGCGTACGAGGAAGATTCTCACTTTAACGGACTTTTGGAATATCCTCATTACACCCGTCCCGAAGAAATAAACGGCAAAAAAGTGCCCGATGTGCTCCTGTCAGGCCACCATAAAAATATCACCGAATGGAAACGTAAACAATCACTTTTCAGAACCTGGCTGAAACGCCCGGACATGCTGAAAAAAGCACCGCTTACCGATGCGGATAAGAAGTTTTTGAAAGAATTAAAAGGGAAAAAACGCAAATCTTTCAAATCGGCAGTTTATGAAAAATAACAATTGTGCAAAATACACAAAAAACCTCTCAAAATTTCGTAAGTTTTGAGAGGTTTTTGCCAATTTGCACATAAAAAAATAAAAATGATTGTTTATAAATGCTGAATACAAGAGGAAATTTATATGATATAATATAAATATCTAAAAAAATAAAGGAGCTGATTACATTGAACATCTATACTGGTGAAAAAATCCGAAACATTGCGTTGCTTGCACACAGTAAAGCAGGTAAAACCACGCTTACAGAAGCAATGCTCTTTAATACAGGCGTTATTTCTCGTATAGGAAAAATTGAAGACGGTAATACCGTGTGTGACTATGATAGTGAAGAAATCAAAAGAGTAGTTTCCATAAGATCTTCTCTTGCAGCGATTGAGTATGCTAATCACAAAATAAACGTAGTTGACACACCGGGATATTTCGATTTTATCGGTGATATGTACGGTGCAATCAGCGCGTGTGATATGGGCATTATCGTTGCCAGCGGTAAATCGGGTGCAAAAGTAGGCGGCGAAATTGCTTTCAAACAGGCTGAAAAAGCAGCAATGCCTGTTATGTTCTTCATCAACAAGATGGATCATGAAAATACCGACCATGCCAAGGTTTTGGCAGATATTCAGGCAAATATTTCGGCAAAAGCGCTTCCTCTGCAGATTCCCATTGTTAAAAATGGCGTTTTTGAAGGAATTATTGATATAATTGACAGTGCTGCATATATGTTTGAAGGGGATAAAATCAGAAAAACCGACGTTCCCGACGATTACTATGCAGAGTTGCAGAATGCAAAGGCTGAGCTTTGCGAAGCTATTGCAGAAACAGACGAAGCTTTGATGGATAAATTCTTCTCGGAAGAACCCTTTACTTTGGAAGATTTCATCGCCGGAACAAGAAAAGCCATTGCCACTCGCACACTTTTCCCGGTTGTATTCGGTAGTGCACTTACAAACAAAGGCGTGGATGCGCTTCTTAACATTATTACAAGATTTGCTCCATCTCCGCTTGATATGCCTCCAGTTGAACTGACCGATGGTGACAATATTATCGAAATTGCTTGCGGCGACGAAAATCCGCTTTGTGCAAGAGTATTTAAAACCATCAGCGACTCTTTCGTTGGTAAAGTTTCGCTTATCAGACTTTATGCCGGTACCATTTCCAAAAACTCCTCTGCTTATAACGCAAACAGAGCGGTTGCGGAAAAACTGGGCAGCATTATGACAATGCGCGGCAAAGAAAAAATTGAACTCGAAAAAGTTTGTGCCGGCGATATATTTGCGGTTGCAAAGCTGGGTGCTACAAAAACAGGAGATACATTTACAGCGCAGGTTAACTCTGCAAAACTTGCCGAAATTCCCTTCCCTGCACCCCTTTATACAATGGCATTTGAGCCTAAAGCAAAGGGTGATGAGGATAAAATTGCTGCAGGTCTTGCAAAGCTTGCGGAAGAAGATACAACCCTCAAATTTGAATCAAACAGCGAAATCAGACAGCTTCTGGTTTCAGGTCTTGGCGACCAGCATCTTGACGTTGTTGTGTCGAGGCTGAAATCTCTCGGTACAGAGGTTAACGTTGTTCAGCCCAAGGTTACATACAGAGAAACAATTACAAAGAAAATTCAGGCTGAAGGTAAACATAAGAAACAGTCGGGCGGTCACGGTCAGTATGGCCACGTTAAAATGGAATTTGAACCCTGCGACAGCGAAACTCTTATCTTTGAAGAAAAGATTTTCGGCGGCAGCGTTCCCAAAAACTACCACCCTGCAGTTGAAAAAGGTCTGCTTGAAATGATGCCAGAAGGTATCCAGGCGGGTTACAGAGTTGTTGGCGTGAAAGCTACACTTTATGATGGTTCATACCACGATGTTGACTCCTCTGAAATGGCGTTCAAAATGGCAGCTCACCTTGCATTTAAAGAACTTGTTAATGCGGGTCCCATTCTCCTTGAACCTATCGGACATCTGGAAGTTCTCATTCCCGACGATTATACAGGCGATGTAATGGGCGACATCAATAAACGCCGCGGCAGAGTGCTTGGTATTGAACCGGGCAAGATTATCGCGGAAGTGCCGATGAGCGAAATGAACAAATATGCTATCGAGCTCCGTTCGATGACACAGGGCAGAGGCGAATATTCGCTTGATTTCGAAAGATACGAGCAGGCTCCGCCTCAGGTTGTTCAGAAAGTGATGAGCGAAAAAGCATAAATTTAAAACTTCATGGCTCCTAAGCCATAGGCGGCAAGCTGTCTGCAGAAAGTTTCTGCGGGCGGCTTGCTTTTTGTCGAAATTTGGTGTAAAATAAATTTGATAACAAGGCGATTTTACATATATTTCTCCGGGCGGGACAAAATAAAGAAAAAACTGCGGAGGAAAATATGTATTTTGAAGAAATAGAACTTGGAAAAACAGTTGAAATTGAGCCTGTCAGAATCAAAAAAGAAAAAATGATGCAGTTTGCAAGGGAATATGACAACATTCCTCTGCATACCGATGAAGAATATGCAAAAACAACTCCGTTTGGTGCGTTGATTGCGCCGGGAGTGATGTCGTTTATGTCGGTGTGGGTGAAATATCTGGAAAAGGATTTCATCGGCAAAGAGCTTATAGCAGGAAAATCCATAAAAATCGAGTGGCACAAACCGGTTTTTGCAGAGGATGTTCTTACGGGAAGAGCTGTTGTGACAAGGCTGAAACAGAGAAACAACAAAAACGGATTGGTTGAAATTTCGGTTGAAGTGCACAATCAAAATGGTCAGCTGGTGTTGACAAACGTTGTGAAAGCGGTTGTGAAACGAAAACCATAAATATGAGGTGGGGAAATGACCACAGTTTTTATAATAAATCCCAAAGCAGGTCAGGGTAAAGATGTCAGCCGCCTGGCTGATAAAGTAAGAGACACTGCGAGAAACCTGGATGCGGCGGCGGAAATTTATTTTACAGAGGGCGTTGGTGACGCCACGGAATATGTAAAGAATTATTGCGAAACCCGTGGCGGAGCAAGGTTTATCGCTTGTGGTGGAGATGGCACGCTCAGCGAGGTTTTAAATGGGGCTATCGGTTGTGCAGATGCAGAAATCGGGGTGATTCCTATGGGCACAGGCAACGATTTCTGCAGGAACTTTGGTACCGATGCAGAGTTTCTTGATATAGGTGCGCAGATTTTAGGAAAAGCTGAGCGATGTGATGCAATAAAATACACAACTTGGGTTGACGGAGAAATCAGAAGCGGCTATTGTATGAATATGGTCAACGTCGGGTTTGACTGCAATGTTGCGGATATGACCGCCGAAATGAAGAAAAAGGCATTTGTATCGGGCTCTATGGCTTATTTTCTATCAATTCTTGTAAATCTGGTGAAGAAAAAAGGTATAAACGCGCAAATTGAGATTGACGGAGAACTTGTGCGTAGCGGACACATACTTCTCACATCCATTGCAAACGGAAGTTACTGCGGTGGGGGGATAAAAAGCAATCCGACGGCTTCGGTGAAGGACGGGCTTATGGACATTAATATTATAAAGAATGTCTCGAGGCTTAAATTTATCAGTTTGTTGCCGCATTATATGAAAGGTGATTTTCCTGAACTTAAAAATATTGAAAAGGTAATTTCCACGGTGAAAGGTGAAAAAATGGCGATTGTGCCCTGTGAGGATAAAATTCGGATTTGCGTTGATGGCGAAATAATTGACGCAGGAAAAACTGAGTTTGAAATTGTACATAACGCGATTGATTTTGTTGTTCCTGCAAAAGTCCCGGAGGTGCTGAAATGCTGAAAAGAAAAAGTGCGGCGATAATGTTGGCAATGCTGGTTTGCTGCGCTGTTATGGCGATAGTTGACGGACTTATAATGCCTCATTATGCGGTGAAATCAGCAGTGAAAGCGGTTTTGTTTTTCGGTGCACCTGCGGTTTATGCTGTTCTGGATAAAGAAAGGTTGCTCATACCACTCTTTAAAACAAACAAAAACGGATTGGGATACTCGGTTTTGTTTGGACTGTTAGTATATATTGCCATTGTAGGCGGTTATTTTCTTTTAAAAGACGTTTTCGACTTCTCGGCGATAACGAATGCACTTACGGGTAACATTGGCGTAAATCGCAATAATTTTGCGTTTGTGGCTATATACATATCATTCGCAAACTCATTTCTGGAAGAATTTTTCTTTCGGGGATTTGGTTTTCTTGTATTAAAAAAGCTGACATCATCCAAAACAGCGGCGATATTCAGCTCGGCAGTTTTTTCTCTCTATCACGTAGCGATGATGGTGGGATGGTTTTCGGCAGGCCTCTATTTTTTGTGCATTGCAGGCCTTTTTGTCGGAGGGCTGATTTTCAATCTTTTAAATCTGAAAACGAAAAATATTTATACATCATGGCTGGTTCATATGTTTGCCAACTTTGCAATTAATACAATCGGATTTATCCTTTTTGGGATAATTTAAAAATCGTGTTGACTTTTTTGCAGAAATGTTGTATTATGATGATATTAAAAGAGCACGGAAGGAAAGTGTAAAATGAAAAAAGTAATTATATGCGGTATACACCAGGAATCAAATGCATTTAACCCCGTACTTGCTGAAGATGCAGATTTCAGCCTGTTCGAGGGAAATAATATAACGGATGACCCCCAAAAAGCGGGTGCAACAACCGAAGGGATGATAACCTGTCTTCTGGAAAACGGGTTTGACCCGGTTGGGGGAATTGTCCGCAGTGCTAACAGTGGTGGTCCGCTGAACAAAAAGGTTGTGGAAAATTTTATAGACAAAGCCGTTTCCTACATTAAAGCGGCAGGCGACATTTGCGGTGTGCTTATGCCTATGCACGGAGCAACAGTTTCTGAGGAGTCGGAAGATGTGTGCGGCGACATTATAGCAAAAGTTCGTGAAGCTGTGGGCAAAGACGTTGTTGTTGCAGCGTCTTTCGATATGCATGCGAATATTACTGCGAAAATCGCTGAAAATGCAGATGTAGTCTGCGGATATCAGACATATCCCCATCTTGATTTTTATGGTGTGGGATACCGTGCCGCAAAAATGCTGGTTGAAAAACTGAGCGGCAGGGATATAAAAATGGTAAGAACCTCGGTGCCTATGATGGCTCCAGCTCACGGATATACAACCACAAGAGGCAAGCTTAACAAGCTGATTGAAAAAGGGCACAAGCTTGTTGAAAAAGGCGAAATTCTTGATTTTTCGATTTTTCAGGTTCAGCCTTGGCTGGATATTAAGACAATCGGCTCGTCCATTATTGTAATTGCTGAGGACCAAGCAAAGGCGAAACAGGTTGCAATGGAATTTGCGAAAGAAGAATTTGCACTTCGTGAAGAATTGCAGGGAGAAAAACTGTTTGGAATACAGGAAGTAATTGACAGGGCGCTGAAAAATACCGACGGAAAACCTGTAGTGCTTGTAAATTCAGCCGATTCGGTGAATGCAGGTGCCAACGGAGACAGTGCGGCAGTTGTTGAACAGCTGCTATCTTACAGCGACAGATTGGTTGCGGCAACCTTTGTGGTGGATGCCCCTGCGGTAGAAAAGGCGTTTGAACTCGGAGTGGGTGCGACGGCAGATTTTGTGATTGGTGCCACAATTGCACCGATGCTCAGCAACCCGGTTGAAGTGAAAAATGCGTACATAAAGAGCCTTCACGACGGAAAATATTATAAAGCAGGTCCTGCAAGTCGAGGAACCCTCCATAATATCGGCAGAACTGCTGTGTTGGAAGTTGGCAAACTGAGAATTCATATTTGCGAAAAAGCGGCTTGTAACACAGATATCAACTGTTACCGCAGTTTCGGCACAGACCCCGAACTTTGCAACCTGGTGTGCGTGAAAGCCTGCACATCTTTCAGAGCGGGATATGAACCAATTGCGTCCGAAATCTGCAATACATTAACTCCGGGTGCGGCAGGTCCGGTATTAAAAGAATTACCTTATAAAAAACTGCCCAAACCTTTCTATCCGTTTGAGGAGATTGACGAAAGTATGATTGGAGAAATTGAGGTTTACTAAAATGTTTGAGATTGATAATGATTATATCGTCAGAATCCGTCGGGAAATTCACCAATACCCAGAAACAGATTTTGATTTGCCCAAAACGGTTGCGGTTGTAAAACGCGAACTTGAGGCAATGGGGATTGAATATACCGAAAAGTATGGCGAAGGCAGTGTGGTGGGCTACATAAATCCCGAAAAAGAGGGGTTTACCATTGCTATGCGGGCAGATATGGACGCACTCTGCATTCCGGAAAAAGCGGATGTGCCCTATAAATCCAAAATCCCCGACAAAATGCATGCTTGCGGTCACGATGCTCATACGGCAATGCTTCTCGGAGCGGCGAAGGCGCTCAAAGCCATGGAAAAGGATTTGAACTGTCGTGTTAAGCTGTTTTTCCAACCCAGCGAGGAAGGGATGAAAAGCGGTTCGGAAATGATGTGTGCAAACGGCGTTATGGACGATGTTGATGTCATTGTCGGTCAGCATATCGAAACTTTGCTTGATGCAGGCACAATGGGTGTGCGAAGCGGATTTGCGCAGGCGTCAAGCCGCAACTTCAAAATTGAAATTTTTGGTGAACCCACCCACGCGACCACTCCTCAGGAGGGGATAGATGCGCTGGGAATTGCGGTGAGAATTTATAACGATGTCCAGCATTTTATGCTGAGAGAAGTTGACCCGTTTGAAAAATGTGTTTGTTCAATAGGGACTATGCACGCAGGAAAAGGGCAAAACAATATTGCCGATTATGCCGAAATGCTTGGCACAATCCGTGCCCTTGACATGAGGGTGGACGAATTTATAATAAATCGACTTGAAAAAACTGTTAAAAACCGTGCTGAAGAAGCGGGAGCAAAATGGAAACTCACAGCACCGCTTAAAACGGTGAGCGTTTATAACGATCCGGAACTTTCGGCAAAGGTGCTTGAAAGCCTGGAAAAAGTGGTGGGGAAGGAAAATATCCGTGAAATGCCAATCAAACTTGGGGCGGAAGATTTTTCCCGCTATCAGACCAAAAAACCTGGAGTTTTATTCCGCCTTGGAGTCCGCAACGAAGAAAAAGGGTTTGTTTGCGATACACACAACGCATATTTTCAGCTTGATGAAGATGTGCTTCACCTCGGAAGCCGTGCGTTTGTGCAGTTTGTACTTGATAATATGAAATAATAAAAAGCACTTGTAACAGCGGTTGCAAGTGCTTTTTTGATTTAAATTTCGATAAAGTTTCCGTTTTCGAACTTATATTTATGTATTTCACAGCCCCAGCCGTCGTCATTTTTATAATCGTGCGAGAATAAAAATGTGCCGTTGCCAAGCGAAACGATGCCGGTAGCTCCGTAGGTGAATCTTGAACCGCAGATGCCCGATTTTTCATCCTTTTCGCCAATATCGGCAAGGAAAATTTTATCGCCGTCGGCCGATTTGGAACAATCAACAAAAAACATCGGATAGTTGGGATATTTTTCCTTGTGCCCCACATAAACCGCCGCAAGCATTGTATTTGAATAGGGGTCATATTCAAGATTCTGAATGCCATAACGGGTGTTGCCTGTAAAAAGAAAATATTTCCCGTCGGGTTTTTCCGGACCGAAACGGTGCATATCAAGCTGATTCAGGGGCTTTGCATATTTGTCCCAATCGGAAATGTCATACTTTAAAATCACCTGATTGTCATTGTCGTCACGAGCGATATCGTCATATATTCCGTACGCCACATAAAGATACTTTTTGCCGTCCGCTTTGCCGAATTCGGGCGCAAAAGTCGTGCCGTCAATGCCACTGCAACCATATCTGTGCCCTTCGGCGGAATAGTCTTTGTAAACCTCATCAAGATAAACGGCGGTCATAACCCCGTCCTTTTCGGCGTCCATATTCATACGGTCAATTTTTTCAACATCAAAACGGGTCATATAGAATCCGTCAAGGATATTGTCCTCTCTGCCGATAGTTTTAAGAACGCCTTTGCCGATGGCGTCGTGCTTAAATTCAAGCGAGCCGTAAACTCTGCCGTCATCATAGTTGTAGGCGATACATCCCAGATGCCCTGCAAGACCTGTGACACTGCCAATAACATTACCCTGCGTATCGGTTTTTATAAGACAGGTTGTGAAAGAAAAATAGATGAATTCACGGTTTTTGTCCACCGCAATGCCTTGAATATGGCCGGTGTTCATGCCGTCAACTTTAATGTTCATAGAAAATCACTCCAGAATATTTGTAGTAATGAAATCAACGCCCCAACCTGCAAGCTGCTCGGCAGCTTCTTTGTCGTCGCAAGTCCAGCAGTTGACTTTTATGCCTTCCGCGTGGAGCATATCAATGATTTCTTTGGTAAGGCTGAGATATTTAACATCAAGATTAAGCTTTTCCTTTTTCAGTGTTTCAACAATCTCGTCAGTAACTTCGCTTGTCAGCCACTGGATATCATTTTCCGCAATCAGACTGCGGAGGATGATACAGTTGTTAAGCTTGAAAGAAATGAAAATAACATTTTCAAGATAATCAAGCTCACGGATTTCTTCGACAATTTTTTCAATGTCTGCTTTTTCAAATTCATTCTTTAGTTCAAGAACGCACTTTTTGTCATACTTTTTACAAATTTTAATATAGTCGGTTAAAAGAGGTATTCTGATATCCTGACGGTTGAAACTGCCGTCCTTGTCAGGCAAAACAATATCTTTAACCGCTGAATAGGGATTTTCTTCCACATTAATGTCAACCGTTTCAAGACTTACCCTTTTGGTGGTTTCATCGTGAATAATCACAAACTGACCATCAGCAGTTTTGTGAACATCCGTTTCAACCCCGTAATAGCTTCTGTTTCCTGCCGCAACAAATGCCGGGCATGTATTTTCTCTTTCAAGTCCGCTGAGCCCACGGTGCGCCACCATCAGCGTGCTTCCTGAATTTATTTTTATCGTATCCATAGTATCCCCCTTATAAAGAAAGACGTATCAAAAGAAAAGTCTTCTGATACGTCTCCGAATCTCTGTATCGATTTAATTATACTACCGGGGGAAAGCTTTTGTCAAGTGATCAGTCGATAATAACGCGATAGTTATCGCCGTCCCAATCAACGTTGCATCCGAAAGCTTCGCTGATAGCTCTTACGGGGATTAAGGTTCTGCTGTTTATAATTTCTGCAGGAACATCAATTTCAACTGCATTGCCGTTAACAAGCATCTGTTTGCTGTTTATAACAAGTTTTACAACCGTATCGCCTAAGGTTGCTGTAACCGTCTGAGTTGCCTCATCCCATTCTACTGATGAGCCAAGTGCTTCTGCAATTGCACGAACCGGAACGAGCGTTCTACCTTCTTTCAATACGGGAGGCTGGTCAAATTCAACTGGGTTGCCATACACTGTAACTGAAATTGTCGGTTCAGCAGGTGAGATTTTCGCAATGGACACCTGCAAATCTTTTTCAAATGCAAAGATATCGAGTTCTTCACAGTAGGAAATATCATCATAATAATCAGGATAGATAATGGGAGTACCGTCTATTGTATACAGACCATAGTATCCATCACGATAAACTTTTATAAATTTTTCGTTGATAATATCCCAGATACTTGCTTTGTCGGGATTATCAAAAACGATGTTTCCGTTTCCGTCAAGCACTACTTCGCGGTCGCTCATGAACTGAATTTTATATCGAGAGACGATTTCGCCATTTAGAGAATATCTTTCGTACAGGCTTCCTTCGCGCCATGCTTGTTCGCCGGATTCGGAACCTATCAAATTGCCGTCCAGGTCATAATAGTTATAGGAATAGTCACGGTCGCTTTCGGAATAGTATGAGCCGCACAGAACTGTGTCGGAAAGATCGTAGACAGAGCGGTCTATAGAGGCAATAAGAGTTCCGTCAATATGCACGATTTTTGTGGATGAGCGTTCTGTGGAAGGATCGTATTCCTTGAGCAGATATCTGTCGTCTGCGGAAAGAAGTGTAACGTAGGTGTTACCGTCATTGTAAGGATAGTGAGCAATAAGATCACCGTCCATATCGTAAATGAAATTACCATCGTCGCTGGAACAATATATCAATTCCTGGGCACGAATATAGTCAAATTCGGCAGGGATAATTTCGTTGTGGTCTCTGTCGATTACGCCGAACGCATAATATTCATCAGTCGTAACGCCATATGCGAAGAGATTGTCGCTTAAAGAATACACGCTGTCGTACTCTCCCGGTGCAATAATGATATTTCCGTTTACATCCATTATTCCGGCACCGCCGTTTTCATAATCGTAGAAATCAATTATTCCGCTCTCGTCAACATATGAGAAGTATTTTGATGAGCTTGGCACAACCGCACCTTTGTGGTTAACCAATGCAGTGTTACCGGTTTCATAGTCTTTGATGATAAATCCGTGAGGGGAGGAAGCGTAAACGTAGCCTCTTACACCTTCAACGGGATTGAACAGCCATGACATTACGTAAGGAAGTGCATCCGAAGCAAAAACTGCGGGACAGGATGCAACAATCATTACCACAATCAGGCAAATGGTTGTGTAAAACTTTGCTTTTTTCATTTTTATATCTCCTTTTAAATTATATTAAATCGTAAAGTATTTTGCCGAGGAAAGATAAATTTTCTATGGCCTCGAGGGTGATACGTTTAATCTCTTCCTTGCAGCTTTCGCTGCATTCGGCGCTGACAAGCCTTTTGAGATAGACATTGTAAGGCTGCTTTCTTATCCGCTCCAGCAGATAATCTTCGCCCTTCTCCGAATCCATTGAGTTGTAAAGTATCATTTCGGTTGGCAAATATTTATAATTTTCAAACTTTAGCGAATCCGTGTATTCTTTCTCACGATACATATTCGCGCAAAGGCTCTGCGCCGATTTGACCGAGCATTTGAGAAACAGGTTGTTTTCGAATTTTTCGCAGGCATCGGCGGCGGTCAGCCCAAGGGAAATGTTACGCTGAAAAGCCGTGGCCTGCAAATTCCCCATCAACAGGAAACAAAGCATCAAACAGACTCCTGCCGAGCATATTTTTCCGCAACGGACATTAATTGTAAAAGACTTTTCTGTGTCAGTGTCTGCAAGCGAAAGAACAAGTGCCGCCACAACGGTAATGAACGACAAGGAAAAATCCATCAATCCGTGGACCAATATAATCGCCGCAGGCACAAAATCGCACTTTTTCACGAAAGCCTTTTTGATTTCCAAAAAACAAACTGCGGCAAACAGAAGCATTCCGACAAAGCCTGAGTTTGCGCCCATTTCAAAAACACTGCTGTGCATAAGAAGGGCTCCGTAAAAACCCGTTTGATAATACCATTTGGCAAACTGCCATTTTCCTGCACCGATTCCGCAGACGGGATTGTCCAGAATACAAAAAATACCGTCTTGAATCTGCAGAAGTCTCTCAAGGAATGTTGACGAGCTTTCCAAAAGCCTGCCTCTGAGCAGGAACGCCACAATGCCGAAAAGGGCAATTTCTGCCAACACAATGAGATATTTTTTGTTTTTTATCAGTTGGTATGTAAATGCCAACACCAAAAGTCCGAGTGCACCCACCGATTGGGATAAAACCACAGCCGTCAGAAAAACAAATCTCCGATATCTGAAATCACACTTTTTCGACCAGAAAAAACAAACGGCAAAATATATTCCGCAGACATTGGAATAGTCGAACGGGAAGGTGAGTCTGTATAAGGTGCGGTCGGTGGCTGATTGCACTGCGCAATGCAAAATAGCAATGGTTGCCACGAAAAACGATGCCTTGGTAATAATTTTAACGGCATCCTCTTTCAGACCCGGCGTGTTTGATATGTATATCCAAAAAAGCAACGCCACAAACGGAATTAATCCTCTTGAAACATATTCAATAAAAAATCCGCCTTGCAAAGAGCAGCAGAAATACCAGACTGCAAAAAGGAAAAACAGACCTTGATTTAACGTAATCCGAAAAGCGGATTTTTTCAAAAGCAGGGGAACTGCAACAGAAATACCCGCAATAACAAGAATTGTTTCGTGAAAACCGCCATAACACAGCAAGCAAAAAATATATAACACCGCCAACACTATGGCGTGTAAATTCAAAGGCTTTCCCGAGGCAGTTGTTTTAAGTTTCCCCATAACACATTTCCTTTAACAGTATATATAAAAAGTATTATACTATATTTATAACTTTTCTGTCAATCCTAAAAATGAATGAAAATCAAAAAAATATTTAGCTATTATTAAAGTTGAAGTTCAGCTTAAGTTTTTGTATAATGGGGATAATCAGAATAGTTTGAAAATGAAAAGGATGATATAAAATGTATAATATAAAATTTAATTCTTATATACCTGAGCCTCAGCCCGCGAATAGCGACAGAATAGTTGCGGCGCATTATTATGCCGCGTGGAAAAAAGGTGTAGCCGGCATTCACGAGGGGTTTGATGATTTAGCGGAAGAATTCCCGGACAGAACTCCTTTAATGGGTTATTATGACGAGGAAAACCCCGAGGTGTGCGACTGGGAAATAAAATGGGCGGTAGAACACGGAATAAACTGTTTTATTCATTGTTGGTACAGAAAACTTGACAATGTAGGAAAACCCGTCACTGTAAATGATTTAAGATGCGGTCATGGTCTTCATGAAGCACTTTTTAATGCGAAATTCAGAAATTTGATAAAGTTTGCAATTATGTATGAGACTTCGCCTCGTTGGGGCGGAACCGACGAAAAAGATATGCCCGAAAATTTAATGCCGTTCTGGATGGAAAATTACTTTAAAAGAGAGAATTATCTTGTTATAGATAACAAGCCCGTCCTTTTTGTTTATAATCAAAGTCGGCTTGACATGTGTTTTGAAAGTGCAGAAAGTCAGAAAAAAGCTTTTGATTCATGCCGTGAATATGCTAAAAAAAGCGGTTTTGACGGCATGGTTTTTGCCGTATGCAGCATGCGCGCAGATAAAGACACTCATCAGGATTTAATGAACCGTGGATACGATTGCAGATTCGGTTACAACTCGGGCTATAATTCGCCATACGATTTTTATCCTTATGAAGATGAAATTGTAGAAGAACAGTGCAGATTATTTAAGGAAAATCTTGAAATTAGTAAGAACGAATTCATTCCGACCCCGTCTTGTTTTCAGGACCCGACACCGCGTTTCAGCGAGAGGTGGAACAATCTTGGGTACAAATTCCGTGAATGGTCCAATATATGGTATCTGTCGCCGGAAAAATACAGATGTCTTATAAAAAAGATGAAAGAAATTACAGAGACACTTCCCGAAAATGCATGGGGACGTAAAATTATGATGATTGATAACTGTAATGAATGGGACGAAGGCCATTTTGTGGCTCCGAGTCATAAGTTCGGGTTTAAATATCTTCAGGCAATTCGCGAAGAACTTACAGACCGCAGCAATCTGCCTGACTACATCACACCCCGCGACCAGGGGTTCGGAGACTATAATACATCTTGGAAAACTCCGGACTTTGCGGAAGTCTGCAAAAAAATGTTAAATAATAAAAAATAAAACCTTGAGTGTAATAACAAGAGCGAAAAATGTGCAAAAACAGGCACGTTTTGGTTGACATTCATGATTTTTAAGATACCCGCTATTTCTCATCCATAACAAACAAATGCACCGAATGGCAAGGCAAAGCTTGCGGCATCGGTGCATTTCTTAAATTTATCCTTGACGTGGGGTTGGTTGGCGTGTTTTTTCAGCTATATTTTATCAACTTCTTCAAGCCAGTCAAGTGTATCCTGTACGTTCCAGGTATCGCCTTCTTCGTAGAACACTTTTCTGTCGCGTTTTTCCAGAAGGTCGAGTGCGCAGTCAACAAAATCTTTTGCGGAAACCATTTGCAGGTCTGCTTCTCCGCAAGTTCCGTATTTGACTTTGCCTTGTTTATCAAGAACTTCTTTTACATATTCGGAAGCAATGTGAGGCCATACTCCTGCTTTGCAGAAAGTCCAGACACGATTTTTGAGTTCTTCGTAATTGGGACTTTTCTTTGCTTTTTCAAGCATTTTTTCCATATACAGATATTCGGCATAATGACGGAATGTACATTTTTTAATACCAACACCCATAAAAATAACTTTGGCATCCATATTGTACAGTTTTTCCCACGGAGAATCTGCCGCAAAGGGAGTTTCGCCGAAAATACCATACCTGAGCCCTGATTTGCCGTGAGTTTCGATTATATTGTCAGCGTCTTTACCGATAACTGCAACAGAATGAGTAGCCTGATTGCTTCGCTTTGCATCGGGAAGCAGACGGAAATAGTTTGTAAGATATCCTGTGTCCGAATGTGCGCCGATATGCCAGTTTTTATATATATTCGGCCAGTCTTTCTGGCAGAGTGTCGGGAAAACAACGTTGCCTGTTTTGCCAACTGTTTCCAGCATACCGCGGACAACGGTATCGGCTCCGTTTTCTGTTATACCCACACTTTTGAAGGACGAATGTGTGAGAATTGTGTCTCCCTCTTTAACGCCAAGCTCAGCCAACGCCTTTTTAACGGTAAAAAATGTTACAAAGGGACGAACAACGTGTTTTTCGCAAGGGCCGTTAAGGCTTGTTCTGATTCCGTAAAGCTGAACTGCAAGAGCAAGCATATAATAATAGTCGCCGAAAGAAGTATATTTATCTCTTCCGTTTGAACGGGTAAGCATACCTGTAATTTCAAGATTGTCGTCAAGATATTCGTTGCTCAGCACTTCCAGGGCATCTTCAACATATTTTTTGAAACGCTGGTTTCCGCTATGTTTTGCAAGTATCTGGAATCCGCAGGTGATAATAGCAGCCGCTGATGTGTCTACATTGTAAATTTTGTTTGCGGGGTCTGTTTCATCCCAGTGAAAATCAACATTTCCGCAACCCTTTGCAGGCATATCTGCAGGGAGTCTGAAATCCCATACGGGAACAAGGCTGTCTTCCAGACTGTCAAGATATTTTTCGCCAATTTTTGTGGCAATATCAAGATATTTTTCGTCCATTGTATATTCATAAGCCTGCGCAAGACCGCAAACAATCCACGCAGTACCTCTTGCCCAATGTGTGCCGTTGGCATATCCGCAGGAGTTTGCTTCTTTTGTGGGTTCGCCTGTTACGGGGTCAAAGAACCACGCGTGTGCAACCGACCAGTCATCACGGACGAGAACTTTAATGATGGTTTCAAGATGAATTGTTGCCACATCGTAGAAGAAACTATGGTTTGTTTCTTTCCACGCCCAGAAAAGAAGTGGCACATTCATACAAGAGTCTATAATCATACGGTGTTCTTTTGTAGTATCTGCACGCATTTCCGACCAGGCATCAATAAACCCTCCGCGGAACTGAAAACGTTTTGCAAGCTCTTCGGCAGCTCTTAAAGCGGTTGCTCTGTGAGCTTTGTTGCCTGTAAGCTGATACATATAAACACTGTATGGTATATATATAAATCCTATGTCGTGCGTGGTGGGGCTATAGTCCTGGAACACTTTGTCGTGATATGAATCAGCATATTTTTCCGCCCATTTGAGAGCTCTTCTGTCGCCATCTGTATGATACAAAATGGGAGCCATACCGGTAAACATGGAAGTGAGCCATACCCATCTGTTGCTCATAGCGGGTCTTAAATTTTCGTTATAATAATCGCCATCAGCTATTTCATGAGGTTCGAACAACCAGTCCGGCATTTTATCCATATGTAAATGTGCTTTTTTTCTGCAAATTTCGTAAGCTTGTTCCAATGTGCGTTTTGTCATATTCTCATTTCATCCCTTATTTCAGATTTTGCTTGCGCAAATTAGCTACATCATACCATACACCTAATTAAAAGTCAAGAAAAAACCTCGCAATCACATAGATTACGAGGTTTTTGGTGCGGATAAGAGGACTTGAACCTCCATGAAATTGCTTTCACATGGACCTGAACCATGCGCGTCTGCCAATTCCGCCATATCCGCATATTATTAAGTTAGGTTTGGGCATCCGCGCCCGCTTAATCATCAACAAAAGACATTATAACACAGCTCAAATCAAAAATCAAGAGGAAATTTGAAAAAAGTTGAAAATGACGGAAAAATAATAGTTGTTGACAAGAGCAGATAAATATTATATAATGGTATTTGTATAATTATGTTTATACGAAATATTTTATTTGGAGTGTGGTTATAACATGGACAGTAGTCCTGGGTTTAGTATCAGTATCATCAGTATTATTATTCTGATTTGTCTTTCGGCTTTCTTTTCAGCATCGGAAACGGCGCTTACAGCATCCAACCGTCTGAAAATAAAGACAAAAGCTGAGGACGGCGACAAACGCGCAAAAACAGCCCTTAAGCTTATAAGTGATTTTGATAAAACAATTTCAACAATTCTTATAGGTAACAACATTGTTAATATTGCGGCGACATCAATATCCACCGTGCTTGCCATATCTATTTGGGAACAACATGGTTCATTGATTGCGACAATTGTGATGACGGTGCTTGTTTTGGCTTTCGGCGAAATTCTTCCGAAAAGCTTTGCCAAAACCAATGCAGAAGGCTTGCTGTTGTCGGTTGCAAAAACGCTGCGTTTCCTTTCGAAAGTTCTGACCCCGCTTTCCTTTATCTTTTCGGGAATCAAATTTGTGGTATCCCGTGGGGATGATGAGGACGAGAAAAAACCGTCCTTCACAGAGGACGAGCTCAAGGTTATTATGGACGAGGTTCAAGACGAAGGCGTGCTTGAAGACATCGAACGAGAACTTGCGCAGAACGCACTTGACTTTGACGATATCGAAGTGGGCGAAATTCTCACTCCGCGTGTAAATCTTGTTGCTGTGGACATAGAAAAAGGAATGGAAAAAATTAAAGAAGCCATTCTTGAAGAAAAATACACACGAATCCCCGTGTATAGGGATTCAATAGATACAATTATAGGTATCCTTAATGCAAAGGATTTCCTTTCGGCGCTTGTGAACAGTGGCGAGAATATTAATGTAGAAGGAATGCTTCAGGAGGCCATGTATCTGCCTGATACAATGAAAATTTCTGCAGCGCTTTCGCAGATGCAGAAAGAAAAAGTTCAGCTTGCAATTGTTACCGACCAATATGGCGGTACAGCAGGCATTGTGACTATGGAAGACATTCTGGAAGAGCTTGTGGGCGAAATCTGGGACGAGCACGACGAGGTTCTCCAGCTTATTGAAACACTGTCGCCGCTTAGTTTCCGAGTGAACGGAAATATGGATACAGGCGATATGCTCGAAGCCATCGGTTTTAACGGTGAGGAAATTGAAAGCCGTTATAATACGGTTGGCGGTTGGGCAACAGAAGTTCTTGGTAAAATTCCTGAACCGGGCGAGTGGTTTGACTATGAAAATCTCAGAATTGAGATTGAGGAAGTTGAAGACAACCGTGTGGCGTTTGCCAGGGTTGAATACACAAGCACCAAGGACGAGGATGAAGAGGACGAAGATTAGTTTGTTTTTTGAGTATTCCGGACAATTGCGGGCACATTTTGTGCGTGAGGAAAGTCCGGGCTCCGCAGGGCAGGGTGCCGGATAACGTCCGGTGGAGGCGACTCTAAGGAT
>JAFYVD010000063.1 GCA_017558425.1 Clostridia bacterium | reverse complement strand
TGCATCATCAATTATAAGAGGTTTTTTTACACCATTCACCTGCTTAACTGCAGCAACGACTGTACCATATTTAACATGTCCGCTGACTTCTGTGGTGCTGTTGGTAACATCTCCGCCATTTCCGGGAGTGGGATATGTTGGTGCAACAGGAGGAATAGGACCGCCGTAGCCACCGCCACCGCCACCGCCGTAGCTGCCACCGCCGCCAGAAACGATGGGTTTGCTGCTTCCATCATCTATGTTAACATTTGAAGATACTATCACTTTAACATCCTTAACGTTGTAAAGCATCTGTGCAACATTGGCTCTTGTAGCATCTGTTTCAAGTGCATAATCTGTAGATTTGCTGATCATAAGATCGTTTCCGACACTAAGATACGCATCGGGCCACAAATTGAGATTGAGTTTTGTAACTTTGTCTTTTGCAAGGGCATCTCGACCCAAAGTGCAGACAATCATTTTTATAGCTTCTTCATATTTCACGGGCGCATCGGGTTTAAATGTGCCATCGCCATATCCGTTGACAATGCCTTTATCCACTGCAAGCTTTATATATCCTGCCGCCCAGTGCTGACCTACAACTTTTTCAGTTTTGACTTCTTTGCCGTCAGCATCTTTGGTGGTAGTCGTGGTTACCTTGCCGTCAACATCGGAAAACCCTGTTTCCACAGCTGCATCTCCGAATACATTGCTAATCTGAACGGATTCAAGCGCCATCTTTAAGAATTCCGCCCTTGTAATTGTATCATCGGGCTTGAATGTGCCATCACCATATCCGTTGACCACATTTTTCTCAGTTAAATATGTAATAGCATTAAAATGCTTGTGTTCTTCTTCCACATCCGAAAAAGCAAAGCCGTTTATCCCGGCAAAGCAACTGATGCAAAAGATGATCAAGGTCATCAGTAAAAATCCTTTTCTTTTCATTTTACATTCCTCCGTTCCGTCGCAAACGCAGCAACTTTTTATATTTCTGGTTAACTTTTATTTTTAGCGACAAGTTGCAAGCTTATTATACCACTATTCTTATTAAAAGTCAATAAAAATTATATTGCTAATTCCTGCCTGTTTTGGCATTTTGACCCCAAAAGATATTTTTTCTTCAAAATTTTGTCAAAAATACTACATATTGTTGTATTTTACTGTTGACATTTACTATATATTGTGGTATAATATAGGTATAAAGTTAATAATTTTTACCGAGAGGGTGTTTGATTTGGGCAGTAAAGTTGAATTTATCCGCAAAGGAATCGAATCAAAAATCGGAGATCGTGTCAGAATTACCACAAAAGAGGGCAGAAAAAAATTCATTACACGCCGTGGCGTAATTGAAAATACATACCCCAACGTTTTTGTTGTTCGTTTTGACCAGAAGGCAGAAGGCGAATCTTGCCGCACAGCTTTCAGTTATATCGATGTTTTAACTCATAACATCGACATAGCGGTTTACGCTCCCACACCTTCCTGATTAATCTGAGAATATTGGCACCTTTATTTGAGTTTTCGCTCCTTTAAGGTGCTTTTTGTTTATGCATAACGCAAGAAAGGTAATTGCTATGGTATCCAGAATTTTTTCAAGCGGCATCACCGGTATCGACGGATATAAAGTTGAAGTTGAATGTTCCGTCACCTCCGGTATGTCAAATTTCGAAATAGTCGGCCTACCCGACGCTTCGGTAAAAGAAGCGCGCGAAAGGGTTCTTGCGGCAATCGCAAGCGTGGGGCTTGACTTTCCTTTAGGAAAAGTCACCGTAAACCTTGCTCCCGGCAATATCCGCAAGGAAGGCTCCGGTTTCGACCTGCCCATAGCGCTTTCAATTTTGATTTGCTCGGGCATCATTCCGCAACATTCTGCCGACCGCTACCTGTTTTTCGGAGAACTTTCTCTGGACGGCAGTCTGCGTCCGCTGCCCGGCGTTCTCCCAATGGTAATAGCCGCACGAGAGCTTGGCTTTAACAGCATCATTCTCCCATCTGAATGTGCCGCCGAAGCCGCAATTGTAAAAGATATGACAATCCTTGGCGCAGATAATCTGCGCGACATTATAATTCACCTCAACGGCGAACAGGAAATATCGCCGGTCAATATCAATCAGGACGAATATTTTTCAGAAAACCGCAGCTATCCTATGGATTTTGCAGACGTAAAAGGTCAGGATTCTGTAAAACGCGGTCTGGAAATTGCCGCAGCAGGCGGCCACAACTGCATTATGTCGGGTCCTCCCGGTTCGGGCAAAACAATGCTTGCCCGCAGTATGCCGTCAATTCTGCCCGATATGACTTTCGAGGAAGCACTTGAGGTTACAAAAATTCATTCAACCGCCGGAACTCTGCCAAAAGACAAGCCGTTCATGTCGGTTCGTCCTTTCAGAGCCCCCCACCATTCGCTTTCTTCCATAGCTCTGACGGGCGGCGGAAGAATCCCCAAACCCGGCGAGGTGAGCCTCGCTCACAACGGCGTGCTTTTCCTCGACGAATTCCCCGAATTTTCAAGAGCGGCTCTTGAAATTCTCCGTCAGCCTCTTGAGGACGGCAAAGTCACTGTTTCAAGAGTGAATGCCACCGTCACATACCCCAGCAATTTTATACTTATAGCGGCTATGAACCCTTGTCCGTGCGGATATTTTGGCGACCCTTCGGGTCAATGCACCTGCTCTGTTTCGCAGATTCAGCGCTATATGTCCAAAATCAGCGGTCCGCTGCTGGACAGAATTGATATTCAGCTCAGCGTGGAACCGGTAAAATACGAAAATCTTTCGGACGACCGAAAAGCAGAATCCTCTGCCGTTATCCGCGAAAGGGTTAACGCCGCAAGAAAACGCCAGATTGAAAGATACAAAGACGAAGGAATTTACTGCAACGCCGACCTTTCTTCCGAACAGCTGGGCAGATTTTGCCCGCTCGGCGAAACAGAAAAAGCTATTATGGAAGCGGCATACAAAAAGTTCGGACTTTCGGCACGCGCCTATACACGAATCATCAAAGTGGCACGCACCATCGCCGACCTCGCCGGCGACGACGATATAAACTACACCCATATCGCCGAAGCGATAAACTACCGTTCGCTTGACAAAACTTTATCACATATGTAAAAATAGTCCATTCTGAACAATTTTTCTTATCCCTTAAAAAAAGTGGCTGTAAAAAACTTTTCGTTTTTTACAGCCCTCTTTTAATTTTATCAACTATTTTTAAAAACAGATTTTTCCCGGATTCAAAATATTTTTGGGGTCAAAAGCATTTTTTATCCCTTTCATAAGCTCAATTTGTGCTGAGCCATACTGTTTTTTGAGATATTCCTTTTTGGCATAACCTATTCCGTGCTCGCCCGAAACAAGCCCACCCATTTCCTCTGCCTTTTCATACATACGGTCAAAACAGATTTTCAGCACATTTTCCCAATCTTCGTCGCCAAGTCCGTCACGGCAGATATAAATGTGAAGGTTGCCGTCACCTGCGTGCCCGAAACTGGGGATTCTCACTTTCATTTCATCGGCAAGTGCGTGAGTGAACTTGATAAATCCATCAATCTTGTTCACCGGCACAACCACGTCACACTCGTCCATTTCGGTGGTGGAAGCCTTGATTGCCTCAAGAAACGCTCCTCTTGCAGACCAAACCGACTTTTTACGTTCTTCCGTATCCACAATATATACATCAAGCGCGCCTATTTCCAGACACAAATCAGCAACCACCTTCATGTCCGCATCAACCTGTTCCTGTGTGTTTCCGTCAAACGTGAGTAGAATATATGCGTCATTTTTGGTGTCGGGGAATTTTTTGCCTAGATAGCTTTCGGAGAAAAGAATGGTGTCTCTAGACATATACTCAATTGCAGTCGGAGTCACTTTCGACCCGAAAATTTGGGGCACGGCTTCAATTGCGCTCTTCATATCAGGGAAAGGAACAAGCAGACTCACCGACACTTTGGGCAACGGAACAAGTTTGAGTATCGCTTCTGTTATAATACAAAGCGTACCTTCCGAACCCACCACAATGTCTTTTATGCTGTAACCCGAACTGTTTTTTGCAATTTTTCCGCCAAGCTTCATAATTTCGCCATTGGGCATAACTACTGTCAGTCCTCTGACATAGTCCCTTGTAACGCCGTATTTTACAGCTCTCATCCCGCCTGCGTTGGTGGAAATATTGCCGCCGATTGTTGCAGATTTTTCACCCGGGTCGGGAGGATAGAGAAAATCGTTTTCTTCACAGAAAGCCGCAAGTTCCATCAAAAGAACGCCCGGCTGAACCGTTACCGTCAGCGTATCTGTATCAAGTTCAAGAATTTTGTTCATCCCTGTTGTTTCAAGGAGAATTCCGCCCTTAACCGGAACCGCAGACCCAACAAGCCCCGTTCCGCTTCCGCGGACTGTAACGGGAATTGTTCTTTCGTATGCATACTTCATAATTTCAGAAATTTCTTCTGTTGTATGAACCTTCACAAGAGCCTCGGGCATCTGATTTACTCCGCCAAGCTCATCGTGTGCATAATCGGGATTTATTTCATCTCCGCACAGCACGTTAGCATCTCCCGAAATGCTTTTCAGTTTCAATATATCATCAGAATTAACTTTATTATACATCTGCCTTCGCCTCCTTTATTTTTTCTATCAGGCGAGGCAAAATTTCATTCACATCACCAACAACGGCATAGTGTGCCACGTCAAAAATCGGAGCTGTTTTATCTGTATTGATTGCCACAATGCAATCGGAAGATTTCATTCCCGCAGCAAACTGAACGGCACCCGAAATACCAAGACATATAATAAACTTGGGTTTAACCGTTCTGCCCGAAAGACCTATCTGATGTTTTGCATCATAAATATTTCCTTCAACAAGAGGTCTTGAGCAGGCAACCACTCCACCCAGTAAATCCGCAAGTTCCTGTGCATATCCGCGCATGGTTTCATTCATTGCACCTCTACCCACAGCTACAATTACGTCCGCCTCGGAAATATCTATATCCTTAGGTTTGTCTTCGGACGATATAATTTCCACAGCGGATTTCAAATTCACCGAAGCCACGTCCATTTTCACAATTTCTCCCGAAGCAACCTCTGTAGGCTTTGGTTCATTAAACACTTTATATCGAGCTGTACAGAACTGCGGTCTTGTATCAGGCGAAATAATCTGCGCCATAATGTTTCCGCCAAACGCCGGTCTTATCTGAACAAGGTCGGTATTTTCTTTCATTTCAAGAACCGTACAATCTGCCGTGAGTCCGGCTCTGCATCTTGCCGAAACTCTGGGTGCAAGCTGACGTCCGAGATTTGTTGCACCAACAAGAACAGATGACGGCTTCACTTTATCTATAAAATCGCAGAACGCCGCTGTAAATGGTTCTATTCTGAAATTTTCAAACGCCGGGTCATCATAAACAAAAACTTTGTCCACACCGTAATGCAGGAGCTTTTCTATTCCCTCTCTCAGCTCATTTCCTATCACCAACGCATAAACGGGGTGACCTGTCACTTTGGCAAGCTCGCGGGCTTTGCCGCAAAGTTCATATGTAACTCTGTGTATTTTGTCCCCGTCGTGGTCCACATACACACAAATACCCTTCCAGAGAGATTTATCAACCGATGTTTTTATTTCTTCCGCAAATTCAATTGCGCCGTCGCTTTTTTTCACGCACATTTTGCACATTTTGCAGGCAGAAGAGATGTCCAGTTTACCATCGGTGTACGAAATTGCGCCAAACGGGCAGACTTTTATTAACTGCTCCGCCAACGCATCTGTTATTTTATCGTGATTTATAACAAGCTTTCCCATCCGGCATCCCTCCTATATCAATTTTCTGTCGCTTATCAGACCAAACAATTTTTCTGCCTGTTCTGAAGCGCCGCCCTCTATGCTATACTTTTCAGTATTTTTTTCGGGCGGGAATATTCTTTCAACCTGAGTTGCCGAACCGGAAAGTCCGTAATTGTCAGGGTTTTTATCGTCAAAATCGTCAAGCGATATAAACTTCACCATATCGTCTGTCACGCTCTGCTTAACTTTATAAGAAGGCAGTCGGGGCGAATTTATATCTCCGTCCACCGAAATAAGGCATGGAGTTTTCACCGACATTTTCACAACTTTTTCATCAAGTGATGCTGTCAGATAAACTTTGCCGTCCTTTATTTCTTCAACGGAAATAACGTTGGAAACATTGGGGATTCCGAGAAATTCCGAAACCTCCGCTCCAACCTGTGCGGTATCACCGTCGGTTGTCTGTTTTCCGCAGATAATAACGTCAAAGTCTCCGCATTTTTTTATTCCCTGAGATATTGTATATGCCGTAGCCAGCACGTCAGCGCCCGCAAATCTGCGGTCGGAAATCACCGTTCCGCCCTCTGCACCCATACAAATTGACTCCACAATGATGCTTTTAGCCTGAGGGGGTCCCATTGTAATTGTCTTAACTTCCCCGTCGTATTTTTCCGCCAGAGTCAATGCCGTTTCAATTGCGTACAGGTCGTACGGATTCATTTTGCTCTGAACCCCGTCCCTTTTAAGTACGCCGGTAACAGGATCAACTTCAACATTGCTTGAGCCTGGAACCTGTTTTATACAAACAATAATTTTCATTCTCATACTCCTTTTCTCCGAAAATAAATATTTTGTTTTTTATGTTTTATTTGTGTTCAACCACAAATCTTTCTATCAGTTTAATTATAGCAGGAATAAGTATAAGCTGCAGCACTATTCCCGGAATGGCATCCAAAAATCCGCCCGTCACAAATGCCTGAATGGTAAATGCTTTTCCTGCCACTCCAAGCAAAATGGTTTTCGCAACTGCCCACACTATTCTGCCACTTATCATAGATAACACAAGACAACAATAGAGCCACCAAGTCTGTTTTTTCTGAAAGGAAAAATATAAAATTCCAATCACCAATCCATATGTGGCAAGCTCTGCCGCCATCCACACGGCGTTAGGATAAATGGGAGGCATCCCCACTGTTACCGCCCTCAGAAAAGGCAATATCAGTCCAACTGCAAATCCGTATCCGCCACCACATACAAGTCCGCAAAGCATTACGGGGATATGCATCGGAAGAAGTGAATCGCCAATTTCCTTGATTTGCCCCGTCAAAAAGGGCAACACCACGCCTATCGCCAGAAACAAAGCCGAAAGTATAATTTTTCTGATATTTGTTTTTTTCATATTTTCACCTTCAACCCCATTTTAATTATATCACACCACACCATCAATGTAAAGTTAATTTTCCAGTACAATGCGGTGCGAAAATTAATATAACCCCCCGTTTTTTCTACACTCTCCGTATGGTTTTAGGAATCTTTATTTCCGTTTTTTCACCAAGTTTCATTTCAATTTTACCTCTGGGTGTAGGAATCACAATTTCGGCACTTTCAAGCCCGAAAAGACAGGGATTTAACGAAATTTCTTCAAATCCCGGTTTTAAAATTTCAATACCCGACATCATTTTGGGCAGAAAATAGGTGGGCGAACCGCCCCACGCGTGGCTGTAATCGTAATTATATTCTCCGCAACCGTCGCCCCAACCTTCTTTGAGTCCTTTGTTACACTCGCTTACAAGCTTATCCCATTTATGAATTTCCAAAAGTCCGTACTTTTCAAAAAGTCCGCATTTTTCAAGTGCGCCAAGCACAAAAAACATAAAATATGGCTGAACGGGTGGCATTGCGGTGTCGGTCATCACATTTTCCATCACAGTTTTCCCGTCATCGCACAGTCCGCAATAAACCGCCATCACATTTGCCTGTCTGGTGAAATAAATTTTTTCGGGATTTTCGGGCTGCCATTTTCCCGGTGTTCCGGGGGTGGTAAGTCCGCTTATATAAAGTCCTTTTTCTCTGTCAAAAAAGGCTTGGTTAAAAGCTTTTTTCACTTCTACGGCTTTATTGCACAGTTTGTCCGCGGGTTTGTCAATCCATTTATAGATTTTTTCCGCAACGGTGAGTGCTTTGTAGTAAAAAGCTGTCATTGCCGTCTGTCCGAGTGCTTTCGGAGGATGATGCAGGGTGAATCCGTCCACCTGCACCCAGTCAATGAACATATAATCCGGCAGATTGTCCAGAATACCCGCCTTGCAATATCCGTCAAATCGATTTATAAGTCCCTCCACCACATCTTCCGTCTCATTCAGAATAGTTAAATCTCCGCTGAACATCACATAATCGTGAAGCATATAAATCCACATCAGGCTGTAGCTTGTGTGAAACATTTTAAAATCATTTTCCCGCAGATAGTCGGCAATTCTCACAATATCAAATCTCGACAGGCTGTAATCCCCAAATGCAAGATAACTTATCAGACTTTCTATCATATAATCGCCCGGGCACCCGAGATTTTCCTTGTGCATCGGGCTGTCCAGCTCAATCTGTTGACGGCAGATGTCCGCGGTATGTCTGCCGAGGTTGTAAATTTCATTAAGACTTTGGTCGTTACAGGAAAAACTGCCTGCAGACTTAATCGGGTAATGGGATGCCGTAATGAAAATTTCTTTTATTTTCGCATTCTCCGAAAGCTCAATATCCGCTTCGCCTATACTTTCAAGCCTCGGGAATCGGATTTCCCCGCTACCCTTTATTTTATAAACCGCGTGCTGTTTTTCGCCCGTTTCGCTCAGTTTTATTATCGTTTCACCCTCTCCTTCCGTTTTCACGCAAAGGTATCCGGCGTAAATTTTGTCAAAAACCGCTTTGTTCCCCACCATTTCGGGATAAATTTTCTTTTCCTCAAGTGCCTCCAGAGGCGACGGTTCAAGATTCCATACCGATTCTGTGAAAACCGCCTTTTCCCATTTGTCCAAGCGGTCAAAATCCACTGTCTGCAAATCGGAAAATCGTTTGTCAATGCGACATTCCCAGCTTTCATCAGCGGTGAAAATTTCGGTTTTTCCGTTTTCAAATTCCACCCGGTATTCCGCCCAGACTCCGCCTTTTCCGCAGGAAACATCCCAAAAATCGGATGGCAACAGTTTTACCTGAAGGTGAATTTCAAGCTCTTTCCCCAAATTTTCAAACACATAGCTGTCAAAATATTGCACCGACAGAGGTTTTTTCACGCCCCAGTCACCACCGGGACAGGCAGGACCCGTGCCCACTCCGTCACCGCCAATGTAAAGGGTGTATCGGCAGTCGGCAAAAATATTCATATTTATTTTCCTGATTTTTTCTGAAAAATCATGACTTTTTTTAAATTCAACCATCCCAAAATCATACCCTGTTTTATCGCAGAAAACGGTATGATATGATTTTTGAAATTTCCGGTCATTTATCCATATAAATTTTTTCATATCTCCACAAACTCCACATCGGCATATTTTTCTTTTACTTTTTCACCAAACTTAAAATCGGTAATCACAACATCAACATCGGAAAAACTGAGGGTTTTGCCTTTGACATCTTTTATTTTTTCGTGGTCGGCAAGGTAAATCACCTTATCGGAATTCTCTATCATTCTCCGCCTCATCTCGGTGTAAGTCCAACCCGAATCAAGAAATCCGTCTTCCGACACCCGTCCGCTGGAAAAGAAAAACTTGTCGGCACGGTATCTTGATGCATTTTCCACGGTATCCGCTCCGCAAAGCATAAATGGTTCTTCGACAACACTTCCGCCGAGACAAATCACTTTTATCTTCAATTCTGCCAGATGCATCACAAGCGCCATATTATTTGTAATCACTGTTATATCCTTTTTATCTTCAAGAAAATGTCCGATATATTCGGTGGTTGTGGTTCCATCAATAAAAATAACGTCGCCGTCCTCCACCATTTCTGCCGCTTTTTTGGAAAGCAGAGTTTTCACAGATTTCATTTTATGATATCTGAACGGAAGTCTGACCCCTTTGTTTTTTACAATTTCCACACCACCGTAACTGCGTTTAACGAGATTTTGTTTCTGCAAAAAGTTCAGGTCGCGGTTGATGGTTGCATTGCTGTAATGCAGTTTGTCAACCAGAAATTTTACGGTTACATATCCATTTTCCTGCAAAATATGTAATATCGCATCTGTTCGCTCTTTTTGTAACATAATCGGCCTCCGTTTGAGAATTGTTGAGAAATTGTCTATTTTTTAAACCTTATTGAAAAATGTTGATAATTTTATTATACTGTTACCATAGAAAACTGTCAAGGAGATTTTGCCATGAAAGACTTAACCAAAGGTAATATTTATAAAAATTTCATTCTGTTCGCCATTCCGCTGGTTTTAAGCGGACTTTTAACCCAGGCGTTCAATGTAATAAACGGAATGCTGTCGGGAAAATATCTTGGCGAGGCGGGGCTTGCCGCAACCGGCTCAACCGCTTCATTTTTCCAGCTCTACGGCTCTTTTTTCTGGGGTTGGGGTATGGGCTTTTCAATCTATATTGCCAAACTTTTCGGCGAGAAAAATTACTCGAAGCTCAGAAACAGTATCTATATTTCCATTATCGCTTTTATGATATTATCCGTTGTTTCATCAGTTCTGATGATTATTTTCAAAAAACCCATTTTCGCACTTTTGAAGGTGGACTTTGAAATTTATCACGACGCATCCAGCTATTACACAATACTCCTTTCGGCATATTTTCTCATTACGCTTAACTCCTGGGCAATTTCCATCCTCAGTTCTCTCGGAATAACGGGCTACCCTTTCATTGTTTCTCTTTGCACAACTCTTGTTTACACTCTGCTGAAATACATTATCCTTGAATATTGCGGCGGCGGACTCGCTTCCATAGCCGTTTTATCTCTCTTTGCCGCACTTTCCCGCAACCTGCTGTACGGAATCAAGCTTCGCGAATGTTTCCGTGAAATGAAGGTTTCAAAAGAGAAAGTATCTCTCGACATGGGTATTTTAAAAGAAACGGTGGGTTATTCCTTCCCCGTGGTATTCCAGCAAATCAGTATGTACTTTGCATCCTTCTTTATTGCTCCGCTTGTAAACGGTTTCGGAAATGCAGCAACCGCATCATACAGCGTTATTTTAACCATTCAGAACCTGAGCGCTTCGGTTTATCAGAATTCCGCAAAAACCGTCAGCAGTTACAGCGCGCAATGTCTCGGCACCAGAGAATTCCATAAATTCAAAAAAGGTGTCGGCGTCGGATTTCTTCAGGGAATGGCGTTTGTTCTGCCCATAGTTGTGCTGTGTTCGGTTTTTGCAGACAAGCTTTGCGGAATGTATTTCGACACTCCGTCCGGTCAGGCGTTTGAGTTTGCAACCATTTTCGTCCGTTATTTCCTGCCGTTTATCCTGTTTAATATGATAAACAATCTGTTCCACTCATTCTTCCGTGGCGTTGCCGCAATGAATCTTCTTGTGATATGCACACTTTTCGGTGCAATTTCAAGATATGTCGCAACAATCCTTCTCACCCCGCATTTTGATTATTACGGAGTTTTCATCGGTTGGGTGGCATCCTGGATTGCAGAGGCCGTATTCGTTACCATCCTCTATTACTCGGGTGTATGGAAAAAAGAAAAAGTTAATAAATTAAAGGGGCTGTAAAATAGTCCAGACCGCAAAAAGGCAGAAATCAACAAAATTTAATTAGTACTAAAGCTTTGAAAAAAAGTTGTATTTTGGAATCTACCATTCTGAACAATTTTCCCTATCCCCTGAAAAAGGAGCTGTAAAAAATTTTTTACAGCTCCTTTCGTTTTAAAATATAGTAAGTTTCACAATTTCGCCTACATATTTATCGTAATTATCCATTTCCTCAACATATTTGGCAAGTGCCGCAGGAATGTACTCCGTTTTGTCCTCATAATACTCGAGGTCTTTTTTCGCAATTTCTTTTTTCTCCGCAAGGGTAAGATTAGCGTCGTAGCATCTGTCAAACAACGCACAATATTCCACAAAATTAAGCGGCTGAATTTTCCAGTAGGCATCTGTTCGTTTCCGGTTCCAATCCTCGAACTCAAAGGGTGTGTCGAAATCGCAGGTTTCCTGTTCGCCCATATCACGAAGGAAGGATTGCGCCATTATATGCTGACCCAAAAATGTCGGGTGAACTCTGTCGGCATTTATAATAGGCTCTTTGCCCAAAAGCGGCAACAGTTCTTTTTTAAAATCCACAAGAGGACAGTTGTATTTTTCTGCAAACTTGCGGATAATCTCTTCAACCTGCTCAAGTCCGCACTGACATTTTAAGTTGGGAGTTTCAATATCACTCACCTCATCATAAGGCGAAGGAATACACAAAATAGGCTGAGCTCCCGAGGCAATAACATCATTTATGATGCTTTCAATCGCCGCTTCATATTCGGCAAGCGAACTTTTGATTTTCGCCGCATTTTCGGGATTTTCCCTGTCGGCGTAGCATTGTCTGTCGATATCATTAATCCCAAAACAGATTGTAACATAATCGGGGTTAAAACTGAGGCATCTTGAGTGCAGATATTTCGCCGCACGTCTTGCTCTGCCGCCCGAAACTCCACAGTTATAGCATTTTATTTTATACTTTTTTCTCAGCTCCTGATAAACCTCAGCAGTCCATCGGTCTGCCGCAGTGATGCTGTCGCCGAGAAAACAAATTATATCTCTGTCTTTAAACATTTTTGTCACCTCATATTTATTTGGTCAGCAGCCAAACCGCCATTTTGCTTTCATCTGTCCACAGTTTCCCCGCCGAAGCATAGTCTGTGACAGTGATAGTTTTTCCGTCGGTCAGCGGAATTTCCGCCTTCACAATGGCATCAAACGGAATCTCTTTGTCAGTCAGCTTTGCATCAACAAACCCGTTTTCGATTTTCACATCAATTGCATCATCCACGCTGTAACCAAGCCTGTTTTCCATCGCAAGCATAACAGGGCCGCGGCGAAGTGCAATATGATTTTTCGCGAGCGGGTCTTCCTCGTCATAGTTGGGCACGATATAGTTATAACCCCAGACAACATTGTTCATAAGAATATCCGTGCCGTAAGGGATGGGATAAATCACTTCTGTTGACATATCAAATTCAAGCTCAACCGTGTCGCCGTTTTTCCACTTTCGGTCAATTTTTATATATCCGTCGGTCGCCTGTACCGGCTCGCCGTTCACCGCTGTTTTGGTAGATTTGCTCCACGACGGATTTCTGAGCGCAAGTTCAAACTTTTTCACATCCGCAGTTTCAACCGAAACTTTAACAGTTCCGTATTTTGGGTATTCCGTATCTATATTGAGCGTTATTCCATCATCTGTCGTAGTTTTGCCGTTTATATAAAGGTTAAGCACAATTCCGCTGTCCGATTTTAAAATCTGCATCTGCGGAACAAGCCCTATTCCTGCCGAACCGATACAAGCGCAACAACCGTAATAGTGATTGTCCGACATACATTTCAGACCACCGATTCCGTTACCTCTTCTGCCTGCCGTCAAAGGACTGTAACTGTCAAAAGGTAGCGGCTCTGCCGTCCAGTCGGGATGCTCACGTTTTATCATGGGTTCAATAACGCCTTCTGTGTTGAATGAGCCGAGATATGCGTTATACAAAGATATTTCAAAAGCGTCAACATATTTAGGATCGCCCGTCAGGAGGTGAACACGATAGAAAAATTTCATAAGTGTCACGGTTACGCAGGTTTCCTGCATAATTTCTTCGTTGGTGGTGTTTGCCTGACGAACAGTTGAATGGTCAAACAGTTCGTGGGTGCATCCGCAACAGCCGATTACCGTAAAATCACTTTCCAGCACCTTGTCGGCAAAGTTTACGATTGCTGTTTTATATTTTTCTTCGCCGGTAATTTTATAAAATTCTATCAATCCTTCAAAGCAGGATGTCATCTCATACGCCTTTGTAACGGGATACTGATATGGATAAAATTTGTTTTCATACGCCAGCTCAAAAATGTTTGCAATATCTATACAACCGATATCAACTATGTATTTTGCAAAATCAAAATATTTCTGCTCGCCCGTCAGATTATAAAGTTTCACAACAGGTTCCAGAATGGAGGATGAATTCAGACCGCGCCAATGTCTTGTGGCCGCCGTAATCTCCTTTTTCCCTTCGCCTCGACCAATTCTTTCAATTATATAATCAAGCTGACCGCGCATTGATTTTATCACATCAGCGGCAAACTTTTCGTCCTTGCAGATTTCAAGAAAATATTCCATGCCCAGCAGAACATATTTCCTGCACCACATATCCCACGCCTCAAACTCGTGGTTTGCAGCGTAGCTGCTGATTCTGCCCTTTTCATCGGCACTTTCAATCATATCGCAGACAGTTTTGCACAAAACGGAATAGAGCTTTTCATTTTTTGTGTACTGATAAACAAGGCAAGCGCCCCGCATCATTTTGCCCCAGTATTCGCCGCGCCATCCGCCTTCATAGTCGGCATCCTCGCGGAACTGCTGAACAAACCGTTCCCACAAATCTTCACGGAGCAGTTGCTCCTTTTCCACAAATTCAAAAGCGGATTGAACAAATCCGCTGTATTTAGCATTTTTGAAAATTTCTTTCATGTTCATCACCTCACAAGCATATTCTAACATAAGTAATACAGTTTGTAAATGACTTATTTTATCAAAACCACTGACTTATATTAACCTTTTCAAGCAGTAATTTTATTTGCCGGCTTTTTGTTTAGCGGTGTTAATGGATGAGATGAGCATTTTGCGAATAACTCCGCAACTATGTATAAAAGCAGAAACGTCAGGCAATATTTCTGCTCGCTCCATAAGTTCAAGCCAATATTCAGTTTCATAGCATTCCTTTAAGGAAATTTGAAGTTTTGATATAAAGTCAGGTTTACTATGAGCGTATTTTGCTTCTCTGATATTAGCGCCTATACTTGTTGCACTTCTTTCCAGTTGATTAACAATGGAATAATGACCTTTAGTTCCATCACATAGTGATTTCATCCACAAAGTGGATTTATTCCGTCGCAAGACGGATTTAGTTGAAAAGACCGCTAACTTTGATACAAAGTTAGCGGTCTTTTCTTGGAAGATCCGAATGGTTTAGATGCCAAGTCTGTTATTCAAAGCTCTGTCAACAGTTCCTTGCGAAACATTACATATTTTTGCAATCTGAGAAGTTGTTATTTTAAGGCTTTTCATATTTCAATCTCCACACCATTTAAAATATTTATTTCCTTAAAATTAATTATACCATTTTCAAATTTAAAATCAACATTTTTCCCATCAATTTTCAAGTTTTTAATACTTTCAAGGCATTTTAAACCTAATGATTTAAGTTTCAACCGACCTTCATATACGTCAATCTTCACAGAACCACTGTTAAATTCAACATTTCCCCATGCATCAGCAAGGCTCCAAATACACTTGAAATTATTTGTTTTATACGGATTAAATCCTATATGGTTATTCGGCATATCAAATTCAAAACCGCAAAGTATCGGTATGAGTGCGTAACTTGCCATCGAACGTGCATAATTACTTCCACACTCAAATTCGTTCCAAGGATTTCTTTTTTCACCGTCAAATCTGTCTCGTATTGCTTTTACAACCTTAAAACCATCCTGAAACTTTCCTTGCGAGCACAAAAGTCCTGCAAATGCATACTCGAATCCCGTCATTGTTTCTTCGCTATATGATATAGGAATTTCGGGCTTTTCCACTTCTTCAGGATAATCACATATAACTGTTCCGGCCTCATCATTGATGGCAAAAACCCGCCAGTGATTAACAAAATCACGCATTGTAGGTTTAAAGTTATTTTTCATCATTTCAGATAAAGCGCAGGCCCTTTGTTCCTTATCAAAAATTTCACCTAATCCTAATATATTCGCATGCCATTGTGCGAGCATTTGATCGATAGAAGACCCCTCTGCAATTTGATATTTTATTTGATTTGTTTCATTATTCCAGTAACTTTCTGATGCATCGAATTTATCCGTTATTTCTTTGTTGGTTATATCAACCTTTTGAATAAAGTATTTGCCATTAAACAAATTTTCCTTTGTCCATTTATATCCTTTTTCAAACAACTGACGATATCCTTGTGCTTTTTTTGTATCATTTAAAAATTCTGCCATTTCTGTAGCAGCTTTAAGTGCCGCAAGATACATTCCTTCAAGCCATGATGACGGGCCGAAAAGCTCCAAATCCAGCGTGTGATGTTGTCTTCCTTCAAGCACTCCGTCCTTGTCTAAATCCCAGCAATCCTCGTTTTGATCGCTCCATGCATATTCTAAAACTTTTTTTATATTATCCCAGTTATCTTTAAGCCATTTATTGTCACCGGAGATTTTCCATTCTCTGTAACATTTAATAACTGTTCCCATTTGACCGTCTACACATGCCCTGAAATCAGACATTTTTCTACCCAACGGCAACTTTGTTCTAAAAGCCATTCTACCTTTGTCGTCTGTACTGTGTTTGAATTCAATATCTCTGATTGATCGTTCAAGGTCAGGGAATAAGAAACATAATGCATACGCATAGTTCCATACATGCTGGCAAGTTCCTTCACACAAACCTATTAACTCTGCTACACCTTCCCATCCATAAAATGAACCATCTTCAAGCCTTAAAACCGTAGGTGACTTTAATACAGAAAGATTAGATGAAACAGCATCAATTATTTCTTTTGGTAAGGTTGATTCATGCAATGAATTTTTGAATTTTATTGTACGATTGTATAAATCTTTCCAATTTTGAAGTGAATATACCGCGGTTTCTGTAGAATTTTCAAAAACTGTGGCATAATAATTTTTCCACGTCATATGAGTTCCATCATCGTTTTTACATTCGTTCCAATAATTATAATTGTTGGGCACATTCCACGATAATATAAATCTCACTTTCTTTTTTTCGTTTGGACATACCGATATTTCTGCTACCAATGTACCAATATCATATCTGCCTTCGGTATCATATATTCTTTCTTTTATATTTTTGCTGTTAGAAAACTCATTCCAGAATGATACTATATTATCCCGCCAAGTTCCACGATACCAATATGTTTGTGTATATGTAGTGTCACAATCAGTCGCTAAAGTCAAATCTCCATATTCTATTTCATCCTTACAGACTCCGTTATTAAAAAGTGTCAGCACCTTAAAACCATTCTTTGTATCTGCCTTGTTTACTGATTTTTCGTAAGGATTTGCTACAGATAAAGCTACCTGATATATTATATTTTCAGACGTTGTATTTTCTACTTCTATTTCAAAAAACGCAGCAGGTATGCTTGAGTTCATTGAATCCCGAGGAATAAACGGATTAAAAGCTGTCATATTTATATTTGCCGGGAATTTTTCGTCTTTAAAACTAACGAATGCCATAGGAAATTCACCATTAAATTCCACATCTTTAAAATGAGGGAATCCACACAATTTCTCATTATTTGCTCCAGAACCAAAGCTATTCCAACTCCACATATGCTTATTGTATTGCCCTATTAATTCTTTCTGCATATCACCATTTAAAACAGCAGCTGTAATTTTATCACCCTGTATCGCTCTTATCGCAAAATGCGAATATCTGTTTACACTTCCTTTTGAAGGTTTATTAAAAATCTCCCAATCTATCAATCTGCCATCCCCGCCAAAACCTATGCTTCCCGTTCCAATTCCACCTAACGGAAAAGATATTTCTTTTGTATACTGATTAACATATTTCATAACAACACCTCCAGATCTCGTCTTAATTATATCGTTGTAAAAATATCGTGTCAACATACACGGTATTTAATTAATTATAACAAAAAAACCGAATAATAAAGATATGTCATCTAAATCATTCGGTTTCTTGGCGTCCCGTATAGGAATCGAACCCATATCAACAGAACCGGAATCTGTTATCTTATCCATTAGACCAACGAGACTTACTCATCTATTTTACCACAAAAACCCACCCTTGTAAATACTTTTTTATCGACTAAATTCCTCCCCTTCAAAAAAAGTTTGTATTTTTTTAAAAAAAAGCTTGCATTTGCAAAAACTTTGTGATATAATACTAGTACATATTGAGACTAAATCGTGAGGTGAGAATCGTGCCAAACATTAAATCAGCTAAAAAAAGAGTAAAAGTTATCGAAACTAAATCCATGCAGAATCAGATGGTTAAATCCGCTCTTAAAACAAGCATCAAAAAGTTCGACGCTGATAAGACTGCTGAAAATTACGCAGCTGCAGTTAAAAAGATTGACCAGGCTGCTAGCAAAGGTGTTCTTCACAAAAACACTGCTGCAAGAAAAAAATCAAGTCTTACAAAGGCTCTTAACGCAAACGCTTAATTATTAAAACTTTCTGCCCGAAAGCCGCAGAGAGTTTTTTTAATTTTCAGGGGGAAGTTATGAAAAAATTCGAAAACATCCTTTTAATTACCGACATTGACGGCACACTTGTTGACTATTCCTGGAAAATCAGTGAGGAAAACAAAGCGGCTGCAAAATATTTTATGGAAAACGGCGGCACTTTTACATATGCCACAGGCAGGCAAGTCCCTGTTACGCAGATGATAATTGACCAGCTCCGCCCGAATGCACCCATAATTTCCTATAACGGCACCGCAATTTACGATTATTCCGAGAACAAATATCTCTGGATGTCGCCGCTGGACCAATCGGTAGAAGATATAATTTATGACGTTATGGAAAATTGTCCCCTCACCAACATAGAAATCAACACCCCGACCGGGCTTTATCTTGTTACCGATATCCCCGGAAACATGGAGAGATATCGACAGCTTTCCGATATGTTTGAAAAGGTTGATTCGCCCGAATCGGTTGCTCGTCCCTGGCTGAAAATCGTGTTTGCTATGACGGATGAATATATGTCCACAGTGCGCGGTCACATCTCAAAGCAACCATATTTTAAAGATTTTCAGTTTTCACAGAGCGCTTCCTGGCTTTACGAGCTTTTGTCAAAAGGTACAAACAAAGGAACTGCCCTCCCGAAACTTAAAGAAATCCTCGGAAACAAGCACAAAGTCATTGCCGTTGGCGACAACGAAAATGATATTGAATTTCTGCAGGCGGCAGATGTGGGATATGCGGTTGCAGATGGTTCTCCCCTGCTTCTCAAGCATTGCAATAACTTAACAGTGCCCCTTCACGACCACGTCCTTGCGGACATTGTGAGCAAATTAGATAAAGAATAAAAATAACCCGAACAACGGCTGTTGTTCGGGTTATTTTTTGTAGTTACACACATTGACGGTCCGCAATTAAATAAAAAAAAGACGGGCAGAGCCCGTCTTTCTTATGTAGTAATTAGTTGCCGAATACTTTTTCAGCAGTTGTGCCTTTAACAAAAGCTTTTGCTGTGTAGCCTGCTTCCATTTTGAAAGCTGCTGAGAAAGCTACAGAACCTGCATTTTCAAAGCCTTTGTTTGCAGAAGCAACTTTAACAAGTTTGCCTTCGCCATCGTAGATACCGATAGCAATTTCACCTTTAACTGCTCTGCCTGTTGTGTTTGCAGCGTTAGCTGTGAAATAAACTGTTTTTCCAGCCATAGCACCTGCTTCAACTGCTGCACCTGCTGCAGAGAGACCTTCGTTAGCAGCAATGCTGATGTCGAATGTAGGAGCTGTTTCAGTGGAGAAAGTTACAGTGTTGTTTTCGCCGAGTTTCATAAGCATTTCGTTGGAAACTGATGCGGGGAAAGCAACTTCGTAAGTTGAATCGTAATCGAGGTCGAGAGTGATATCTGCTTCAGACCAGATTTTGCCGTCAGCAATAACTTCTCTTACATCGGAAACTGTGTAATCAGCAGCTTCGAGAGCAACACCATTTTCGGAAACTGTTACAGCTGTTTTATCAAATGTAGCAGGAGAAACGGGCTGAGAGAATTTAACTGTGATTTTTTCGTTCATTGTGGAAACATCTTCTGTTACTGCAGTTGAAACGTTGAAATCTTCAGCATTTTTACTGATTGTGTACATTCTTATGTTGCCGTATGAGAAATTAAGGTTAAAACGATTCTGAATGTTAAGAGCTTCAATGATGGGTTTACCTACAGCTGCATTATCAGAGTTGTCTGTGTTGCTTACCTTAACACCATCAAGAGTATTTCTTCTTACAGAATAAGCTGTATCTTCAGATTCAGCACCGTCTTTCAGGAATAAACCCTGTGCAATTCTGTAAACACGGTTGGGCTGTAATGTTTTATGTACTACGCCGGAACCGTGAGTAAGTTTAGGATAGAAACCATATGTGAAGTAGGAATCTACAGCAGCTTTTGTTTCATCATTTTCTGTTGTGGGGTCATCTTCAACTGCAGCTTTATAGGCGATTTTGTAAAGACCACCGATGCTGTATTCGCCGTCTGTGAAAGAACCATCATCTGCAGATTTAGATCTGGTATAAAGTTTAATGTAACCATAACCTTCTGTTTTAGTAGTGTCGTTTGCGACACCTTCTGTAAGAGCATCGAAGGAAACTACGAAGATTTCGTTCGGATTTTTATACATATTCCATGCATTTTCAAGAACGTAAATGTTTGCGCCCCAGCTATTGCTTTTGCGAAGCTGACCGAACATTCTTACACCATCTGCAGTTGTCCAAAGTTCGGAGTTGCCTGTAGAGGTGTTACCTTCAGAAGAAGTGAGTGTAAACATTTTCTTTCCGGGGTTTTGTTCTTTAGCTGCAAGAAGCTTTGTTGTGGTTGCAAAGTTAACTTTACCGAAACTATAGTGACCAAAGTCTTTGGACAGCATATCAGCAACATCTTCATATTCGAATTTCTGAACATAGTAAACTGTACCGTCAGCAAAAGCTGTCATACCAAGTACCATCGCGAGAGCGAGTACGAGAGATAAAATTTTAATCATTTTTTTCATTTAAGTCGCCCTCCTTTATTACTGCGCTGCGGCAATTGTCTTAACTGTTTCCTTAGAATAAGGTTTCAGAGAAGAAATGCCGTCCCAAACGAACGCTTTAACAGTACCTTCATCAGTAAGTGTTGTACCTGCTGTGATTTCTGTTTCAGAAAGAGCTGCAATCCTGTCATCAGCATAAACAACCTCTTTAAGCTGACCATTATTGCCGTATACTGCATAGATAACAGCTACGTTTTTAGCTTCTTCAGTAGTGTTTTCAAGTGCAAGTTTTGCAGTCTGAAGTGAGCCGTCTGCCACAAATTCTTCTGCAACAGCTTCAGCATCTGTTCCCCAACCTTTAATCACGTCGAAAGCGTTTAATTTAACTTCGGGTGTAGGAGTTGAGAAATTGATTGTGTTATAAGCGCCGAGAGAAATTGCTGCTGTGTTGCAAATTTCAGCGGGGAATGTGATTGTATAATCTGTAGCTTCTTCAAGCTCTGTATTTAAGATGATGTTTGTTGTTGAGTAAATTTCGCTACCTTCAACAACTTCTGTAAGAGCTGTAAGTTCAAAGTCTTTGCCGTTTACAAGAGTTGTTGTTTTGTCATCAGATACGCCTGTGATTGTAACAGCATCTGCATCGTATGTAGCTGCATCAACGGGCTGAGAGAATTTAACGGGAATGGAAGTTGCGGATGTGGGAACAAGACCTGTTGAAGTTCTTGTAACATTGAATGCACCTGCTGCAGTGCTGAGAGAATAAAGTTTTGCATTTGCAGCTTTATAACCCCAAGGTCTGTCAGCCATAAAGTCGTAACTTTCAACAGCGTTACCTTCAACATCTACAGGACTTCCAAGGGCAACACCGTCAACATAGTTCTGACGTGTGAGAGTTGCATCGTCTTTATAGCTTAAAACTGTTGTGTAGTTAAAAACTTTGCCACAATCTGACTGAGGAACTTCTACGCCGCCAACTTTAGTTGTCCATGAAATTTCTTTTGTTCCTGCTTCTGCATCAACAACAGTTTCAGTTTTAGCAAATGCAGTTGACACACCGGTTGTTTTGATGTTAGTAGCTGCACCATCAACTACAGTTGATGCCTGAAGATAATAAAGATGTCCTGTTGTAGACATTTGAAACGAAGTACCTGTTAATGTGTATGTAGTAGCTATCGGTTCAATTTCAGTTGTAAATACAAGTGCTTCATCAGCTTCTGACAACCATCTTTCGGGAAGGATTCTGTATAAGCAGTGGAAACTACTTTTAAAAGAGCCTGTTCCCTGTTTGGCGTACAGTGCATTGTGACCAAGGGAGTTTGTTGAGAATCCCCACAAACCACCGGAGTTCCAGTTTGTGTAGTAATAAGAAATACCAAGCTGACGGAGACGGTCAGGAGTTACGGCATATGCACCTGCATAGCTACCGGATTTAGACCAATAAGCACCGCTGTTACCGTTAATACGAAAGTCGCTTGTTTTTGTGTCGCTTGTTTCAGGGTCGCCATCAACGTCAAAACCCTTGAAAGTAAATTTTCCGGCGTCGTTGAATGAACCCATTCCGCCTGCAGCTAATAATGTGTTGCCGTTTGTGTAAACCGACTCAGGAAAATCATCTGTCAGATAAATTTTAGATGTTTCTGCAGCAGAAGCTGAGATTGCCATTGTGCCCAGCATTGCAACTGCAAGCACAAGTGACAAAAATCTTTTTGTTCTCATGGTGTTTTCCTCCATTTTTTTAATTTTATCCATATAAAGCACGTAAACCTCCCCTTTTCTTTTGTCGTTGCGGTTCGACACACGAATCCGGAGAAAACGTTGTTCGCTTTTGATGTTCCGGCAATTGCGTTTCAGACCACCAAACTTCACGAACCTGCACTCCACCTGTTGCGATGATGGATATGCGAAAATTACATTCTGCTTTTCCGCCATGGTTGCGGCACGGCAAAACGCAGAATATCAAAAACCGCCACTTATGTGGTATAGCACGTTAATGCTTTGGTTTTTAACCATTTTCGTACCTATATATGGCATACTATAATGTTACCATTTTGTTACAAAGATTGCAATGTTTTTTTTGAACAAAAATGCAAACGTTTTTTTGGCTAACTTAAACAAAAAAAATAATAATTTTGCAGATTCATTTCGTCCACATTTCCACGCCCTAAAATCAGCCCGTATTCCGTGCGTTTTTGCAGAACGATATGATAAACAAAACCCCCGAACGCTTTGCATTCAGGGGGTTAATTATAATTTAATAACTTTTCCTGTTTTATTGGATTGGTATGCCGCTTCAACAATTTTCTGGTCGAAAATTGCATCTTCTGCTGAAATGGGTTCGGCAAAATCTTCAATTATGCAGTTACCAAACGCCTCAATTTCTTTTGTATACATATTTCCTAACTGAGCAGACATCACATAGGATTCCGCACCGGCTCTGTCCTGAGCCGCATTATATGCGCCCTGGTCGCCGCAGATGGTCACCTTTACATTGCCGCCTTCCACCTGACCGATTGTTCCTTCCGCAAATATGCTTCCCTGAGTTCCGTAAATTTCAAGTTTGCAGACAGCCGCATCATCGGGAATGTTAAAGTTCGCATCCACATAAGCCGTTGCACCATTCTCCATTCTCATTATAACAGCTCCGCCGTCTTCAACCTCGTAGTCAAACACCTGCGTTCCGGCGAAAGAAGCAACCTCTTTCACTTTAAGCCCCGAAATGTACTGAATAAGGTCAATGCAATGAATTCCCATATCCATCAGCGCACCACCGCCCGATGTTGCCATCTGCTGACGCCAGTTGCCGGGCATATCGGGATACCAGCAGGTAAGCTGACCGCGCATCGATACAATCTCGCCAAGCTTGCCTTCATCAACAAGTTGTTTCATCATCTGATGATATGTATGGAAGCGCATCATAAGACCTGCGCCCAACTTCACACCGTTATCTTTGCAAATCTGTGCAACTTTTTCCGATTCCTCTGCTGTCAGCGCAAGCGGTTTTTCAAGCAAAATATGTTTTTTTGCTTTTGCCGCCGCAGTTGCCTGGTCAATGTGATATGCCACAGGCGACGCAATGTATACCGCTTCAATTTCTTCCACCGCCAAAAGTTCTGCGGCAGTTGTGAAGGCATATTTTGCCCCATATTTTTCTTTTACTTTTTCTGCTGCTTCGGGATTTGCATCCATTACGGCGATAAGTTCGGCATTTTCCGCCAACATCATACCCGGAAGAGTTCTTCTGTCGGCAATGCCGCCACAACCTATTACGCCCCATTTTATTTTTCTCATATTTTTCACCCTTTCAACTTCAATTATATCCCAAAAAAATCTTTATTATAATGTGCAAAATTCACAAAAATCAGCCTTGTTATTTTACCACATTTTTTGGACTGCCTGCAATAAAGGAAGTCAGGTTATCTGTTACAATGCCTAAAAGACGCTGGCGGGTTTCCACCGGTGCCCACGCAACGTGCGGCGTCACCGAAAGCCCCGGAATGTTAACAAGCTCGCAGTCCTTCGGCATCGGTTCTGTTGTCAGAACATCTATTGCCGCGCCTGAAAGTTTTCCCGAAAGGAGTGCTTTTTTAAGAGCCGGTTCGTCCACCACTCCACCTCTGGCGGTGTTTACAAAGAAAGCCCCCTCCTTGAATTTCGCAAACAGCTCGTCGTTAAACATTTTTTCCGACTCTTTATTCAGCGGACAGTGAACTGTAACAAAATCGCTTTCAGAAACAAGGGTGTCAAGATCAACAAATTTCACACCTTCCTCAACAATCGGGGTGCGTTTGTAGGCAAGAATTTCCATTGAAAAAGCTTTTGCGATTTTCGCAACTTCTCTGCCTATGGCTCCGTAACCCACAATACCCATTTTTCTGCCGGCAAGCTCCTGCATACGATAAATAAACGGCGAAAAAGTTTCGCTGTTTTTCCAACCGCCGTCATTTACAAAATCAGTATAGTCGGCAACTCGGTTGGTATGATTTAAAACGCAGGCAAAAACGTGCTGAGCCACCGCATTTGTGGAATAGCTGCCTGCGTTGCAGACGGTAATTCCGTGGGTATTTGCATATTCCACGTCAATATTATTGAAACCTGTGGCAAAAAGCCCGATATATTTTAAATTTTTTGCCGCCGCCATCACCTCGGCTGTGATAACCGTTTTGTTGCATATTACAGCATCCGCATCGGCAATACGCTCGATAAGTTTATCTGCCGGAGTCAAATCATAATACACCGTTTCGCCGATAGCGTCAAAAACGGAAAGGTCAACGTCACCTTTGGTGACTGTTTTACAGTCTGTAAGAACAATTTTCATATTTACCTCACATCAAATCCTGCCGATTTATAAAGTCTGTTATACACGCCTCTCCACATTCCCGACTTTTCGGGCAGTTGACACAAAATCACTTCTGCGCCCAGCTCGTCAAATCTGCGCAGCGAGCAGAAAAGCCGTTTTGCCAGATCGGCGGTATCATTCCCCCACGAAATGTCTATGTCCGCCGAAAGAGCCAGGTCGTCTTTTTTGAAAAGCCCCACTTTTTTGCCCTGTTTTTTAAATTCTTCAAGGTCAGCGGCAAGCTTATCTTCCGTTGTATACAAAATCACCTGCGCATCCGGTGCATAATGCTTATATTTCATTCCGGGACTTTTGGGTGTATACCCTTCAGTCCCTTCTTTTTTATGTTCTTCCACCTCAACGTCGGGGAAAAGTTCCGCCAGCATTTCCGCTGTAATTCCGCCCGGTCGAAGCACTGTCGGCGGCGTGGAAGTGGTGTCCACCACCGTGGACTCTATCCCGATATCGCAATCACCGCCGTCAATTATCATATCCACTCTGCCGTTCATATCGCAGAAAGAGTGTCTGAATGTCGTAGGGCTCGGTTTTCCCGAAAGATTGGCACTTGGTGCCGCAACGGGAGTTTGTGCAAATTCTATCAGTTTTTTCGCCACCGGATTGGATGGCATTCTTATTGCCACCGTGTCCAGCCCTGCAGTAACTTCAGTGGGAACAACATCTTTTTTTGCAACTATCACCGTAATTGGTCCCGGCCAGAATTTCTCCATTATCTTTTTTGCGTTCGGGTTAATTTCGCCAATTTTCTCTGCCATTTCCATATCCGAAACGTGGAGAATAAGTGGATTGTCCGACGGTCTGCCTTTAGCCCGAAAAATATTTTTCACCGCATCGGGGTTTAATCCGTCTGCACCCAAACCGTAAACCGTTTCGGTGGGAAAAATCACAAGCCCGCCCGATTTTATAACCTCTCCGGCTTCGGCAAGCTCTTGCAGGGAGGTTGAAATTATCTTTGTCATTATCTCATAACCTTTCTCAAAATCGCCACCTGGCGACGCAACTCTTCGGCAACTGTTTCGGTCTGGTCAACCGAATTGAATGATGAAAAACTAAGTCTCAGCGAACTGTCAATCAACTCTTTTTTCACACCCATCGCCATAAGCACATGGCTTGGCGACGGATGGTTTGATGAGCACGCCGAGCCGGACGAAACCATTATTTTCGCTGATTCGAGGCTGTGCAACAGCACTTCTGATTTCACGCCCTTAAAGGACATGTTCAAAACATACGGAATGGCATTTTCTCCGCCGTTTATTGTAACATCATCAATTCGTTCAAGAATTTTTTCTGTCAGGACCTTTTTAATTTCCGCCACCTTTTCGAAGCTACTTTCACGGTCGAAAACTTCTGCCGCAACCCCAAACCCGGCAATTCCCGGCACATTT
>JAFYVD010000062.1 GCA_017558425.1 Clostridia bacterium | reverse complement strand
GATTACCGAGTATTTTAACGTGGCAGAAGCAAAAATTAACCTTTGAAAATCGAGCTTCAGATAACTTCTGTCACCCTAGAGATAATAAACTATTAAAGGTGAAATTATGAAGAAAATTGTTACGGGAATTGTTGCCCATGTTGACTCGGGCAAAACAACCCTGTCCGAAGGACTTCTCTATTCGGCAGGCGAAATAAGAAAACGGGGCAGAGTGGACCACGGCGACACCTTTCTTGATACCGATACAATGGAACGGGAAAGGGGGATTACCATTTTTGCCAAGCAGGCTGTAATGAAAACGTCAGGCGGTGAAATAACACTTCTGGACACTCCGGGACACGTGGATTTTTCGGCAGAAACCGAAAGAACCCTCGCGGTTTTGGATTATGCCGTTCTGGTGATAAGCGGAACCGAAGGGGTGCAGAGCCACACCGAAACTTTGTGGTATATCCTGAAAAACAACAATATTCCCGTTTTTATATTTGTGAACAAAATGGACATTTCGAGCTATGATTCAAACGCACTTTTGCACAACCTGAAATCAAAGCTTGATGATAATTGTATAGATTTCGGCAAAACCTTGGGAAGCGAAAGCTTTTTTGAAAGCGTTGCAATGTCGGACGAGGAGGCGATGCAAAGTTTCCTCGAATCGGGCAAGGTAGAAGATGACGAAATTTGCAGGTTGATAGCAGAGAGGAAAATTTTTCCCTGCTTCTTCGGGTCTGCACTAAAGCAGGAAGGCGTGGACGAATTTCTTGCAATGTTCGATAAATACACCCTTGCGGCGAAAGAAAATTCACAGTTTGGTGCAAAGGTATACAAAATTTCCGAGGACGAACAGGGTAACCGCCTCACTTATGCGAAAATTTGCGGCGGAAGCGTCAGAATGAAGGACCTTATCACATACACCGACGCTTCGGGAAATGAGCTGAGCGAAAAAATAAATCAAATAAGAATTTATTCGGGAAACAGATTTAAAACCGCAGATGAAGCCGTTCAGGGCGAAGTATGTGCCCTTCTCGGGCTTTCGGGCACTTTTGCCGGTCAGGGACTGGGGACGGAAACTTCGGCGGTGGAGCGTGCGCTTGAACCGGTGTTCCTTTACAAAGTTCAGATAAACGACAAAACCGATGCGACGGTTGCTATGAAAAAGCTGAAAAAGCTGGAGGAGGAAGAACCTCAGCTCAGTGTGTTCTGGAATGAACAGCTTGGCGAAATTCATCTCAGGCTTATGGGAGAAGTTCAGTGCGAAATTCTTAAAAGAATTATAGCGGAGCGGTTTGAAATGGACATAGATTTTGTTCAGGGCTCCATACTATATAAAGAAACGGTTGCATCTCCTGCGGAAGGAGTGGGGCATTTTGAACCTCTGAGGCATTATGCCGAGGTTCACGTTATAATTGAACCGGGCGAACCGGGTTCAGGAGTTGTGACCGCACACGATTGCAGCGAGGACGAATTGGCGAAAAACTGGCAACGGCTGATAATGGGGCATCTTGGCGAAAAAAGACACGTCGGCGTGTTGACAGGGTCGGAGCTTACCGATGTGAAAATTACGCTTGTTTCGGGGAAAGCCCATCTTAAGCATACCGAGGGCGGAGATTTCCGTCAGGCGACTTACAGGGCGGTTCGTCACGCACTTATGAGGGCGGAAAATGTGCTTCTTGAGCCGTGGTACGAATTTGTTCTGGAACTGCCCACGTCGGCGCTTGGCAGAGCTATGACCGACATTGAAAAAATGGGCGGAAAGATTTCTCTTCCTGAATCGGATGGAGAAAATTCGAGAATTACAGGGCAAGCACCCGTTTCGCAGATGCGTGAATATCAGAAAGAAGTAACGGTTTACACAAAAGGTCTTGGGCACCTTTCCTGCAGACTTTCAGGATATCAGCCTTGCGCCAACAGCGAGGCTGTGATTGCGGAAACAGGGTATGACCCCGAAGCAGACCTTGCAAACACTCCTGATTCTGTGTTCTGCGAACACGGAGCGGGATTCCTTGTGAAGTGGGATGAGGTTGAAAATTATATGCATCTGCCCTTCAGAGCGGACAAAAAAGAGGTTGAGCTGAAGCCTATGTCTGCACCTGTGAGACGGGATGAAAAGCCTGTCAGCGAGGAAGAACTTATAAAAATATACGAACACACTTACGGAAAAATCGAAACAAAATTGCCGAGAAAAATGAAAACGGTGAAAACTCCACAGCCTGAGTATAAACCGAGTTCAAAACCAAAGCATTATGACAAAACATACCTGCTTGTGGACGGATATAACATTATTTTTGCGAGTGACGAACTCAAAAAAGCGGCAGAGGAGAATTTAGAGCTGGCACGAAACATACTTATATCAAGACTGTGCAATTACAAGGCTCTGAAAAAATGGGAAGTTATTCTGGTTTTTGATGCTTACCGCGTACCGGGGAAACATCGTGAGGTTGAAGAAATCAGCGGTATCAGCGTTGTTTATACCAAAGAAGCGGAAACGGCAGACACATACATTGAAAAAACAAGCCACGAGCTTTCGAAAAACAACAGAGTGCAGGTGGCAACCTCTGATAACCTTGAACAGATTATCATTCTTGGGGTTGGTGCGCTGAGAATTTCTGCGTCTCAGTTCCTTGCCGACCTTGATGCATCCGAGGCGGCATTGCGCAAGGAAATTAACGATATTAACGAAAAAAATCGTATAAACACCCCTAAACTTGATTGGTGAGGTGAAAAAATGAAAGAGAAATTTGTACGTCTGAAAACTTTTATAAAAGCGATTGTGGACAGGTATACCGGCCACGATGTCAGCCAGACTGCCGGACAAATTGCCTATTTCGGGTTTCTTTCTCTTTTTCCGTTTATTATTTTTGTGAACTTTATTCTGCAAAAACTCCATCTTTCGGCGGTTGATATGGCACAGGCGTTGGGTTCTGCCCTGCCAAAAGAAATTACCGAATTTCTGATTTCCTATATAAATTATATTTCGGGTCAGAATTCTCCCGGAGTTTTGTCTGTTGGTATAGTTTCCACTGTTTATCTTGCATCAAGGGTGATAAGATCTATGGAAATGGCGGTTGCGAAGGCATATGGAATCACCTCGGAAAGAACCTTTTTGGGCAGTGTTTTTGTGTCAGCGGTTGCCGTGATTTGTATAGGATTGATGTTGGCGGCAGCAGCACTTCTCATTGTGTTCAGCAGAGAACCATTGCATTTTCTGTTGAATCTGCTGGGGCTGTCGGATATGGTGGGAGTGGTACTCTTTTTAAAATGGGCGTTTGTGCTTTTTGTGGTGCTGCTGGTGTTTGCGGTGGTTTATAAAATCACTCCGCATAAAAAAACAACTTTTGCAAGCGTTGTACCGGGCACAATTTTTGCTTTGGTATGTTTTATGGCACTTTCCTGGGGATTCGGCCTTTATGTCAGCTTTGCCACAGGGTCAAATTCGGTTTACGGATATATCGGAACGGTGTTTGTTGCGCTGGTATGGATATATTTTGTGAGCGTAATTTTCACCATCGGAGCGGAAATTAACGGATATTTTAATGAAAATAATGTTAAAATTTAATGTCAAATTAAAAAAAGACTTGATTATTCTTCTATAAAATAGTATAATATTAATATTATTGAGAAAATGGAGGTAAATGGTATGAATACGCAGGCTATCGGTCCTATTCTTATTTATGTTGCTATTTTTGTGGCAATGTATTTCTTCCTGATCAGACCTCAGAAGAAAAAGGACAAACAGACCAGAGATATGATTGCGGCAATCCAGGTTGGAGATGATATTCTTACAATCGGAGGAATCCGCGGAACTGTCACAAAAATTAAGGATGACAGAATGCTCATCGAAACTTCAAAGCAGGACAAAACTGTTATTGAAATTGAAAAATGGGCTATCAAAGACGTACTGAAGTATGTTGAAGACAAGTAAAGTGGGGAATAAGATGACGGGAAGAAATAAAGAAAAAAGCACATTGGGTAAAATGATAGGACAGACTGTTTTGTTTTTTCTGCCCTATTGGATTTTGTCTTTTTTAGCAATATTTCTGATATTTGCGGTGGTTGCACTGGTGTTTATTATAACACCTTTGTCACAGGCAACATTCCCGTTCATTTCCTGTTTTGTTTTTGCGGGGATAGAGCTTGCAGTGGCATATCTTCTGGGCAGATTCTGCAGAATGCCTGCCATTTTTTCGGGCAGTATTTATGGTGCGGGTCTTGCGCTGATAATGCTGATTATCGGGCTTTTGACGGCAAGCTTGTCGCTTTTCAGCCTTAAATTCCTGTTCCTTTTGATAACAGGTACAATGCTGGGCGTTTTCGGCACAATTGCGGGCTATAATTCCAAACCGCGCAGAAAATACGGAAGATACACCGTCAGATAATTTTGCGCTGAAAAATTGTTGTTGACTTATTCCCAAAAAACAGTTATAATATTAAAATGCAATAAAATTAACAAACAACAAGGAGGCAAAAAGATAATGAGAGCAAAAAGTATTGTAAAACTTATACTTTCGCTTGTTATCGTTGCAATATTGGTTGTATTTACGGCAACAGGTATGCAGTTCGGTTCATACCAGATGATGCCTATTACAGACAATATTAAACTCGGCCTTGATATTGCCGGCGGTTCTTATGTAGAATACCAGGCAGTTGAGGGCGACAATGACTTAAGCGACATTTCAACCGAGGATGTGGATACTACAATCGCAATCCTTCGTCAGAGAGCAGCTGACCAGAGCTATACTGAGGCAGTTGTTACTTACATGAACAACGGCAGATTCCGTGTTGAACTGCCCGACGTTAAAGACCCCAACGAAGCTTCTCAGCTTCTCGGTCAGACAGCAAAACTTACTTTTGCTGAACCCGACGGCACACTCGTTGTTGACGGCAGCCAGATTAAAAATGCAACTTACAAATTCGGACAGACTTCTGAAAACGGCGGATATCAGCACTATGTTGACCTTGAGTTCACATCTGAAGGCGCAGAAAAATTTGCTGATGCAACATCCAGACTTATCGGTCAGTCCATTTCCATCAATCTTGATGAAAATCTTGTTTCTGCACCTGTAGTACAGTCTGCTATCACAGATGGTAAAGCTGTTATTACAATCGGAAGCGCTGAAAATGCAGAAGAAGAAGCTCGCAATCTTGCAAGCCTTATCAGATCCGGTCACCTTCCTTTTGGCCTTAAAGAAGTTGGTCTTTCCACAGTGTCTGCAACACTCGGTCAGAACTCTTTCTCCAAAGCACTTCTGGCAGGTCTCATCAGCCTTATCGTAATTGCTGTATTTATGATTGTTATTTACAGACTTCTTGGTCTTGTGGCTGCAATTGCACTTGGCATTTATGCACTTCTTACAGTTCTTGTTTTAGGTGTGTTCGGAGTTAACCTCACACTGCCCGGTATTGCCGGCGTTGTACTGTCATTCGGTATGGCGGTTGACGCTAACGTAATCATCTTTGAAAGAATCAAAGAAGAAATGAAAAACGGCAAAACTCTCCGTGCTGCAGTTGACGCAGGTTTCCACAGAGCTACAACAGCAATTATTGACGCGAACGTTACAACACTTATTTCCTCCGCAGTTCTGTGGTGGCTTGGTAGCGGTACTGTAAAAGGTTTTGCAGTAACACTTTTCCTCGGCGTTGTTGTATCAATGTTCACAGCAATCTTTGTAACAAAGTTCATCTTAAATCAGCTTATTGAGCTTAATATCAAAAACCGCAAACTTTATGTTGGCGGCGTGAAATAAGGAGGAGGCAGACCATGTTTAGTATAATGAAACATTACCCCAAATTTATGGCTCTGTCCGGTCTTATCATCATCATTGGTGCTATTATGTTCTTCAGCTTCGGTTTCGTAACAGATATCGACTTTGCAGGCGGCACAATGATTAAACTTGATATGGGCAAAGCTTTTGAAGTTAAAGACCTTGAAAAAGTAGTTAAAGACACAACAGGTGCTACGCCTACTGTTCAGACAAGCCTTGATGCTGATAATTACGAAGCTACAATTAAAGTAACAAGCCTTACAGCAGAACAGAGAACAAACCTCTTCAAAGCTATTGAAGAAAAATTCGGTCTCAGCGGCGATTATATGCTCGCAAACGAAACAATCACACCTCTTGTAAGTAGCGAAATCATCTCCAATGCACTTCTTGCTATCGTAATCGCAAGTGTGCTTATCCTGATTTACATTGCAATCAGATTCGCTTTCGCTCCCGCGCTTGGTGCAATCATTGCACTTGTTCACTCCGTACTCGTTATGGTTGCTTACTATGCAATTTTCAGACACCCCGTAAACGCTTCGTTTATTGCGGCGCTTCTGACAATTATCGGTTATGCAATCAACGATACAATCGTTACATTTGACCGTATCAGAGAAAACAAACGTTTTGCTAAAAAAGAAACTTTCAAAGAAATCTGCGACAAGAGTATTAAGCAGACAATGAAGAGAACTATCAACACTTCTCTCACAACTCTCTTTGCGCTTATCGTTCTTGCAATTCTTGGCGAAAGCACAATCAGAGCGTTTGTAATTCCTCTTATCGTTGGTGTTATTGCCGGCACATATTCTTCCATCTTTGTTGCTACTCCTATGTGGTACCTCATTGATGGTGGTAAAGGCGAAACAGTTAACAGAAAGAAAAAAGCTTAGGAGTGATAGTCGTGGATAAAAAAGCAGATAAAAAAACTAATTTTCTTGACGGATATGCATTTTATCTTTGGGCAATCGTAATCCTGCTTGTGGGAACAATTATGCTGGTTCCCTTTGTTCCGGGCGTTTTTGTAAGAGTGTTTGGTATGGCGATTTACTATACTCCTGCACTTATCTGTTCTCCTGTTCTTATGGGAATAGTTTATGCAATTCTCACTTCTTACGAAACACCCCAGATGAGCATTAAAAAGAAAAAAGTGTTCAAAACAATTAAAATTGTTGATATTGCACTTTTCTATGCCATTTCAATTGCTGTTATCGTTTACGCGGCAATTCAGGGCAGAATTAATTTCTAAAAACACTCAAAAAGCCGTCCGTTGACGGCTTTTTGTTTTTAAAAGGTGAAGAAAATGAAAACTTTTTCAGCCGGAGTTAATGATGCCGGCATCAGGATGGATAATTTTACAGCGAAAGTTTGTCCCGGTCTGCCTAAATCGTTGCTTTATAAATACATAAGAATAAAAAGAATAAAGGTTAACGGCAAAAAAACCGAACTTTCCTACCGGCTTGCGGTGGGAGATGTTGTGGATATGTATATAAATGATGAATTTTTTGATGTTACCGAAGAAAACGCCTTTCTGTCCTCGAAAGTGAGCGTGGAAGTGGTTTATGAGGATGACAACATTTTGGTTGTTAATAAGCCTCAGGGGCTTGTTGTTCACGAGGATGACAACGGCGAAAAAATCAACACGCTTATTTCGGGCATTAAAAAATATCTTTATGATAAGGGAGATTTCGACCCGTCCAGAGAAAACACTTTTGCACCGGCACTTTGCAACCGTATTGACAGGAATACAGGTGGACTTGTGATTGCTGCGAAAACCGCAGAGGCGCTGAAGGTTATGAATCAGAAAATCAAGGACAGGGAGATTGAAAAATACTATTATTGTCTTGTAAGAGGCGTGCCACACCCCAAAGAAGGCACGTTAAAAAACTGGCTTCTGAAGGACGAAAACAAGAAGGAAGTACGGGTTTATGACAAACCCGGTCCGGGCAGAAAAACAGCGGTAACTGAATATAGTGTCGTGAAAGAATATGAGGGATCGGCGTTTGTGCGTGTGAAGCTGATTACGGGCAGAACTCATCAGGTTCGTGCGCAGTTTGCCCATGCAGGCAACCCACTTCTGGGCGACGGAAAATATGGTGACCCCAAGGCAAATGCACGGTCGGGAATGAAGTATCAGGCATTGTTTTCATACAAAATTGTGTTTAAATTTTCCACCGATGCGGCGGGTCTTGAATATCTTAACGGCACAAAAATCGAAGTGCCTAAAGAGAGAATTCTGAAAAACTGGGGCATAATTTAACAGAATTGTAATATACTTTCCTGAAAAAGTGTGGTATAATGGTCACAGAACCATTGCTGCGCAATGGTTTAAGAGCTTGCGCTCTTTCCGTGAAAACACGGCTGTGACCTTTGACGGCTTCGCAAAAATGCCCTTGCAAGCAAGCATTTTTACTCATGGTAGAATGGACAGAACCATTGCTGCGCAATGGTTTAAGAGCTTGCGCTCTTTCCATGAAAACACGGCTGTGACCTTTGGGTAGCGAAAAAACGAGTCATTCTGAGGGGATGAAATTACCGAAGACGCTAGTTGGTTCAAAATGACAAGCGGAGTTAAAAGAAGAACATAAACATTAAGTTTACATAATGTTCAGCTTCCTAGGTCTTGGATAAATTCGGCGGCGTCTTCGCGCTTGTCGAAAATTGCACCTTCGCGAAGATGCTCGAGTTGAGCGGGATATAGGGTGTAAATATTGATATAATCAATTTTTTTTTGACTCAGGACAGTCCCTTCCGAGTCTAATTCGTTAAGATAAACAGACTCGTCGTCAAGCTTGACCATATAGGTTGTGGCGACACCGCTGTCGGGAGGCAGAGAAGCCTCACGGGCGGGGATGGTTGGTTCGGGGACGTGGTTGCCCGAATGGGACGACGGGATACTTGCGGACAAAAGTGCGGCGGTGATGATTGCCGCGGCGGTTTTTCCGATCATAAAACCAATCCTTTACAAATGTTATAGTTGCAGTTATTATTTGCAATAATATAAGAAATATCCATTTAAAATGGAGGTTTTTTCATGAAAAAAGAAAAAAATAATGAAGGAGCAGGGAGAAAGGCATCGAAAGTTTTCTTGTCCATTCTTCTTTTTGTTGGCGTTATAGTGTCGGCGTTTCTGTTGTGGAATGTCGGAAAGTTGATGATAGACGCATATCGCTTTGACATCACGCTCTACAAAACTGATATGGCATCCACCATTTATGCGGTTGATGCTGAAGGGAATTACGCCGAATATGAACAGCTTTATGCTGAGGAAAAGCGTGTGTGGATTCCGATTGACAAAATCCCGGCACACGTTCAGAAGGCGGCAGTTGCCATTGAGGACGAGCGTTTCTATTCTCATCAGGGAGTGGACCTCAAAAGAACAATTGGTGCACTGTCCGGTTTCATGGTGGGAAAAAAAGATTACGGCGGAAGTACCATTACTCAGCAGCTTATAAAGAACGTTACCAACGAAAAGGATACCACTGCAACCAGAAAAGCAAAGGAAATTTTCAGAGCGCTTGTGTTGGAAACCCAGCTTGACAAGGACGAAATTCTGGAATATTACCTTAATGTGGTGTATTTCGCAAACAGTTCTTACGGCATACAGACGGCGGCGCAGACTTATTTTGCAAAGGATGCCTCCGAACTTACACTTGCTGAAGGTGCTGCCATTGTTGGTATCACACAGGCTCCCAGCTATTATGACCCGTTTGACAATCCGGATAACAACAAGGAAAAGCAGGAACTGGTGCTTTCGAAAATGCTGGAGCTCAATTTCATAACACAGGAAGAACACGACGCTGCTGTGAATGAAAAGCTGGCTTTTACAGATGGAAGTCACAGACATAACGGCATTGGCGGAATTAACTCTTTCTTTGCGGAAAGCATCGTTTCGGAGCTTACTCCGGAACTTGCAAAAGAGCTTAAAATTCCGGAAGATCAGGCCAGAAGTCTGATTTATACCGGTGGATTAAAAATTTATTCCACACTTGATGCAAAGGTTCAGAAAAGCATAAATGATACCTTTGAAGGAGACAAATTCTTCCCCGAACTTGCGGGAGACGTTCAGCCTCAGGCGGCAATTGCCGTGATATCTGTTGCGGATGGTTCTGTGAAAGGGCTTTACGGCCAGGCGGGAAGAAAAGAAGCTAATCTGGTTTTGAACCGTGCTACATCCACTACAAGACAGCCCGGATCGTCCATTAAACCGCTGGCGGTTTATGGTCCTGCTATGGAGCTTGGACTTGTAACACCGGGAAGTATTGTAATTGACGAACCTTATTCCAGAGGCGACTGGCATCCGAACAACTGGTACAAAGGCTACAAAGGCCCCATTACCATTCAGGAAGCGGTAATTCAGTCAATGAATATCCCGGCGATAAAAACGCTTGAAAAGGTAACTGTTGAAAAAGCGTTTGATTTTGCAAAGAATAAGCTTGGACTTTCGACCCTTGTTGAACCTGACGACAGAGACCTTGCGCCTTTGGCTCTGGGTGGACTTACTCGTGGTGTTACAGTGCTTGAAATGACAGCGGCGTACAACACGTTTGCGTCGGGTGGAGAGTATACCGAGCCCTATTTCTATACCAAAGTTACGGACAGAGAAGGAAAAGTTATCATAGAGAAGAAAATCAAGAAAAAACGAGTATTCTCAGAAAAAACTTCCAAATATATGACGGGTGTGCTGAAAGCCACAGCGGAAGGTCCTCTCGGACTTGCGGCATCGCTTGGAGGCAGACCTTCGGCGGGCAAAACCGGTTCCACAAACGAAGATAAAGACAGATGGTATATGGGCTATACAACATACTATACTGCCGGTGTGTGGTACGGATATGATATCGCAAAAACACTTCCCTATGTAGCTACAAGGCAGGTTCCGCACAAACTGTGGAAAAATGTTATGACGTTGGCTCACAACGGATTGGCAATAGAGCAGTTTGAAACGGAAAGCTACAAGCTTGAATCTTTGGAGGACCTTACGGAAGAAGAAAGAAAAGCGCTGGAGAACCTGGAGGGGCTTGATATAGAAGGCCTTGAAAATCAGGAAACTCCGCCGCGGACAGCTCAGCAGATTCCGCAGGCAAGCAGCTCTTCGAGCGGTGCGGGCAGCAGCGCGGCTCAGGCACGAAGAAGAGGTATATCGGGTGGAGGCTCATCGCGATAAAAAAATGTAAAAATTGAATTTTTGTAGAAAAATAGCATTTTATAATGCTATTTTTCTTTTTTGTGCTATTTCGAACGATTTTTCCACTCCATTTAAACCGGCGGTTGTAAAAAGTTTTTACGGCCATTTTTTGCAGGATTTAAAAGGCAAAATTGCATTTTGGACATATTGACTAAAAAAGGGCGAAAATTTAGTCGAAATTTTAAAAAAATATAAGTAAAAATGCTGGACATTTGGCTTTGGAAATGGTATAATATATGCGGCGTATTGTAAATATACGCAAAATGATTGATTTGTTTAATAAAAGTGATTTTAAATAGGAGGAAAGAAAATGGCAACAAAAACCACAATTCCTTTCAAAGGTACAAAGGAACAGGAAGAAAAACTCTTAAAAGTAATTGCAGAGCACAAAGGCGAACAGGGTGCACTTATCCCTGTTATGCATGAAGCTCAGGACATCTACGGATATCTTCCGATTGAAGTTCAGAAGATGATTTCCGAAGGCCTTAATGTGCCGCTTGCAGAAGTTTACGGCGTAGCGACATTCTATGCAAGATTTACTCTTGAACCCAAGGGTGAACATCACATCGGTGTTTGTCTGGGAACAGCTTGCTATGTAAAAGGCAGCGGTAAAATCATTGAAAAAATTCAGAAAATCTTAAATCTTGAAGTTGGCGGATGCACAGAAGACGGTAAATTCTCTCTTGAAGCTACACGTTGCATCGGTGCTTGTGGTCTTGCTCCGGTTCTCACGATCGGTGAAGATGTATACGGCAGATTGACAGAAGATGAAATTGACGGAATCCTTGCAAAGTACAAAGACTAATTACAAGGAGTAAAGAGTATGAAACTATCAGAGATACAGTCCATTTTAGATGCTGAAATTCTCACCGGCAGTCCCGATGTTGAAATCAACACTGCTTGCGGATGCGACCTGATGAGCGATGTGCTGGCTTTTGTAAAAGACCAGTCGCTGCTTCTGACAGGTCTTATCAATGCACAGGTTATAAGAACGGCTGAAATGATGGATATTGTTGCTGTTTGTTTTGTTCGCGGCAAAAAGCCTGCTGACGATGTTATCGAGCTTGCCGCAGAAAGAGGCATTGCAATTCTGACAACTGCACAGCCACTATACAGCGCTTGCGGCAAACTTTACCAAAAAGGATTAGGAGGACGCGGCAGTGCTGAAACATTATGATATATCGGGAAGTGATTTTTCCGGTGCGGGTGAAGCATCCAGCAATTTCAAAACCATTTTGAAACAGTTGGGAATCCCCGGGGAGGTAGTACGGAAGGTTGCTATTTCCATGTACGAGGCAGAAATCAACACGGTAATTCATGGTGGCGGCGGATACTGCGACGCGGAGATATCGGATAAATGCATAAAAATCAGCTTTACCGATAACGGTCCCGGTATAAAAGATATAGAGCTTGCAATGACAGAGGGATATTCCACGGCAACCGAAAGTGTCAGGGAACTGGGCTTTGGAGCTGGAATGGGACTTCCGAATATGAAAAAATATACAGACGACCTTCAGATAAAAACAACTCCCGGAAAAGGGACTACGGTAATTTTAACCATTAATCTGTGAGGTGAGGAAATTGCCTTATTTCCATTCGGTAACACTGGATACAACCAAATGTCACGGATGTACAAACTGCATTAAGCGTTGCCCCACAGAGGCAATCAGGGTCCGTGGCGGAAAAGCTAAAATCATTAAAGAGCGATGCATAGATTGCGGCGAATGTATCAGAGTTTGCCCATATCATGCAAAGCTTGCAAAAACAGACTCGTTTGACATGCTTTCGAATTACAAATACACGGTTGCAATGCCTGCGCCTGCTCTTTATGGGCAGTTTAAGGATGTTACTGATATAAATGTGATTCTTACGGCGCTTAAACGTGTGGGTTTTGACGATGTGTTTGAAGTGGCGCGAGGCGCTGAAATTGTGGCAGAAGCCACAAGAAGGCTGATAGAAAAAGGCGGGCTTTTAAAGCCGGTTATCAGTTCGGCTTGTCCTGCAGTTTTGAGACTTATCCGCGTAAGATTTCCCGAGCTTATAAGACATATTTTGCCTGTGTGCTCTCCGATGGAGGCGGCGGCAATGGAAGCAAGGAAGTTGGCGATGGAAAAAACCGGTCTTCCGGGTGAAGATATCGGAATTTTCTTCATCACACCTTGTCCTGCAAAGGAAACAAGCATAAAATCTCCGCTTTTGCGTGATAAATCCGAGGTTGACGGAGCAATTTCGATTGCAGATACATATATGAAAATATGCAACCTTGTGAAATCGATAGAAAATCCTGAAAAGCTTGCCAAAGCGGGACTTGAAGGGGTTTCGTGGGCGAGAAGCGGTGGAGAATGTAAAGCCACAAAGACGATTATCAATATTGCGGTTGATGGAATTCACGAGGTAATAAAAATCCTTGAAGAGATAGAAAACGGCAAGCTGGATGATATAGATTTTATTGAACTTCTGGCGTGTGGCGGGGGCTGTGTAGGCGGTCCGCTGACGGTTGAAAACAGCTATGTTTGTTCAAACAGAATCAGAAATATGATAGACCTCAGAGAAACCGAACCTGTAGATTTACCTGATGAAAACAGGCTTTTGTGGGAAAAGGTTTTAGAGCCGGGTCAGACAATGAAACTGGCTGACAATTTTGAAGAGGCAATGAGAAAGCTTGAACAGATTGACAAAATCTGCGAAAACATGCCTAAGCTGGACTGCGGTTCTTGCGGAGCACCTTCCTGCAAGGCTCTTGCGGAAGATATTGTGAATGGGCATGGTAGCGAAAATGATTGTATCTTTAGAATGAGGGAAAAAGTTCAAAGTCTTGCAAAAGAGTTGTTTGACCTTGAATCAAGCCCCTATGGCAGTGAGAATGATGACGCAAGGCTTGACTGATGTCACAGAAACCCGTCTGAAAGGTTGTGCAAAATGAAAGTTTCAGAACTTATTAAAGAATTAGATTTAAAAATTTTAACAGATACAGATTTTAACGACAGAGAAATTAAAGGCTGTTATGTTGGTGACCTGCTGAGTTGGGTTATGGGTCGCGCAGAGCAGGACGATGCATGGGTTACAATTATGAGCAATGTCAATATTGTTGCCGTTGCGGCACTTGTTGATATGGCGTGTATAATCCTTGCAGAAGGCGTGGCAGTTGATAAAGAAGTGATTGATAAGGCAAACTCCCAGGGAATTGTACTTCTTTCAACTAATAAAAACAGCTTTGAAACCGCAGTGGCACTTCACAAAGCGGCAGGGCTATGATTTATTACGATTTTCACATTCATTCGGCACTTTCCCCCTGTGGAGACAATGATATGACGCCTAACAACATTGTTAACATGGCGGCGATTATCGGGCTTGATGCCATTGCCATTACCGACCACAATTCGGTGGGCAATGTGATTCCGGCAATGAAGGTCGGTGAGCAGGTTGGGGTGAAGGTTTTGGCCGGGATGGAAGTTGAAACTGCCGAAGAAATTCATGTTCTTACCTTATATAATAATATAGATGCTGCTCAGGAAGTGGCAAAAGTAGTATACGGTGCGTTGCCCGATATAAAAAACCGTCCGGAAATTTTCGGACATCAGTACTATATGGATGAGGATGACAACATTGTCGGCGAGGAGGAAAAACTCCTTATTTCACCAACTACAATACAGGTTGAAGATTTGCAGAAGCTTGTGAAAAGTGTTGGCGGCATAGTTTTTCCCGCCCATGTAGACAGACATTCTTACAGTATACTCACAAACCTTGGATTCATTCCCGAAGAGCTTGAAATTGACGGAATAGAGATATCCAAAAAGGTTGGCGATGTAGAAGCGTATCTCGACAGCAGACCGGATCTCAAAAAATATCGATCGCTGAGAAATTCTGATGCGCATTACCTTGCTGACGTTGCTGAAAAAGATGCGTTCTTAAATGTAAATGATATAAACGAGCTGTTTAGCCGGAGGGTATAATGAAAGAATTATCGTTGCATATTCTTGATATTGTGCAGAATTCCATTAAAGCGGGCGCTGGAAAAATTGAAATAATAATTGATGAAAACAGCGCCGAAAATATACTGACCATTGAAATCAACGACAATGGTTGTGGTATGAGCGAGGAATTTTTAAAAAAAGTGAAAGACCCTTTTGTTACTACAAGAACTACCAGAAAAATGGGTATGGGGATATCCCTGTTTGAGGCGACGGCGGTGCAATGCGGCGGCGGGCTGGAAATATGGTCCGAGCTTGGTGTGGGCACAAAGGTGAAAGTAACTTTTGAGCTTAATCACATTGACAGGGCACCCATTGGCGATATGGCTGAAACAATGCTTACAATCATATCGGGAGCGCCTCAGCCGGAATATGTGTACAGACACACAAAAGACGGCAGAGAGTTTTTGCTGGACACATTGCAGCTTAAGAATATACTCGGTGACATCCCACTTGACACACCGGATGTTTTAACCTGGATTGTCGGGTTTGTTAAAGAAGGATTGGCCGATATAGATAAATAAAACGGTGCGGATGCACCAATAACAAAGTTTAAAAAATTTATTCAAATATTTAAGGAGGAAAAGATGAAGAGTTTAGCTGAATTACAGGAAATCAGAAACAAGGTTTTAAATCAGGTTAATCTTCGTAAAGAACGTGAAGACGGAGTGCGTGTGGTAGTTGGTATGGCAACATGCGGTATCGCAGCAGGCGCAAGACCGGTTCTCAATGCGTTCATGGCAGAAATTGACAAAAGAAATCTGGCAAATGTTACGGTAACACAGACGGGTTGTATTGGTATGTGCCGTCTTGAGCCTATCGTTGAGGTTTATATGCCCGGCGAGGAAAAAGTAACTTATGTTAAAATGACAGAGGATAAAGTTGCTCGTATTGTTACAGAACATATAATCAATCAGAAACCGGTTGCAGAATTTACAATCGGTGCCGCAGAATAATAAGGAGGCAGGAAAATGAGTAACACATTCAGATCGCATATTCTTGTATGCGGCGGTACAGGCTGTACTTCTTCCGGTGCTGTAAAAATCCAGGAAGAATTTGAAAAACAGCTTAAAGCAAGAGGCCTTGAAGACGAAGTTAAAGTAGTTCCCACAGGATGCTTTGGTCTTTGTGCTCTCGGTCCCATCATCATCGTTTATCCCGAAGGTGCT
>JAFYVD010000061.1 GCA_017558425.1 Clostridia bacterium | reverse complement strand
TATGATAAATGCAGGTCACAAGAATATTTATCTCGTGGCTCATCATCAGACAGAGGGTGCAGGACTTATGCCTATGACAATCGCTTGTCATAAAGCTGCTAAAAAGGTAACTATGGAATATATGGAAGAAAAGCTTGGCAAAGGTTGGTGGGGCAGCGATGCTTATGCTTCATACTATGAAGATATGGGCAGCGAAGATGACCCGTTCTCATACATCAAGGTTATTCCGTTGATTGGTGCTGATGCGCAGATTAAATGTGGCGGATTTGACCATGCGGGAAAATGGGAAACAAGCCTTATGATGGGAACTTATCCCGAACTTGTAGACCTCAGCCGTTGCGACCGCAACACAGAATGGTTTGCTGAAAGCGCTAAGGAAGCAAGTGTAGAAACAGGCAAACATATGGTTAACTGCACTCTTGAATGGCTCAGAAAAGTTATTGTGTAAAAATTAGTAATAATTGAATGTTTTTTCACCTCTGTGGTAAACTATCACAGAGGTGATTTTTTATGATAAATCAGGATACAATTAAGCTTTTGAGAGAGTGCGATGCAGGAGTGAAGATGGGGATTTCCTCCATCGAGGATGTGCTTGACAATGTGGGGGAGGTCGATTTTAAAAATCTGCTCACAAAATGTGCGGATGAACACAAAAAACTTGACAAAGAGATATCGGCTCTTTTGGATAAATATAATGATGACGGCAAAGAGCCGGCGATGATTGCCAAGGGTATGTCATGGATTAAAACAAACGTGATGCTTGCTATGAACGATTCTGACAAAACGGTAGCCGACCTTATGACCGATGGGTGCAATATGGGTGTAAAATCGCTGAATATGTACCTGAACAAATATAAAGCGGCGGACGAGGTTTCCAAAGATATTACAAAAAGGCTTATCAATCTTGAAGAAAAACTGGCGATTGATATAAGGGAATATTTATAATGTGTACGGCGGTATCTCTGACGAAAGGGTGCCACTATTTTGGCAGAAATCTTGATTTTGAAAATTCTTTCGGAGAACAAGTAGTGGTGACGCCTCGGAATTATCCGTTTGGATTTGCTAAAACCGACCATTTTGCCATAATAGGGGTGGCGATGGTTAAAAACGGCTATCCGTTATACTTTGACGGGGTGAATGAAGCGGGACTTGGAATGGCTGGGTTGAATTTTCCGGGAAATGCACGGTATAACGAGGCAAAAGCAGGGAAAGAAAATATAGCATCTTTTGAGCTGATTCCGAGAATTTTATCAACGTGCGACAGTGTCGGTGCGGCAAAAATGGCGCTTGAAAACATTAACATCACAAACCACTGTTTTGACAAAGAAACCCATCCGTCGCCGCTTCACTGGATAATTGCAGACAAAAATTCGGCGGTAACGGTTGAACAGACTGCTGAGGAATTGAAAATTTATCACAATCCTGTCGGGGTGTTGACCAACAATCCGACTTTTGATTTTCATATGACAAATCTGGCGAATTATATGTCAGTGTCAGCCGGAGAAGCGCAAAACAGATTTTCAGATAAAGTTGAGTTGACGCCCCACAGCCGAGGAATGGGTGGAATTGGTCTGCCGGGCGATTTTTCGTCTGTGTCAAGATTTGTCAAGGCTTCTTTTGTGAAGCTTAACTGTGTGTGCGGAGAAACCGAGCAGGAGAAAGTGAATAGCTTTTTCCGCGTGCTTGACGGGGTGAGTCAGCCGAAAGGGTGCGTAAAGACCGAAAACGGAGATGTTATGACACACTATTCGTCTTGCTGTAACACCGATAAGGGCGTATATTATTATACCACCTATTTTAACCGCAACATTTGTGCGGTGGATATGCATAGGGAAAAGCTTGACGGCGAAGATTTGATAAGGTATGATTTGCAAAGTGAGCAGAAATTTTCTTGGCAAAACTGAAACAGGCTGTAAAAAAACAGATAGTTTTTTTACAGCCTTTATTTTTGTTGAAATGCGTGGTGATTTATGATATACTGAATTTGTGCTTTGGCACTTGGAGGGAATTATGAGAAACTATAAAATCACTGTTTCCTATGACGGGACGAAATATAACGGCTGGCAACGGCAAGGGAACACAAAAAATACCATTCAGGAAAAGTTTGAGAATGTGATTTCGCGGATGTGCGGAAGGGAAACCGAAATTTTTGCATCGGGCAGAACGGATGCGGGGGTTCACGCAATCGGGCAGGTGGCGAATTTTAAATGCGACACTGACCTGACCTGCGACGAAATTATGGATTATATTAACAAATACCTTCCCGAAGACATTGCTGTGACGGAAATTTGTGAGACTGAAGAGCGGTTTCACAGTCGACTTAATGCAGTTTCCAAAACATATGAATATACTATTGCGACGGGCAAACCCGATGTATTTATAAGAAAATATGTGTTTAATGCCGACCAAAAACCCGATGTGGAAAAAATGAAGGCTGCCTCCGAGCGATTTTTGGGTAAACACGATTTTAAAGGATTCAGTTCGGTGGGAAAGACGAAAAAATCAACGGTGCGAACTGTGAATTTTATAGAAATTACAGAAGAGAACGGACTGATAAAAATTCGCATTAACGGTAACGGATTTTTATATAATATGGTAAGGATTATTTGCGGAACACTTTATGAAATCGGTTGCGGCGACAAGGATATTGCTGCAATTGACAAGGTGTTTGAAACGGGAATCAGACAAAATGCAGGAATCACATTTCCTGCGCGCGGATTGAAGCTTGTGGAAGTGTTTTATTAAAACACTTGTAATTGAAGGCGAAATGTGGTAAAATTATTAACGGTGTATTTATAAAATTTGGAGGATAAAATTATGACATTTATTGAAGTCTTTCTTACGGGAATAGGCCTTTCAGCCGACGCGTTTGCGGTGGCAATCTGCAAAGGACTGAATATGAAAAAAATCAATTATAAACACACACTGATAATCGCGCTGTTTTTTGGCGGTTTCCAGGCTCTGATGCCGCTTATCGGTTGGTTTTTGGGCAGTCAGTTCAGGGTGTATATCGAAAGCTTTGACCATTGGATAGCTTTTGTACTTCTTGCATTTATCGGCGGTAAAATGATTTATGAAGTGATAAAAGGCGAAGATGAATGTTGTGGCTGTGAACAGGAAAAGTTTAATGTGAAAGAAATTTTTGTTATGGCGGTTGCGACAAGTATTGATGCGCTTGCGGTGGGAATCACTTTTGCACTTGTCAATGTAAATATATGGGGTTCAATCTCGGTGATTGGGCTCACAACATTTATTCTTTCGGCAATCGGAGTTGTTATAGGCAACAAGTTCGGCGTGAAATACAAATCCAAGGCTGAGCTTGCAGGCGGTATAATTCTTGTTCTGATAGGTCTCAAAATATTGCTTGAACATCTTGGAATTATCAGTTTTTAACAAATTTTAATATGGTTTGAACCGTTTTGGTGAGGTTTGATATGCCGTCAGTGTCTTTGAGGTCGGCTTTAAAGTAACAGGAATGGGTGTGGCCGGGAACCTGCAGATCTTTTACATAGCACTGATATGGTCGGAGGTTTTTGAAAAAACGTGGGATTTCCACTTGACACACAGGGTCACCGGGAAGCTGCAAATCCACGATTTTTCCGTACAGATTTTTGCCGACGGACATAGTCGGAGAACCCACGCGGATAATTTTGGATACGGGCATAAGTTTTTTGCGGCACATAAGCTCTGCAACAACAGTTGCGGCTATGCCTCCGCCGCTGTAGCCAACAAAAAATACACACTGTTCATCCGAAAAATTATTTTCGATTTCATACGCCATGGGCTTTGCGGTGTTTCCGCACAGTTCATAGGCGTTTTTCATTACCTGAATTGTATCGGAAATGGTATCGCCCGAAACGGAATCGTCATAAGGATACAGCGTTAAAACTTTCACTTTCGCACCCGGATGGCTGAGCCGAAGCTGATTTGCGATTTCTGCCCCGGGATGTTCGAAAGTGGGGGAGTTTGAATTGATGCCGGCGAAAATTACGGCATAATATGAATCGTACATAACAGGCGGACCTTTCTGTCCACTTGAATTTTGATATACTTCTGCGGACAAAAAGTATACCGGAGACTAAAAAGCCTCCGGTATCAGTATATTTTTGAAAGTTAAAAAAGTTTACCTTAAAAACATTTTTAAAAGTTTGCCGTAAATTGTTCTGTTATAAGGCTGGTATCTCATAGGCAAATCCATGAAAGTTTTCTTATCAACAATACTTTTTGTATGAGAAAAAGCATCAAATCCTGTTTTGCCGTGGTATGCACCCATACCGCTTTCGCCAACGCCGCCAAATCCCATTTCGCTTGTGGCGAGGTGGATAACGACGTCGTTCACGCAACCTCCACCGAAAGAAATTCGGTTCAAAACGGCTTCGATATGCTTTTTGTTCTGCGAGAAAATGTAAAGTGCCAAGGGTTTTTGACGGTCCTTTAAAATATCAAAAACATCTTCAAATTTCTCGTATGTAATAATGGGGAGGATGGGTCCGAAAATTTCTTCACCCATTACGGCGTCATCAAAGGTTACACCATCCATAACAGTGGGTTCAATCTGCAAAGTTTCGGGTTTTGATTTGCCTCCGCAAACTACTTTTTCAAGATTGATTAAAGACAGTAATCTTTCATAATGCTTTTCGTTTATGATTTTGCCGTAATCGGGATTTTTAAGAGGATTTTCACCAAACTGCTTTTTAATCTGATATGTAATTTCTTTTATAAGGTCATTTTTGACGGAGTTTTCACAAAGAATATAGTCGGGAGCAACGCAGGTCTGACCGCAGTTGAGGAATTTGCCGAAAACAATTCTTTTTGCGGCAAGCTTTATTTTAGCGGTGGAGTCAACAATGCAAGGGCTTTTGCCGCCAAGCTCAAGTACGGCAGGAGTGAGATGTTCTGCGCATTTGCGTAAAACTTCTTTGCCGACAGCCTGGCTGCCTGTGAAAAATACCATATCAAACTTCTGATCTAAAAGCGCGGCATTTTCTTTTCTGCCGCCCGTCACAACAGCCACAAATTCGGGCGGGAAACATTCGGTGATAATTTTATCTATGATTTTGCTTGTTTCGGGGGAATATGCGCTGGGTTTTACAACGGCGGTATTTCCTGCCGCAATAGCGTCGGCTATGGGCTCGATTGTCAGCAGAAAAGGATAGTTCCACGGACTCATTATCAGCACGTTGCCGTAAGGAGAAGGCTTTTTGAAGCTGACAGATGCGAACTGCGGAATGGGAGTGCAGACAATTTTTCGTTTGGAAAAGCTTTTCGCGTGCTTTAGCATATAGCTGATTTCGGTCAGAGAAAGACCCACTTCGCACATAAATCCTTCAAAATCGCTTTTGCCAAGGTCGGATTTTAAAGCCGAATTTATTTCATTTTCATATTTTTTTACGGCAGAGTAAAGCTTTTTCAGCATTTCTCTGCGGAATCCTATGTCAAGAGTTTTGCCGGAAGCAAAAAACTCCCTTTGTTTTATAAGTATTTGGTCAATGTTCATTATTTACTCCAATCGCTGACTGCATAATAAAATTTTTCAAGCTCTTTTCTGTCCATAAGCATGGGGACGGGATAAAGCGGGTTGCCTTCGTTATCGGCGTGTTTTGCCATTGTGTGGATGTCGCACTCTTTGATTCCACCGATGGTTTCGGGGATGCCGAGGTTTTTGTTCAAAAGTTTTATTTTGTCAATGAACTTTTTTGCTCCGACTTGGGCGTGGTCGTCCGGTTTTGCTACTCCTGTATAGAGAGCAAGCTCGTAAAGTTTATTATAAATTGTTTCGCCGTAAAATTCAAGCCCTATTGGTAGAAGCACCGAATTTGCAAGGCCGTGGGGAGTATTGTACCGACCGCCGAGCGAGTGTGCCACCGCGTGAATGTATCCCACATAAGATTTTGAAAATGCAATGCCAGCTTTATACGCCGCTGTCAGCATATTTTCTCGGGCAATGCGGTTTTCGGGCTGAGCGTAAGCCGTTTCAATGTTTTCAAAAACAAGCTTAACCGCTTCTTTTGAAAGTCTGCGTGTTTCCCTGCTTGTGGAGCGGCCGATATATGCTTCAACAGCATGGGTCAGTGCATCCATACCTGTTGTGGCGGTGAGATGCGGGGGAAGTGTGTAGGTGTTTTCGGGGTCCAAAACGGCGTAATGCGGAATAAGAGGAAAGGAATTCATTGTGTATTTGTGCTTCTTCTCCGGGTCGGTGATAACCGCCGTAACGGTTACCTCGCTGCCTGTTCCCGCTGTTGTAGGAACGGCGAACAGAGGCGGGAGCTTGCGAAAGATGCGGAGATTTCCTTTAAGTCCGTCAAGAGTTCTTTTTGGATATGCCACTCTTGCACCCACAGCTTTGGCGCAATCCATAGCAGAACCACCGCCGAAAGCTATCAGACAACTGCATTTTTCGGAGCGGTAGATACTTAATGCTTCGTCAACATTATCCACCGTTGGGTTAGGTCTGGTTTTATCGTAAACCGTGCATTTTATTTTGTTGGTTTCAAGTGATTTTTCAATTTTTTCGGTAGCACCGCTTTTTTTCAGAAACTCATCGGTAATCATTAAAACTCTGTCGATACCGAGATTTTTGACGGTCAGAGCGATTTCGTCGGCGTTTTTCAGAATTTTCGGTTCTCTGTAGGGCAAAACGGGCAGAGCTGCACGAAACGCAAATTGATAAATCCGACAAAAAGATTTTTTTAAAATGTTCATTTTAATCTCCTTTACTTTATCTCGAATCCCATAAGCATACCGCCTTCTTCGGCGTAAAAACTGCAGAGTCCGTTGGTGGGATAAATCAGTATATCGGCGTTGGGATAGGTGGCGGTCAGCTCTCTTTTTATGTTTTCGCAAATTTCTGTATTGCGACAGTTAGCCATTCTCACTTTGCCGCCACAGTAACCCATTTCGGTCATATTTTTAATAAGTGCAGGCAGAGCCTTTTTGTCGCCTCTTACCTTGCTTTTGGGTTCAAGAGTACCTTGCTCGGAAGCGGTTCCGACAAGGTTTATTCCTAAAATGCCGACAAGTTTTGCAACCGCAGGGGAAACTCTGCCGTTATTGGCAAAATTGTGGAGTGACTGAAGAGAAAAAAGCAGGCGGGTGTGCTTTTTATATTCTTCAATTTGCCTGGTTATTTCATCAAATTCAAGTCCGGAATCAATAAGGTCGCGGAGTTTTTCTGCCAGAAGCAGCATTTCCGGTCCGGCAGAAAGGGAATCCACAACATAAATATTTCTGTCGGGATAAGTGTTTGCCACAACCATAGCCGCATTATAGCTGCCCGAAAGGCCGCTTGTAATTGTGATGACAAAAATGTTTTCCGCATCGCCAAAGGCTTCTTCAAAATCGCCTACCGACGGGCAAGCGGACGAAACTTTGCCTTTATATGTCCTGAGAAAATCTATCATACTGTCAACGTCAAGCTCTTTGTTATCGGTAAATTCGGTGTCGCCGGCGATGATTTTCATAGGAACATCGGCAAATTCTATACCCTTTAATTCACGGATATCTCCTGCAGAATCCATTACTATTTTATAATTCATAAATTTCCTCCAAGTCAAAATATCAAAAACCATTATAACAGATGTTATTAAACTTGTAAAGAGTTTTTGGAAAACTTGTTGACAAAAATTGATATTCTTGTATAATAGAAGTATGAATACGAGCGTTAAACAGCAGATTGCGGAGTCTGTATGCGGTTTCCGTTTGCCGCGATACAGTGAGATTCCGAATGTCGGGCTGTATCTTGAACAGACAACTAAATATATAAACGGATATCTTGCACCGCTGGGATGTATGGAAATCACAACTTCCATGCTGAGCAACTATGTGAAAAAGGGGCTTGTTCCCAATCCGGTGAAAAAGCTGTATTATGCTGAGCATATTTCTCACCTGTTTTTCATAACCATTGCGAAAAATATTATTTCGCTTGAGGATGTGAGGCTGATGCTTGAGATGAAAGAGCAGTCCTATTCCACTCCGATGGCTTATGATTATATGTGTGAAGAGCTTGAGAATATGATACTTTATATTTTCGGGTTCAAAAAGAATATGGACAAGTGCGGAAAAACTTCGTCTGATGAGAAGGATATTCTCTACAGCCTTTGCTATTCGGTGGCACATATGGTTCATCTGCACGCAAGATTTAAAAGCATGAAAGAAAATGAGAACTTGCTTTAGTTCTATTGACTTTTTCAGAGAAAACGGATATTATATAATAAGAATCTAAAGCGGAGGAAATTCCTATGAAATTTGTAGATAAAAGAAAATACGATATTGTCGTTGCAGGCGGCGGCGTGGCAGGGATTGCTGCCGCGGTTGAAGCTGCAAGAGACGGCAAAAAAGTTGTGATTATTGATAAATCAACTCAGCTTGGCGGCCTTGCCACAATCGGTCTTGTTAACCTTTTTGTTCCTATGTGTAACGGCAGAGGCGTTCAGGTTATAAGAGGTATCTGTGACGAAATGCTGCAGCTTGCTAAGAAATATGGTTACGGAGATTTCCCTTCCGACTGGGAAAATGGCGAACCCGGTCATAATAATACACTGCAGAGACTTTCACTCAGATTCTCTGCGCCCATCTATTCACTTGCACTTTGCGAATATGTTCGTCAGCACGGAATTGATGTAATGTTTGACACAGTTGTTACTGATATCAACGCCACGGGCGGTCATATTGATTCGATAATTGTTTTCAACAAATCGGGACATATGCTTTATGAGGCTGATATGTTTGTTGATACAACAGGCGATGCCGATATTTTGAATATGCTTGGTGTGCCCACTGTTACACAGGGCAACTATCATACATACTATGCCTTCGGTACAACAGTTGAAAACTGCAAAACCGTAGCAGAAACAAACAATATGGCGAAACTAAACACAAGCAGATTTGGTGGAAGAGCAAATCTTCACGGCGACAATCATCCCGAAGGTATGCCACTCTGGGACGGTACCAATGCTGACAGCGTAACCGACTATCTTATCACAAATCAGCTTGAGCTTCTTGATAACATAAGGGACGAGGACAGAAGAGCAAGAGATATTACCCTTCGTCCCATTCTGCCTCAGTTCAGAACCACAAGACATATTGATGGTAACTATACCATGACAATGGAAGATGCATATAAACATCACGAAGATTCGGTAGGTACAATCTGTGACTTCGCCAACAAAGATTTCCTTTTTGAAGTACCCTACGGAACGCTCGTGTGCGATGGATTTGACAATGTAATCACAGCAGGCAGAAGTGCTGCGGCAGAAGGTTATATGTGGGATATCCTCAGGGTTATTCCTCCTGCAATCCAGACAGGTCAGGCGGCAGGTGCGGCAGTTTGTCAGGCTATTGATAAGGGCGTTGCAATAACCGATATTGACATAAAAGCTCTTCAGGCAAAACTTGAAGCGGAAGATATTATGGTTCACTTTGATGATGCACTTCTTCCCGAAGATTTAAATGCTGTTGACGAAACAGAACTTGAACATATCTGATTAATAAAAGCGAGGTAATACTGATGTATTACCTCGCTTTTTAATATGAAAATCAACCTATTTTTACGGTTTTGTTTATGAAAGAAAGATATGGAGTCAACTTGTCGGCAGACAGGAAAGATTCGTTTGTATATTCGGGAAGTACACCCATTCGGGCGGATTTGGAAATGCCCAGCGGATGATATGGCAAAAGATGAATTTCCGATACATTATCAAGAGAGTCGGCGAGCGCCGAAATATCCCTGAAATGATTTTCATTAAAATTGATATCGGGGATTATGGGGCATCTTAAAATGATTTTTGCACCATTCTCGTTAAGAAAACGCAAGTTTTTCAAAATGACCTCGTTTGACACCCCGGTGAATTTTTTGTGCAAATCACGGTCGTAAATTTTCATGTCAAAAAGCCACAAATCTACATAAGGAAGGAACTCGGACAAATCTCCGTTGTAATATCCGCAGGTTTCCATGGCGGTGTGGAGACCATGAGCTTTAAACTTTTTCAGCAAACTGAGAGAAAATTCGGACTGCAACAAAGGTTCGCCGCCCGACAGAGTTGCGCCGCCACCCGAAGCTTTATAAAACTCGAGGTCTTTTAGTACGGTTTCAAGTACTTCGTCGGTTGAAACGGATTTTCCGCACACTTCAAGCGCTTCTGTTGGACAGACAGACGAACATTTTCCGCATGCATAGCATTTATTACCCATCATTTTATGGGTGCCTGTTTCAAAATCGTGATTTTTGCAAACAGCCCCACAAGCGGTGCAGTTAATGCATTTTTCGGGACTGAAAAGCAATTCGCTTTGCCTGCGACGAGATTCGGGATTGTGGCACCATACGCAGTTCAGAGGACAGCCTTTGAGAAAAACGGTGGTTCTTATTCCGGGGCCGTCGTTGGTACAAAATCGTTGTATATTAAAAATTTTTCCGTTACACATTATGACACGTCCTTAAAATAACCTCTGCCTGCATTTCGGGGGATAGCTTAACAAAATAGTCGCTATAACCGCCTATACGAACAACAAGATCGCGATAGTTTTCGGGGGCTTGGCGTGCTTTTTCAAGCGTCTCGGAGTCAACCACGTTAATCTGCAGTTCAAATCCACCGCG
>JAFYVD010000060.1 GCA_017558425.1 Clostridia bacterium | reverse complement strand
GTAGCTTTGACAGCACTCAACGGAACAGTCGAAAAAATGTATGCAGTTGAAGGTTTGTCCTCCGATTTATGTTATATAAAAATCAAAAATGTTGTTTCCGAAACTCTCGCATCCAATGTGCGCTTGCTTTGTCAGGGTGAAGCTCGATTGCACAACGTAATGGTCGATGGCGTTGAAGACATTTCCGGCCAGTCAAACCACCTTCTTACTCACGGGGACAGCGGTGTTAAAGTCAATGATACCCGTTTGTATGGTTCCCGACCTGTAACCGAAGATGATATGTATAATATAGTGATAAAAAATGTCCGTTCAAGAGCACATTATGCTCTTTCTCTGGCCGGTAAAAAAATCAAAAATTTCTCATATGAAAATATAGTATGCTTTGACGGCGGCGGATTTATCAACGACCTCCGCGAGCTCGACTGAAAATAACACAAAACGGCGGCTTTATCCTGGGAGAAATCCCTGATAAAGTCGCCGTTTTTGAATATTTTTATCAAATTTTTATAACACTATCTTCGGAGGTGTTTCAATTATGAAAAAATCAAACAAACCTTTTCCCAATCCCGGATTTGATTCCCCCGAAGATTACGACAATCTCTACACTGTAAATTCCGGATCATTCACCGATTGCACCGGCCTGATGTATAAACCGCCCGAGGACGAATTTGAATACGATTCCTACACCGATTTATACCATTTTCAGCCATCGGGTTACGACGCCGACTATTACGGCGATGACGAAATCTAATTTTAACAGTTGGAGCTGTAAAAACCATTGGTTTTTACAGCTCCGCTTATCTTACATATTAAATCCTTCAGGCCAGGTTTCCACAGCTTTCACATATTTGAAAACTATCTCTTTTTCATCCGGAAGAACAGCTTTCACCTTTCCTTCTTCCACGGCAATAAGCTTTGCCTCATTAATTTCGCTGTTTGTGGAATTTATATAAGCCGCAAACTCTTCACCCGCTTCATAACCGAGTTTGCTTTCATATTCATCCTTTTTCACTTTTTCTACAGTCTGAGCAATAACCACCATTCCCCAAAGAGGAATTTCCGAAGTGTCTTCAACGTTTTCCATTTCAAAAATATGGCCATTATAAAAATAATATAATTTTCCTGTGGAAGCCTCACGCCACACACCGTCAAAAGCTGTTGTTTTTATGATTTCAGTATATGGGTTATTTTTTTCTTTTTCTGCCTCTTCCGCCCATTCTTTCGGAATTTCGGGTTCATATCCGATAATCGGTTCTTTTTTGCACGCCGTAAACGAAAACGCCGATACAAGCGCAATAAGCAAAGCTAATGTTTTTTTCATATTTTCCTCCGTAAAATCAAAGTTATACTGAAATTATACCACAACACTTTTCCGATATCAAGCATTTTTAATATTTTTCACCAAATACCTTTTTGATTCCGTTTTTTTCGCCAATTTTTCAAATTCGGACACAATCAGCGGTATCGCGGACAATCCCATTGTAACCAGCCATTGTTCCGTTGTCAGCGCCGACGTTCCCAGCAGTCTTCTCGCCGGTGCAAACGCCACAGTTATAATTTGCAACATCGCACAAACCACAAAAGAAAACGCCATAAACCCATTCCTGCCCATTCGCCTTGAAAAAATCGAATGTTCACTTTCCACAGCCAGCGCCTGAAACAGTTGGGACAAACTGAGTGTGCAGAACGTCATAGTTCTACCTACCGCAAAATTATGATAAATTTCCGTTCCGACCGCATATGCCAGACTTGCCGTCATCCCTATCATAATTCCTTCCAGACAGATCGCAAGTCCAACGCCATCGCCAAATAAACTGCTGTTTTTGCGAACAGGTTTTCTTGTCATAATATCTTTATCGGCAGGTTCAAGTCCCAAAGCAATGGCAGGCAGGCAATCTGTCACAAGATTTGTCCACAAGAGTTGTATTGCAGTAAGCGGACTGCTTCTTCCAAAAAATATTGCGGCAAAAATGGTGAAAATCTCACCTATGTTGCTGGACAGCAAAAATCTCACCGTTTTTCTGATATTTTCATATATTCCTCTGCCCTGTTTCACCGCCTCGGCTATGGTCACAAAATTATCGTCGGTAAGCACTATATCTGCCGCACCCTTTGCAACCTCGGTACCACTTTTTCCCATCGCACAGCCTATATCCGAATATTTCAGAGCCGCCGCATCATTCACTCCGTCGCCCGTCATCGCAACAACATTTCCAATACTTTGCAATGTTCTGACAATTCTCGTTTTGTGTTGGGGATTGACCCGTGCAAACACCGTGGTTTCAGCCACCGCCTTTTTCAGTTGCTCATCCGTCATAGCGTCAATTTCCCGACCTTCCACAGCTCTGCCACCTATGCCAATCCCCGTCTGAGCCGCAACAGCAAGAGCTGTATCCTTCTGGTCACCCGTTATCATAATAACCCTTATTCCGGCTTTTTTGCAATCCTCCACTGCTTTTTCCACCCCTCGTCTCGGTGGATCGGTCATTGCCGCAAGTCCGGCAAACATAAAATTCTTTTCTTCTTTGCTATCGGGCGTTTGCGATTCCTTAAAGGCCGCAGCGATAACCCGGTTGCCTGATTTAGCCATTTGGCTGTTTTTTTGCAAAAAATCCCTTTTTTGTTCTTCGCTAAGTGCACAACAATTCAGGATTTTTTCAGGTGCGCCTTTAATTATCGTTATGTATCCTTCCCCGTTTTTATGAACCGTTGTCATTATTTTTCGTTCAGAGCTGAACGGAATTTCCCCCACTCTCTTTTTCTGCCCGTCCAATTTTTCTTTTAAAATCCCTTCCGAAAGAGCCGCTTTAATCAGCGCTTTCTCGGTGGAACCTCTGTCATTGTTGCACAGGCAACAGCATTCCAGAAATTTATTTCTGTTGCCGTAGATTTCTGAAACGGTCATTTCGTTACAGGTTATTGTACCCGTCTTATCCGTGCAAATAACCGTAGTGCTCCCCAAAGTTTCCACCGCCGGAAGTTTTCGCACAACAGCATTCTTTTTCGCCATTTTCCTGACACCAATCGCAAGCATAACAGTAATAATAGCCGGAAGTCCTTCCGGAATTGCCGCAACCGCAAGGCTCACCGAAGTCATAAACATTTCCATTGTCGGCTGGCCGCGTAAAATCCCCATCAGGAAAATTAAGGCACATATAACAGTTGCTCCCACACCTATAACATTACCGGTTTTTTTCAGCCTCTGCTGAAGCGGTGTGGGTTCCGAACCGCCTTCTATAATCATTCCTGCAATTTTTCCCGTTTTTGTATTCATACCTGTTGCAACAACCACCGCCTTGCCTCTGCCACCCGTCACAACAGTCTGTGCCCACACCATATTTTTCGTCTGTTCTTCCGGCTGTTTCACATCTTCCACCCGACATCTTTTTTCTACATCCTCGGTCTCTCCCGTCAAGGCAGACTCGTCCACCGTCAGCATAACAGCCTCAATCAATCTCGCATCCGCCGGAACATAGTCTCCTGCGGACAGCAAAACAATATCGCCCGGAACAACTTCCGATGTTTTGATTTTCTCTTCCGCTCCATCTCTCAACACAGTTGTTGTGGGCGAATTCATTTTCTCCAGTTCTTCCAAAGCATTTTCCGCTTTAAATTCCTGAATCACCCCAATGGTTGCGTTGAAAATCACAATGGCGAGAATTATCACCGCATCAAGATATTCGCCGTCTCCGCTGACATAAGACAATGTTAACGAAAGTGCCACCGCCACCAGAAGCATAATAACCATTGTGTCGGACAGTTGACCGAAAAAGCTTTTGATAACACCGCTTCTTCTCCGTGTTTCAAACCGATTTTCCCCAAACCGCTCCAACCGTTTTGCCGCTTCTTTCCGACTCAGCCCGTTCACACAACTTTCAAGCTTGTCAACCACGCTTTTTTCAGATAAAGTATGCCACATATTCTTTCACTTCTCCTCTAAACAGTATATATTTCAATTTTATTGTGGCACTGTTTTTAATATGCCTGATTTTCTCTTTCATCAACTCAATGGCACACACACTTTCCTCACTACCCGATATGCATAGCTCTCTTGCAGAAACTATAGCTTCTTCCGCTTCGTTAATTATGTCTCTGTCCAAAAAAGCACATAAAAAAGCCGAAATCCCCTCAAGCTCTTTTTCAATTTTCACAATATTCTCCACTCCGCCACCACTGCTGATAAATTCACTTTTTGCTTCTTCTGCCAAATTCAGCATATTATCCGCTTTTGCTCCGAGAAAAACGTTGTACATTATTCCTCCGCCAAAAATCAATCCCAGAAAAATCACCGAAACCCACACTTTTTTCATCTTTTTTCTCCTTTTATCCCTTTTTTCTGGAAATAAAACTCACCCGAGCTGTCAATTATGGCGTAAAACACCTCCGACACCTTTTTTACGCCGTTTTCGCTCAGTTTTTTCATAAGCTCCTCCTCGCTGGTTCCACTTAAACCAAGACCTTTTTTCGCTATTTTTCCATCCGCAATAACAATGTATGGCATAGCTCCGGAATTCCCTTTTATACCAACATCAAACGCAGTAAGAGCCTTGCCCCTTGCCGACGGAATTATGCTGATTTTTCCACTGTTTTCCAGTATGGCATATTCCACCTCACGGACATCTGCATACCCCTCGCATCGGATTTGTTCCATCAGCTCATCCAGATTATAGCATTGACGCCTCATTTCCTGTTCCACAAGCACTCCTTTATCTATTAAAATTGCAGGTTTACCCTGTAGCAGACTCCTTGCAAACCGCCATTTGAGCGTTATCACCGAAATGAGTATTTCAAGAGATATCAGCGTTGCGATAGGAACTATGCTGCTCATAAGAGGCAAATTCATATCCTGCATCGGAATGGATGCAAGCTCGGACAAAAGAAAAACCACCACCAGCTCTGCCGGTTCCAGTTCCCCCACCTGTTTTTTACCCATAATCCTTATGGTAATTATCAGAATTACATACAAAAAAATTGTTCTTATACAACTTACCAACATCGTTTTGTTCCTGCCTTCTCTCCACCTTGCTTTCGGGCAAAGTTTATTCTCTGTTTATAATGCCTCTTTTTACCGCATTTTATGTTGATTTTTCACATATTCGGACGATAAAATCATCACCAGAAAAAATTTCAAAAAAAATTAAAAAAAATTTCAAAAAACTATTGATTTTTTTTATTTATCGTGTATAATAGATAGTAAGTGGAGTCACAATGGAGACAATATGGTGACCAAGTAGTAACTTTTTCAGAAAGGAGGAGCATATATGTTTGTCAGCAATTATTCCCACAGTGTGGACGATAAGGGCCGATTTGTTATGCCCTCCAAGTACAGAGACCAGCTTGATGGTCGTTGTATGGTTACCAAAGGTATGGACAACCATTGTCTTTACATCTTCACTTTAGACGAATGGGAGGATTTTGCAGCTCGTCTGCGTGCCCTTCCCAACAGCAAACCCGAAATAAGAAATCTGCAGAGACACTTCCTTGCCGAAGCTGAACTTGCAGAAATAGACAAGCAGGGCAGATGCCTCATTTCCATTCAGCTCAGAGAATATGCAGGAATTTCATCCGGCATAAAGCTACTCGGGCTGGGAAACAAAATTGAACTGTGGAGCAGTGAAAACTGGTCTGAATTTGAAAATGAATCAACTGTTGATGTGGCAGACATTGCCGGAAGCATCGACTTGATAATATAGGTGAGATTTATGGAATTTGTACATAAATCAGTTCTATTTGACGAATGTATGACAGCCCTTAACGTCACCCCCGGCGGCATATATGTAGACGGTACTCTTGGCGGTGGCGGCCATTCCCACGGAATTTGTGAAAGACTTTCAGGAAAAGGCAGACTGATTGGTATTGACCGTGACCCCGAAGCTCTTAAAGCAGCGTCGGAACGTCTTAAAGATTTTAAAGATATCACAACCTATGTCCACAGCAATTATTCGGAAATAACAACCGTTCTTGAAGACCTTGACATTCCCGGTATTGACGGTGCGCTCTTAGACCTCGGTGTTTCTTCTTATCAAATTGACAATCCCGAACGCGGATTCAGCTACATCAAAGATGCTCCGCTTGATATGAGAATGAACCCCGAAGATCCCATCAGCGCTTACGACATAGTAAACAATTACAGTAAAGAAGATCTTATCCGTATTTTAAGAGATTACGGCGAAGAAAGAATGGCGGGAAAGATTGCTTCTATTATAATAAAGAAGCGAGAGGCAAAACCCATCGAAACAACTCTTGAGCTTGCGGACATAATAAAATCTGCAATGCCACCTGCACAGAGAAACGGCGGTAGCAATCCGTGCAAACGCACTTTCCAGGCGCTCAGAATCGAGGTTAACCGTGAACTTGAGTTGTTAAAGGATTCTCTCACCGCATTTTTTAACGCTTTAAACCCCGGCGGCGTACTTGCCGTCATCACCTTCCACTCACTGGAAGACAGAATTGTAAAAAATCTTTTCGCTGACCTTACAGCAGGTTGCATCTGCAGCAAAGACCTCCCGGTCTGTGTATGCGGTAACAAATCCAAAGGAAAGCTAGTTTTCAGAAAACCACTTATCGCCAGCGCGGCAGAGCTTGAAGAAAATATCAGAAGTCATAGCGCAAAGCTCCGCGCAATAGAAAAATTCTAAGATTAGGAGAACATATCATGCAGGATAATTTAGCCAGAAAACTTGAAACTCCGGCAAGAACCATTCCGGCAAAACGTTCACAAAACAAAGCTATATCAGCAAAATCCGTTTTCAGCTTTGTAACATTTCTCGTTTTTTGCTCAGCGCTTTTAATGGTTGTTGTGCTTCGTTTTGCCACAATTAACGAACTTGAAAAAGAAATACTTATAGCAAAAAATACATTTGAAGAACTTTATTCAGAAAACACAACAGCTAAAGTTCAGCTTCAGGGCAGCATCGACCTCAACGAAATTGAGCGCAAAGCCACCCAGGAACTGGGTATGGTTGCTCCCAACCAGAATCAGATTGTAAATATCCGCGTTTCTGTTGATAATCAGGCACAGGTTCTTTCGGGCAAAGCTAAAAATGTTCCGAGCGAGTCAGGCGAAAGCTTTATGAGCAACATCCTGTCATATTTACACTAATTTCCGATATATATTTACAGGTGACTTATTTTTGCCTAATCTATCAGCTCTGTCATGTCAGCATGTCAGAGCCTTTCTAATCTAAGTCCCCCATTAAGGTGGTTGTTTTATGAAAAAAACACGTAAAAAAGCGAATATCAACATTCGAATTCTCATTTTGACAGCCTTTTTCTCGTTGCTGTTTATGCTTTTAATCGGAAGAACTGCATACCTGCAGTTTGTACGCGGCAACGAGCTTCGTCAGCTTGCCCTTGAGCAACAGACAAAAGAAAACGAAATCACACCTCGCCGCGGCACAATTTACGATACCAACGGCAAAGAACTTGCTGTAAGCGCCAACGTTGACACCGTTGTGGTTGACCCCAAAAGAATTGCCGAGGAAGGAAACGCCAAACAGGTTGTTGCAACACTTTCCGAGGTTCTTGGCGTAGATAAAGACAAAATTTACTCTTCCCTTGAAAAATCTTCTCGTTTCGAATATATCAAAAAACGTATCAGTTCGGAGGAATCCGCAATTTTGCGCAGCTATATCAGCGGCGAAGATGCAGACGGAAACTCTTTGCCCGAATCTGTTCTGGAAGAACACAATCTCGTGGGGGTATCCCTCATCTCCGACACCAAACGTTACTACCCCTACTCCAACCTCGCAGCACAGGTTTTGGGAAATGTAGGTTCGGACAATCAGGGGCTTGAAGGGCTGGAATATGAGTACGACGAATACTTAAAAGGTAGTGCCGGCACCCTTATAAAATCCGATTCCGCAGCAGGAAGCCCCACTTTCGAATACGAAGAATACTACAACGCCCAGGCAGGCTGTGACATAGTTCTCACCTTGGATGAAACCATCCAACGAATTGTTGAAACAAGCCTTGAAGAAGCGTATATTGAAAACAAAGCGGCAGGTGGCGGTGCAGCAATTGTTATGGATCCGCACACAGGTGCAATCCTTGCTATGGCAAGTGTACCCACCTACAACCTCAACGAACCGCTCACCATCACAGACCCCGAAACTTTGTCAAAACTTGAAAAGCTTGATGGTGACGAATATAACGCCGCTTATGTCGAAGCGACTTCCAAAATCAAACGTAACAAGCCTTCTGTAGATGTGTATGAACCCGGTTCAACTTTCAAACTTATCACTTGTGCAATGGCTCTTGAAGAAAACGTTACAACCCTTGAAGAAAACTACCTCTGCAACGGTTACCTTGAAGCCGGCGGCTGGAATATCAGTTGTTGGAAACCTGCAGGTCATGGTCCTCAGACATTTATGACAGGTATGGTAAACTCCTGCAACCCCGTTTTAATGAACGTCGGACTTAAAATCGGCAGAGAAAAATTTGTCAACAACTTTAAACGTTTCGGGTTCCGGGAAACCACCGGCATAGACTATCCCGGCGAAGCCATCGGTGCTTTCCATCAGGAAGATGCTTTCACCGACCTCGACCTTATGATTTCATCCTTCGGTCAGAGTTTCCAGGTGACTCCCCTTCAGATGATAACTGCCATTTCCTCTCTTGTAAATGGTGGAACTCTTTTCAAGCCATATCTTGTAAAAGAGATAAAATCTGCCGACGGTCAGGTGCTTAAATCCTTCACACCACAGCAAATCCGTCAGACAGTATCAAAACAGACAAGCGAAAAAATGAAAACCGTACTTGAAACTGTCGTTACTCAGTCGGGCAGTACCGCAGCCGTTAAAGGCTACCGCGTGGGCGGAAAAAGTGGTACAAGTGAAAAACAGCCTCGCGGAAGCAACAAATATATAGGTTCTTTCGTGGGGGTTGCTCCCGTTGACGACCCCAAAGTTATCGTTCTTGTACTTCTTGACGAACCAATGGGCGAAAACTATTATGGTGGTGTTATCACAGCACCCGTTGCCGGAAAAATCATCAGCGAAACTCTGCAATATTACGGCATTGAACCGCAGTACACTCAAAAAGAATCGGAAGACCTTTCCGCAGTAGTCCCCGACGTTATATCCATGTCGGTAACCGAAGCAAAACAGGTTATTACAAATTACGGCCTGAAATATGTAATCCAGGGCAGTGGCGACCAGGTAATTTCTCAGGAGCCCTCTTCGGGAACTGCGGTTAAAAACGGTTCTTCAGTAACCCTGCACACAAACCTTGCAGGCGGAGAAGAATATGTAAAAGTCCCCGATATATTCTCACTTAACATTGAACAGGCAAATGAAATAATTGTAAACTCCGGACTTAAACTTAAAATAACAAAAAACAGCGGATCGGTTGTTACCGGTCAATCACCCGCAGCCGGAGAGCTTGCAGAAAAAGGAAGTACAGTCAGCGTAACTACCGGAAATGAATCATGAGGAAGAAATGACTAAATTAGAGCAAATTTTAAAGGAAACCAATTTCATAGAAGTAAAAGGAAGCAGGAATATTGACATCACCGGCATCACCTGCAACTCTCGCGAAGTCGTTGCCGGCAGTATCTTTGTGTGCATAAAAGGTTTTAAAACCGACGGACACAAATATCTTGCCGATGCAGTGAAAAACGGTGCAGTGTGTGCTGTGGTAACCGACGACATAAGTTGCCCGGAAATCACCACAGTAAAAGTGGAAAATGCGCGTTTTGCCATGGCTCAGATGGCGTCATCCTTTTACGGCCATCCCTCACGCGATATCAAGGTGATTGGCGTAACGGGAACAAACGGCAAAACCACAACCACCCATCTTATACAGTCCATCATCGAAATGGCGGGCAAAAAAACAGGGCTTATCGGCACAAATTCGATAGTCATCGCAGGCAAAGCGGTTGATTCGGAAAGAACCACTCCCGAAAGCTATCTGTTCCAGAAATACCTCCGCGAAATGGCAGATTCGGGTGCACAGTATTGCATAACAGAAGTTTCTTCCCACTCCCTTGAGCTTGAAAGAGTAGCTTGCACAAAATTTGCAGTAGCGGCGTTCACCAACCTGACGCACGAGCATCTTGACTTGCACGGCAGTATGGAAAACTATGCCGCTGCCAAGGCAAAGCTTTTCGAAATGTGCGACATTGCAATAATGAACAGCGACGATGAATACAGCAGAAAAATTGCGACAAATTCAAGTTGCAAAACAATTTACACATACAGTGTTGAAAATGCAAAATCCGATTTTTTTGCATCAGACATTAAACTTTCGGAAAAGGGCATTATCTATACCCTCAATCACAAAAAAGAGTCATACCTTTTAAAATCGCATATTCCCGGCAAGTTCAATGTTTACAACTCCCTTGCCGCCGCATCGGTATGTTCCGCCCTTGGTTTTTCCGAAGATGAAATAGCAAAAGGTCTTATAATCTCTCGCGGTGCCAAAGGCAGAGCTGAATTTGTGCGTGTTTCTGCTCCTTTTGGCGTTATGATAGATTATGCGCACACCCCTGACGGCCTTGAGAAAATCCTCACAACCGTGAAGGAATTTGTTAGCGGACGAATTATTACAGTATTCGGCGCTCCCGGCGACCGAGACCGCACAAAACGCCCCGAAATGGGCAATATCGCAGGCAAATATTCTTCATTCTGCATTATCACTTCCGACAACCCTGCAAGCGAAAATGCAGAAGATATAATCAATGAAATTAAACCCGGTATGATTGAGTCCGGATGCGAATTTGCCGAAATAGTTGACCGCCGCGAGGCCATTCATTTCGCGCTCGGTATGGCAAAAGAGGGAGACATCGTCCTCCTTGCCGGCAAAGGTCATGAAACATATCAGATTACCAAAGAGGGTAAAATCCCCTTCTGCGAAGAGCAGATTGTTAAAGAATACTTTTCAAGATAAAACAGTACCTGTTAAGGAGATGTCTGTATGAATTATTTAATAGCCGCGGCTGTAGCTTTTGCCATTTCCGCAGCAATCGCACCACTTGTTCTGCCAATTTTACGAAAGCTTAAATTCGGGCAGGAAATCCGCGAGGAAGGGCCCTCGTGGCACGAGAAAAAATCAGGCACCCCCACTATGGGCGGCATAATCTTTATAGCCGGAATTGCCGTTTCGGCAATTGTAATGCTTTCTCACTCTTTTAAAGGCATTATGCTTTTATATCTCAGTCTTTCATTTGGTTTAATCGGGTTTATAGACGATTATATCAAAGTTGTGAAAAAAAGAAATCTCGGGCTTACCGAAATTCAGAAGCTTATGCTTCAGCTCGTTGCTTCACTTTTGTTCATCTGGGTACTTTACAAAAACGGTCTGGTGGACACCACTCTTAAAATCCCATTCACCAACATCGCTCCCGACCTTGGTCTGTGGTATATCCCCTTCGCCGTGGTTGTAATAATTGGTAGTGTAAACGCGGTGAATCTTACCGACGGAATAGACGGACTTGCAACATCCGTCACCATTATCGTCTGCCTGTTCTTTGCGGCAGCAATGAATCTGATTTCCGACCACGAAACAGGACTTTTTGCCATTTCTGTCGTTGGCGGTCTTACAGGATTTTTGCTTTATAACAAGCCAAAAGCACTTGTTTTTATGGGCGACACCGGTTCCCTCTTCCTGGGTGGAGTTGTTTCCGCTGTGGCGGTTTCCTGCGGTATGTCGCTGTTTCTTGTAATTGCCGGTCTTATTTATGTAATTGAAGCATTGTCTGTTATTCTTCAGGTAACATCCTTCAAACTCACCGGCAAACGAATTTTCAAAATGAGTCCAATTCACCACCATTTCGAAATGTGTGGCTGGTCCGAAATAAAGATTGACCTTATCTTCTCTGCAGCAACTGCAATTTTATGTATTATTGCATACGCAGGACTTAGAGTATAAATTTTTCCAACAAAAAACATCGAGGTGAAAACTATGTCCGCAAAAGGAAAAAAAGGCGGTATTCTCCGCAGTGGAAAATCTCCGCTTGCATCCAAGCCCATGGATATGGAATTTTTAATAATTCTTATGATCATCGTCCTTTTCGGGCTGATTATGGTAGGCTCTGCCAGTTCTGTCACCGCACTTTATCGTCAGGGAGATAGCTTGTATTTCCTAAAAAAACAACTTCTTATGGCAGTTGTCGGCGTTGTTTTAATGCTTATAGTGTCACGAATTGACTATCATTTTCTTTGTTCGTCACAAATCCTTGTTATGGCAGCAGGGGTTGTGTGGATAATGCTTTTCATCCCGCTTTTTTCTGCCGAGGATATCAATGGTGCGAAAAGATGGATAAACCTGGGCGGTATGTCTTTCCAACCGTCAGAGCTTGCAAAAATTGTGTGGATTCTGCTTTTTGCAAAAGTTTGCTCAAGTCAGACCAAAGAGGCGCTGAATAATTTTAAAACCAGCTGGCTTACATACGGAATTATGCTTGGCATTGTCCTCTTCCCACTCATTTTACAACCTCACAAAAGTGCAATGATACTTATTACCGCAGTTTGCGGACTTATCGTAATTATAGCAGGTGCAAACCTTAAATATCTTTTACCCGTAGGAATAGCCGGTGCCGGCGGTTTTACGCTTTTAATCCTTTTCAGTGATTACAGCCGTGCCCGTATCACAAGCTTTTTAGACCCGTTCAGCGACCCCACCGGCGATGGTTGGCAGGTTATTCAATCAATGTATGCCATCGGTTCAGGCGGTCTTTTGGGTAAAGGTTTGGGTCAAAGCGTGCAGAAAGCTCTTTATATTCCCGAACCGCACAACGACTTTATTTTCGCTGTAATCTGTGAAGAACTCGGATTCTTAGGTGCACTTTTTGTAATAGTATTATTTTTCCTTTTAATAATGAGATGTGTTAAAATAGCTATGGATGCACCCGACAAATTAGGAACATTAATCGGTATAGGCATTGCGGCATTAATCTTCGTACAGGTATTTATAAACATTTGTGTTGTTACATCTATGTTCCCTGTAACAGGTATGCCTCTGCCTTTCTTCAGCGCAGGTGGTACAAACTTGTTGTTCACCATCGCTTCTATGGGAATTCTTCTTAATATTTCCCGTCAGAAAAAAGATAAACCCACTCAAAACTCTCGTTGAAAGGTATGAATTTTATGGGCATTAAGGCAATAGTAACTGCCGGCGGCACTGCCGGACATATAAACCCCGCGATTGCCATTGCAAAGCAGATTACTTCCCACGGCGGGGAAGTTCTGTTTATCGGCAAAGAGGGCGGAATGGAAACTGACCTTGTGTCAAAAGAGGGGTTCCCCATCAAATGCATAAAAGTGGCAGGTTTTAAAAGAAGCCTCAGCCCGTCAAACATAAAAACAGTGGCTCTTGCGGCAAAAGGTCTTGCCGAAACCCGCAAAATCATCAAAGATTTTGCACCCGACATTGTAATCGGATGTGGCGGATACGTCAGTGGACCTGCAGTTTTTTCCGCAGCTATGATGAAAATCCCCACTCTCATCCATGAACAAAACGTTTTCCCCGGAATGACCACCAAAATATTAAGCCGGGCGGTTGACCGTATTTGCGTAAGCTTTGAGGAAAGTATAAAATTGCTCCCCGGTAAGAAAAAAGCCGTTCTCACGGGCAATCCCGTCAGAGAGGGTATTCTTAACGTAAATCCTACAACCGCAAAAAGTGAGCTTGGCATCAACGAGCCCACCCTTCTTGTTTTTGGCGGTAGCCTTGGAGCAAAAAAAATTAACGACTCTATGCTTGAGCTTATAAAAACCAAAACTCCCGATTTCAGAATTATCTGGGGTACCGGAAAGCGGTATTACGAAGAAATAATGGAATCGCTTAAAAACATCGAGCTTGGTGACAAAATCACCATCACACCCTATATCTATAATATGGACACCGTAATGGCGGCTTCCGACATTGTTGTCAGCCGTGCCGGAGCAATTGCCATCAGCGAAATTTGTGCCATGGGCAAATGCTCGGTGCTCATCCCCTCACCCTATGTAACCAACAATCATCAGGAACACAATGCAGCGGCACTGCAATCTGCCGGAGCATCTGTAATGCTCCGCGAAAACGAACTTTGTGCCGACCTGTTGTTTGATACAGTCTCGTCTTTATTTGCAGACAGCAATAAAATGGAAAGCATATCGGTAAATGCACTGGCAATGGCAAAACCGACTGCTTCAAAAGATATTTTCGCAGAGATTACATTACTGACTCGTCACTAAAAAAACCACCTTCGCATAATATGTAGTATACATTTATTTTATTGCGGAGGTGTCTGTTTTCAGTATGTATAAATACATAATCCGTGGCGGGAATCCGCTTTGCGGCACAGCCGGAGTGCAGGGCGCAAAAAATGCCGTTCTCCCAATTCTTGCGGCTTCCGTTATCCCCGAAGGGATAACCACATTACACAACTGCCCGGACATTTACGATGTAAAAATCACGCTTGAAATTCTCCGACTTATGGGGTGCAATGTTCAACGTAGCGGAAACTCCATCACCGTGGATGCTTCTTCCGTTTCAACACATAAAATCCCTGAAAAACTGACTCGAAAGATGCGTTCCTCGGTAATTTTTCTGGGTGCAATTTTAGCCCGCGAAGGCGTTGCCGTGTGCAGTTATCCCGGTGGTTGCGAGCTGGGTTTAAGACCTATAGACATTCATCTGAAAGCCTTTCGTCAGCTTGGAGTTGAAATTGCCGAAGAGGACGGATTTATAAAATGCCGCCTTTCCAAATACCGACCGGGATATGTACATCTCGGTTTTCCTTCGGTGGGTGCAACCGAAAACCTGATGCTTCTCGCCTGCCGCCAATCGGGCAAAACAGTAATAACAAACTGTGCTCGTGAACCGGAAATTACCGACCTGCAGGATTTTCTCAACAGTATGGGTGCCAGAATTTCAGGAGCAGGCAGCAGTATAATTGAAATAGAGGGTGTTCCACGGCTTCATCCTGCCGAAAAAACCATAATGTCTGACCGCATTGTTGCCGCAACGCTTATGTTTATGGTGGCGGCAACAAAAGGCGAACTTGAACTTGAAAATGTTGTTCCATTGCACATAAGCAGCATTATTTCCCTGCTTCGCGAATGTGGTGCAGATATCCGATGCGAAAAAGACAAGCTGAAAATAAAATGTACCAATCGGCTTCATTCGGTGGCAAATGTTCAGACAATGCCCTACCCCGGTTTTCCCACCGATGCACAATCTCAGTTGATGGCAGCGCTTACCACAATGCACGGAACATCCATAATAGACGAAACCATTTTTGAGAACCGTTTCAACACAGCTACAGAACTTATGAAAATGGGTGCGGATATTACGGTGAAAGACCGTATCGCCGTTATCCGCGGCGTAGAATCCCTGCATCCCGCAAACGTGACAGCTCCCGACCTGCGAGGCGGCGCGGCGCTTGTAATAGCCGCACTTGCCACCGAAGGCAAAACGGAAATCGGAAATGTTTGTTATATTGAAAGAGGTTATGAAAATTTCGACCTGCTTATTTCCTCCGTCGGCGGAAAAATTATAAAATCTCAGTAAACGGAAGTGATACATATGATGACCCCTGCAGAAAGACGCAAAAGAAACAGACGTATAAAACGCAAAAAAAGAATAATACGAACTTTGAAATTTTTAATTATTGTCGGGGCTATCT
>JAFYVD010000005.1 GCA_017558425.1 Clostridia bacterium | reverse complement strand
GAGGTTGAAACAAGATGGGAGGCCGCCAATTGGACGGCTGCAGTTTCCAATGCGATTCGTGGTGCTGACCCGTCTCGTCCTGTGGTATCGGGTATGCATGGTTTGAGCATTGAAGGAAAGTGGACAATCGGTGACCAGGCGATGTTTACAGATATGCTTACCACGCATCCTTATCCATATTGGTGTGACTATACCAAAACAGATGGTATTTCAGCGTTCAGGACAACCATCCATGCGACGGCTCAATCCAAATTTTATGCTGATATCGGTGGAAAACCCTGCATTGCAGAGGAAATAGGTACTATGGGGCCTATGGTTTGCCGTGAAGAAAAGGCTGCCGACTTTTTCAGAATAAATATGTTTTCCTTGTGGGCAAACGGACTGAAAGGTATAATGTGGTGGTGTGCTTTTGATCAGACCAAACTTGACAGCTACCCTTATACCGAGCAGATGGTTGAACGTGAGCTTGGGATGGTTGATAATGACCGTAATCCCAAACCTGTACTTGCAGAAATGAAAAGGATTTCGGCGTGGCTTGACAATCTTCCGTTTAAGCTCCCCGAAGCACTGACAGACGGCGTTTGCATTTTACCGCGTGACCAGCAAAACAACTGGGGCGTGGGATATATGGCGTATGCTCTGGCAAAAAAAGCGGGCCTGAATTTGTCCTATGCCTGCGGAGATGATGAACTTCCCGAAGCGGGATTATATCTGTTGCCTTCTGTGCAGGGATGTCGGATAATGCCGAAAAATAAGTTTGAAAAACTTAAAGAAAAAGTTTATAACGGAGCGGATTTGTATATATCGCTGGATGATGCGATTTTCTCTGAGTTTGAAAGTTTTGCAGGGATAAAAATTATCGATTCCTACGAAAGCTGTAGTACAGGCAAAGCTGTTGTGTGGGATGCGGAAATTGAGTTTTCAAGAACCCGCAACATCATCACCCAGGCCGTGGAAGCAGAGGTTATTGCTTTTGATGACAAAGGAAATCCCTTTATCTCGGTTAACAGATACGGCAAGGGTCGTGTGTTTGTGGTGAATGCGCCCGTTGAAGCCAATTTATTGGACAAGCACAATGCTTTTGACGGAAAAAATCATTTGATATACAAAATGCTGTTTGGCAAAACATTGCCTGTCGAATTAGCAGATGATGAACTTGTAACCACCATGCATCCTGACGAAGACGGTTTTTATGCCGTGATAATTAATCACAGCGAAACGGAAAAAACGCTTGATATAAAACTTGAAGACGGGTATCAGATTGACAAGGTGTATTATGGTGGCTTGGATACCATAAAACCCTTCGATGCGTGTGTAATTAAAATAACAAAATAATAAAATATAGCCGACAGATAGTTTGTCGGCTATATTTTGTATATGCGGTTGCGATTCATATAATCTGTAGGAGTGACTCCTGTTTTTTGCTTAAAAAGTCTGCAAAAATGATAGGGGCTTGAAAATCCGCATTCGTCCGATATGGCGGAAATTTTCATAATGCCGTCCGAAAGGAGTTGCTTGGCTTTTTCGATACGGATGTCGAGAATGTACTGTTTTGGAGAAACGCCTGTGTGACGAAAGAAAAGTTTACGGAAATACACTTCGCTTATATTGCAAAGTGAGGCAAGATTTGAGACGGACAAATCGGCAGAAAAACACATTTTTTCAAGATGCTCGAAAGCAGGGGACAAAACGCCTGAAATTTCAGATTCTTCCGAAGAGATACGATGAAGGATTCCGTAAAAAATACTCATAATTTTAGCCCTGTTTTTATCAAAAAGAAACAGGGATTTTATTTTTTCAAAATCGGCAATATACGGCTGAACCGATTTTATGGGAAGGGAGGATACGGTGTCGCAAAAAAGATTGGGAGACAGAAAATTTATAACAAGGAAAACTCCGCCTTTGTCGCCGTAAATACTGTAACTTTGTCCTTTTGGAAGAAAAATTACTTTACCGGGGGTTGAAACAACCTTGTTGCCGTTATGGTTATAAGTGATATGCCCTTCAACACAGAAAGAGATTCCGTAAGTGTCACGGTTGAGCATTTTATTGGTGACTCCTTTGGGAAAGTTCACAGTAAGTGCTTCCGCAACTTCGGTAACGATGATTTTATCAAGTTGGTTCATTTTTTCACCTCCCTAAATTAATTATAACAGTTTGGTTAAAAAAATCAAGATATTTCGGTAATAAAGTTTCGAAAATGTTAAAGTATTATCGGTTTTGATATTGAATGAAAAATCTATCATCTATATAATTAGTTTAAAGGAGTGAATTTTTATGGATTTTACAGGAAAAGTTGCAATTTCAACAGGAGCAGCGTCGGGTATGGGACTTTTGTTTGCCCAAAATACTGCCGACCTTGGCGGTAATGTTGTACTTTGCGACGTAAACAAAGAAGTTATTGAAGAAAAGGCTGCGGAAATTAACAAAAAAGGCAAAGGAAACGCCATTGCGGTGGTGTGCGACGTCACCGATTACAGCCAGGTTTGCGGAGCAAGAGATGCGGCTGTTGAAGCTTTCGGCAGAATTGACATTGTTGCAAATTTTGCAGGCGGATACGGCAGAAGAATGAAAAAAATTGACGGCAAACTTGATTTTACCGAAGTGCCTATTGAAGTATTCGACTGGAGTCTTGACCTTAATCTGAAAGGCCCGTTTTACTTTGCGCACGCAGTTTTAAAACAGATGAAACAGCAGGGATGCGGACTTATTATTAATATAGGTTCAATTACGGGTATGGAAGGTTCGGGTCACGGAATGGATTATCCCGTTGCAAAAACAGGTGTTATGTTCGGACTCACAAAATCCATTGCCCAGTATGGAGAAGGTAAAGGAATCAGAAGTGTCTGCATTTCTCCGGGACCGGTGCTTACAAGAGCTGATATGTCCAAAATGAGAACTCTTATGGGCAGAGCGGCAGACCCGCAGGAAATTATAGACCTCTGTCTGTTTGTAGCGTCCGAAAAGGGTCAGTTTATCAACGGCGAAAATATTATGATTGACGGTGGCAGAAATGCTATGGGACGGTGGAACTGATATGCGAAAAATACTTGTGCTTGGCGCAACAGGAGCTATGGCTGTTTATCTGATACCCGAACTCCTCAAAAAAGGATATTCGGTTGTTGGGGTAAGCCTTGATGAGGCGATAAGCTATGATGAAAACCTTAAGTATATTACAGCTGATGCAAAAGATTTTGACTTTTTAAAAGAACAACTTGAAAATAACTTTGATGCTGTTGTAGACTTTATGAATTACAACAATACTGAAGACTATAAAAGATATTACAAGCTTTTTATAGAAAATACAAAACACTACATATTCCTGTCCAGTTACAGAGTTTATGCGGATGATGCACCGCTTTCGGAAACATCAAACCGTCTTTTGGATGTTGAAAGACCTGCAGATTTTATGACCGAAAATGAGTATTCAATATACAAAGCGGAAGAAGAAAACTTTATTAATGCTTCAGGATATGATAACTACTCAATTCTGAGACCTGCTATTACATATTCAAAAAGAAGATTCCAGCTTGTAACACTGGAAGCGGACGTTCTTATCTATCGTATGCTGAAAGGCAAAACAGTTGTACTTCCCGAAAGTGCGATGCAAAAAGAAGCGACAATGAGCTGGGCGGGAGATGTGGCAAAAATGATTGCTGCTATAGTTCTCAATCCTAAAGCTTTCGGTCAGACATATAATGTTTCGACGGCAGAGCATATGAAGTGGGCAGACGTTGCGAAAATCTATCAGGAAATAGGCGGGCTGAAATATATAACTGTTGATGATAAAACGTACGTTGAAATTCTTGGGTTTGCTTATGCAAGACAACAGCTTTTATATGACAGATGTTATGACAGAATTGTGGACAACAGCAAAGTTCTTGCACTGGCAGATATGAAACAGGAAGAACTGATGCTTCTTAAAGATGGATTAAAACGTGAGTTTGAAAAAATTACGCCGGATGATATAGGTTGCAGCGCCGGAATTAATGAGCGCATGGATAAATACATTGAAAGTATAGGGGAGAAATAATATGAAAAAAAGTTTTTTAAATCACGAAAAACCGTTGCTTACAGCAATGCTTCAGTATAACACAGTTGCTCTGACTATGGGGGCTGTGCGAAACGGACTAGCCTGCGGTGCGGAAGCTTTCGGGCTGCAGATTGAATCGCTGGCAGAGCAGGAAAAAAGCATAGATAATTATAAAAAAATGTTTGGAGAAATGAAAGATAAGCCTTGCTATGTAACCAACTACAGAATGGGCACAAACGCAGGCAAAAGTGACGAAATTCTGGCAAAAGAAATGCTGGAAATTGCCGATAACGGAGCTACGCTTTGCGACGTAATGGGCGATATGTTCTGCAAACATCCCGAAGAACTGACAGACAATCCCGAGGCTATAGAAAAACAGGTGAAATACATCGAGGCTTTGCACGAAAAAGGTGTGGAAGTGCTGATGTCATCGCACGTGCTGAAATTTACTCCTGCCGAGAGAGTGCTTGAAATTGCACTTGAACAAAAGCGCAGGGGAGCGGATATTATAAAAATTGTAACGGGCGCATCTTCAATGGAAGAACAGATTGAAAACCTTCGCATTACAAATCTTTTAAAACAAGAACTTGGCGCACCATTTTTGTTCCTTTCGGGCGGTGAATGTTCAATCCACAGACGACTCGGTATGAAACTCGGTTGTGCGATGTGCCTTTGTGTGTACGAACATTATTATGGTTCAACGGCAAGTCAGCCTATGCTGAAAATCGCAAGAAAAGTAAGAGATGAAATGGGATTTTAAGGGGGAAAATATGAATCTGAATAATACTGAACTATTTCTCAAAGAAAAGTATAGAAATAATGACATCAGTTCCTATGCTGTGACGGTTTATAAAAATGGTGAAAAGCAAACGCTTATGTCGCCGGATGTTGATGAATATACATATTTTGATGTTGCGAGTATGGGGAAAGTGCTTGTCACGTCAACCCTGATTCTGCAGGCAATTGACAGAAAGTTGTTGAAACTTGAAAACACATTGCAGGATTTTTTTGCAAATCTTCCGGATGAAAAAAAGAATATAACGATAAAACAACTTCTTACGCATATGTCCGGAATTGTTCGTCATCGTATTACTCCCCAAGCGGCTGAGAAAGGCAACGACTTTGTTGCGGAAGAAATATTGTCGCATCCGCTGGCTTTTAAGCCTGATGAAGGGTGTATTTATTCCTGCAACGGGATGATTTTGTTAGGATATATACTAGAGAAAATTTACGGGAAAAGTCTTGAGGAGATATACGAAACCAATCTCAAAAATCCGCTTGGACTCAAAAGAACAAGTTTTGTGATTGATATGGACGAACCCAATGCGGCGGTTTGTTACAGATGGAAGAGAACGGAAGAGACAAAACATCGGTTTGACGATGAAAACATACTTGTGCTGAAAAAGGCGGCAGGAAGCGGCGGACAGCAATCCTGTCTGCACGATATAGAAAAATTTGCAGAAGCGGTTATCAGCAGGGATGAAAAGCTTTATTCAAACAAGATGTTTGAACTTGCCGAGCAGAATTATAATCCTCACGGCGGAGACAATAGAGGACTTGGATATCTTGTGGTTGATGAAAATTTTCGGCAGACGGGGGATTTGTTCCCTGCAGGAAGTTTCGGGCATTGTGGCCATTCGGGGCAGAGCTTTTTTATAAACCGAGAGAAGGATATGTATGTGATTATTCTTACCAATGCTACCCGTCACGCGAATATGAAGAATGATTTCAAAGGGTATGATTATGGCGAAATAAAGAAAATGCGAGAAGATATTCACAACAGTATATTGGTTGATTTGCTTGAAAATAAGGAGTGAGAACTATGAATTTTAAAGGAAAAACGGCTCTTGTGACAGGTGCGGCTCAGGGAATAGGCAGGGGCACGGCAGTTACTTTTGCACAAAATGGTGCGAAGGTTGTTATTGTAGATGTGAATGAGGAAAAGTTAATGGAACTGAAAGCCGAACTTGAGAAAAACGGGACAGAAGTTCTGGCTTACGTTTGCGACATCAGTGACGAGAAAAAAGTTAATGAAGTTGCGGCGGATGCACTTGAAAAGTTTGGCAGAATTGATGTCCTCGTCAACAACGCCGCAGTATTCCGCGATTTTTCCGATTTTGTTGACAGTTCGACCGAGCTGTGGAGAAAATATATTGATATAAATATTATGGGGACAATGTTTTTTACACGAGCGTTGCTACCCAAAATGATAGAGAATTCATACGGTAAAATTGTAAATGTGGCTTCGGTGGCAGGTGTGTACGGCAATCCGAAAATGGTGCACTATTCTGCGACAAAGGGAGCGGTTATTGCTATGACAAAAGCTCTCGCAAAAGAAGTGATTGATAAAGGCATAAATGTTAACTGCGTTTCGCCGGGTTCGGTATCGGAAGGAGATATTGACGATGTGAGTTATCAAGGGTTTGCTTCCCAGGCGACATATATCGGAAGAAGTGGTTCACACAGAGAAAACGCAAATCTTATCTGTTTCCTCGCAAGCGATGAAGCAAGCTATATTTCGGGACAGAATATCCAAATAGACGGTTGCAGAAAAAAACTGTAATCAGCCTCTGAGTTCTTTTGGCGTTTTGCCAACGGCATCTATGAAAACCCGCCTGAAATAGTTGGGAGAAGAAAAACCGGTCAGGCTGCTGATTTCCTCAATGGACAAATCGGTTTCGCCGAGATATCTTATTGCCTGCTGAATGGCGATGTGGTTTTTGTAGGTTATAGGTGAAACCCCCATAACCTCTTTAAACAGGCTGAAAAAGTAGGACTGACTGCATCCGCAAAGGTTTGCAAGATGCTCAATTGTTATCTTTTCGGTGAAGTTTTCTTCAATATACCTGACGGCGGCTGAAATGAACGATTCCTTTTCTGACTGAGGAGTGGAAATGAGCTTTGTAAAAAGATCGTCGAGCAGAATGTAAAAATGACCTACTGCGGCAAGTGATTCTTGGTTATAAAGCTTGAAAATCCGGTGGAAAGTTTCGGCAGGATAGTTTTTCAAAATCTGGAATTTAAAGTCGGCATAGGCGGACGGACGAAGGAAAGAAAAAGAGAGGGAATACCACTCAACTTCGGGATTGCCGGTCCAGAAAGAACGGTATTTTGTGCCTTTAGCAATATATACAAGGTCTCCGGCGGAAGCAATATATTTCTTGCCCTGCCACAGAAATTCACCTTTGCCTTTAAGCACATATCCGATACACGGGTTGTGGAAAAATAGCTCGTCTTTGTTGATATGAAGCTTGTGGCGAATAAACTTATGAAATGAAAACTCATTTAATAATCCTTCAAACATAAAACGCTCCTCGCGAAAAGTAGAATAGTGGTGTTTTTTATATAGTATAATGGATTGAAATAGGTTTGTCAATAGAGTATAATGTCTGCAGAGGTGATTTTATGTCTTACAGACAGATAGTATTTACAGAACTCAATAAAGCAGAATTACTCGAAGTTCCCGAAAGAGAAATTAAAGATAACGAAGTACTTGTAAAAACCATAGTTTCAACAATCAGTTGCGGAACCGAGAAGGCAAATATTACGGGCGACCTTAATGTGGCGTTTGACCTGCCTCCTCAGGAGGAAGCGGTGTTCCCAAGATATGCGGGATACAGCACATCCGGCATTGTTGAAAAAGTCGGAAAAGACGTAAAAAGTGTTAAAACGGGCGACCGGGTTGCAATGTGGTGGTCTGTTCATAAAAGCTACAATATTATGTCAGAAAACAGAATTGTCAAGCTTGACGGCAGCATTTCTTTTGAGGATGCAGCAATTGCCCACATCGGAACTTTCCCGATGGCAGCTATCAGAAAAACCCAGCTTGAAATCGGCGAATCTATGCTTGTAATGGGACTTGGAATTTTAGGTCAGCTTGCGGTGAAATTCGCAAAGCTTGCCGGAGCAGTGCCCGTCATTGCTGTCGACCCCAATCCTGAAAGAAGGGCGTTTGCAATAAAAATGGGTGCAGACTTTGCCTTTGACCCATTCGACAAAGATTTTGTTCAGAATGTAAAATCAGTTACTGATGGCAAGGGCGTTAACACCGCTATTGAAGTAACGGGGCTCGGCGAGGGACTCAATCAGTGTCTTGACTGTATGAAATCCTTTGGCAGAATTGCACTTCTTGGTTGCACTAGAGACAAGAATTTCAATGTTGACTATTACAGAAAAGTCCACGGACCGGGAATTACACTTATCGGGGCACACACGCTTGCACGTCCGAGCAACGAGTCATCACGCCACATGTTTTCGACCGAGGATGATATGAAAACAATTCTTAATCTGATGAAATACGGCAGACTAAGCCTCAAAGAATATGTAGCAGAAACACATGCTCCCGAACAATGTACTGAAGTATTCTCACGCCTTATAAACGACAAAAACTTCCCTGTTTTTGTTCAGTTTGACTGGAGGAAGTTAAAATGAGAAAGATAAAAATTGCTCAGATTGGTACAGGTGCAAACAATCACGGTTCTTCTATGTTTGAAACACTTACAAAGCTCAGCGATGTTTTTGAGGTGGTGGGATATGTTATGCCCGAAAATGAAAGAGAGCGACTTCCAAACCAAATGCGATATTTTGAAAACTATAAAGAGCTTACCTTAGATGAGGTTTTAAATGACCCTGAGATTGAAGCAGTTACGGTAGAAGTTGAAGAACAGCTTCTGACAAAATATGCCCTTCTTGCGGCAAAAGCAGGCAAACATATCCAGATGGAAAAACCGGGCGGCGTAAGCCTTTCTGATTTTGAAGAACTTATTGATACGGTGAAAAAAACGGGTAAAATTTTTCATACAGGATATATGTATCGCTACAACCCTTTTATTATTCAACTGCTTGATGAAATAAAACGTGGGGAGTACGGTGATATAATCAGCGTGGAAGCACAGATGAACTGCGACCACGGCAGTGTACTGAGAAGTTGGTTGGGAGAATTCCCGGGCGGTATAATGTTTTATCTCGGATGCCACCTTGTTGACCTGATACATCTCATCGCAGGAACTCCCAAAAAGATTCTGCCGATGAACAAGGTGAGCGGAAAGGAAAATACAACATCGGAGGATTTCGGATTTGCTGTGTTTGACTATGAAAATGGCATTTCGTTTGCTAAGGTTTCGGCAGTTGAAGTCGGCGGATATGTACGCAGGCAGCTTGTAGTGTCAGGAACCAAAAAAACGCTCGAAATTAAGCCGTTTGAGATTTTAGCAGGTTACCCGAATATAATGACTGAAAAAACGGAATACACACAGGCGGATTGGAGTGATAAAGGAAACCACGAACAGTCGCAGGTGTTTAATAGGTATGAACTTATGCTCCGCTATTTTGCAAAATATGTCAGAGGAGAAGAGGAAAATCCCTATTCGCCCGATTATGAACTTGAAACATTTAAAATGATTAAAGCGGCTTGCGGAAAATAAAAGGAGGGATAAACGAGATGTAACTTTTGGGTTATAAAAGGAGGGAAATTGGATGAATTATAAATGGTCAGAAATGGTATTTCAGAAAATGGATAAATACAGAAAAGTTATGTTTGAGGCGGAACGGTTTATTTGGGAACACCCACAAACAGGTTTTAAAGAATGGGAAGCACATAATTATTTGAAAGAGAAACTTACAGATATGGGGTTTGAACTGACAGAGGCAGGTGACATTCCCGGATTTTATTTTGATATCAATACGGGAAAAGAAGGGCCGGTTGTTGCTATAGTCGGCGAATTGGATGCCCTTATTGTTTCTGAACATCCTGAAAGCAATTCTCAAACAGGTGCGGTGCATGCGTGCGGTCATAACTGTCAGGTTTCGGCATTGCTTGGAGTAGCAGGAGTACTGTCGGAAACAGGAATTTTATCTGAATTGTGCGGTAAAATTAGGATTGTGGCTGTTCCTGCCGAGGAGCTTATAGAATTAAACGAAAGAGCAAATATGAGGACGGAAGGTAAAATTAAGTTTCTTTCAGGCAAATCGGAATTTATGCGAAGAGGATATTTTGACGGTGTAGATATTGCCATGATGATTCATACTGACGGTGGAGAGAAGCCCGGATTATTCATTGGCATCGGCACCAGCGGAATAATGGCGAAAAGGATTACCTATTATGGCAGTAAAAATGTTAACGGTGCAACGCCTGTCAATGGTATTAATGCACTCTATGCGGCACAGAATGCTATGAGTGCGATAAATGCATTACGAGAAACCTTTCCGCACAAACAGAATGTTCGCAATCATTCAATTATCACAGAGGGCGGAACGAGCGTGGTACATATGCCGTCGAAGGTTGTAATAGAATCCCATATACGCGCATATGATTATGAGGTTTTGAAAACAGTTAATGAAAAAATTAACAGAGCTTATGCAGCGGTAGCTTTGGCTTTTGGTGCACAAGTTACCATAGAGGATTTGGAGCTTTATATGCCGGAAAATGATTGCAATAACTCACAACTTGTTCAAATTGCTTATGAGGTGGGGTGCGACTTGCTCGGACAGGAAAATGTAAAGATAAATCGGGAAAGGGACAGAAGAAGCCCTGGCGGTACCGATATGGGGAATTTAGGAGCGGTAATACCTGTTATACAACCTTATTCAACAGGTGCTGTCGGAATGGCTCATTCGTCCGACTATCAAATAGAATATCCGGAGTACGCGGTTTTGCATCCTGCAGCAGTGCAGGCGGCAATCGCTTGTGCATTGCTTGAAAACGGCGGAGAAAAGGCGCGGAAAGTAATTGCTGAATATAAACCGGTATTTTCTTCAATTGAGGAATACTGTGAGGAAATGGAAAAGGTCTATCGCATTAAAAAACCCGTGAAATATAATGAAGATGACAGCGCAACTTTGACGTGGAGCTAATCAAACAGAGTAAGGAGAAAATTATGAAAGCTATACTTGTAAATGATGACAGAAGTTTAAGATGGGACAATGTACCCGACCCGATTATAAAATCGGACGAGGTTTTGGTGGAAATCCATGCGGCGGCTTTAAACCGTGCCGACTTGATGCAAAGAGAGGGCGATTATCCGCCTCCTCCGGGTTGCCCCGATTGGATGGGGCTTGAAATTGCAGGTGTTATCATTCAGATGGGTGATGAGGCAAAAACAAAATCAAACTGGAAAATTGGGGACAAAGTTTGTGCCCTTTTGGGTGGCGGTGGCTATGCCGAATATGTCAGTGTGAAATATGATATGCTTATGCCTGTGCCCGAAAACTGCACAATGATTGAAGCTGCGGCAATCCCTGAGGCGTTTGCGACAGCATATCTCAATCTGTTTATGGAAGGAAACATCAAACCCGGAAACACACTTTTAATGAACGCAGGGGCATCAGGGCTTGCGAGCGTGATTATCCCTATGGCAAAGGCGTTCGGAGTTCGTGTTATCACAACTGTTTTAACTGATGAAATTGCAAATTCAATTAAACATCTTAATGCGGACAGAGTGGTTGTGACAGGAAGGGAAGACATTTCCGAAGTTTTGAAAGAAGAAATTGCAAACGACACTTCTGTTGATGTGGCAATTGACTGTCTGGGCGGCGAAATTATGGGCAAATGTATCCACTATCTCACACACGGTGCGAGATGGATTATGATTGCGGCGCTTGCAGGACAGAAAACCGAAATTGACCTGAAAAATATTTATGTTCGTAATGTAAGGATTATAGGAAGCACGCTTCGTTCAAGAACTCCTGAGGTTAAAGCGCAGATTCTTGCAGAGCTTGTGGAAAAGGTGTTCCCGAAGATTGAGTCGGGTGAGGTGAAACCCACAATCCACGCAGTTTTGCCTATTACGGAAGCGGAAGCGGCTCACGATATTCTTTACAAAGGACAGAATGTCGGCAAAGTGGTTTTAAAGGTGAAATAAAAGATTGACTTTTCCTTTTGCAAGTGTTATCTTAGTATAAAAGGATGTGTTAATCTATGGCGAAAAATTGCGAAACCTGTGCCCATTATGAATATGACGAAGATTGGGAATGTTATGTATGTAACGTAAATCTCGATGAGGATGAAATGATGCGGTTTATGTCAGGTGCATCATTTGACTGTTCATATTGGCAGAATGGTGACGATTATGCTTTGGTAAGAAAACAAAATTAAGAAAGGTAGTAGCGATTGCTACTACCTTTCTTATGTTAAAATTACGAGGGTTAATTTTTCTTGGAAGACTTTAGTACATAGATTCCATGCCGAGCATATCGAGGAAGGTGATGGGGATTGCACCTGTTACCCAACCGGTTAGGATGCTGTAAGCACCCCAGGCGAAGTCTTTGTCGCACCCGTAATATTCGCCAAGGTCCATATCGTAGGCGCGCATCCAACCACCCGAAAGCAATTTGTTTTGTGAGGTTATCTGCGTTTTAGTGAGAAAACCGACCGATTTTTCAAGCATTTTCAGGGCAAGCGCTTTGTTAAACCCCGATGTCCGGCATTTTTTTAGTATATTCAGTGTATAGGTCATAGTATTCTGACAGTACATCAGGTCACAGATATTGCCGTGTTCCGGTCCGAACCCTACCGCAAATTCCATATCGGTTTTCAGGCTGCTTTGGTCAAAATATGCTTTGCCGTCCGAAAAACCGCCGCAATCCTGCTGTAAATCATTGAAATAACACAGAATTTCGTCAATGATTTTTGTCCAGCTGCCATTTTCGAAAGTCTGGGCAACGGCAAAGATTGTCAGAGCTCGGCTGAGCGTAAAATTCTTTGAATGAGACGGGCCTATACCGAAATTCGGGTATATTTCCGCCATTTTCTCTGCGGTTTTAAAAATCTGCTCCTTATAGCGATTGTCTGCCGTAACAATATAAAGATTTTTCATTAAAATCATTATTGCTTCGTAAAATTCAGGGGCAGTGGTTCGCTCGTGGGATTGAATGGTTTCAAGATTCAGTTGGTCATAATTAAAGACCCCTGCGGGGATAAGGGCATCGCCCGAAAACCATTTAAGGAATGCTTCGCCAAGCATAATAAGTCGGTTTTTCAGGTTTTCATCGCCTGTTGCTTTATAAATGGCATATAAACAGTTGCCACAGCGAGCGGAATCCGAGGCGTATATAACGTGTGTGCCGAAATCTTTTGTTCCTGCAAACCATTTGAAAAGTCCTTTGTTTATGCCTTGGGTAATTTGTAGATCGCGGTTTATCAAAGTTGCGTCAAGAATGTTTTGAGAAACTTTGCTCCAATCGGGATTTTCAAAGTATTTCCCTGCCAAAGAGAAGAGTGCGGCAGTGAAAAGACTTGAATCTCCGCGAATATTTTTGGCGAGCTTTAAATCGAAAGAACGAACCATTTCATAAACGCCGAGACTGCCGTCCTTTTCAGGCATTATGCCGGAATCAAGATGCCATAAAATGGCGTTTTTAACGGCGGTTTCAATTGATGTGCCGTCAGAGATTGAAATGCCCGAATAAACCGATGAAAATGCATTTTCTGCCTGAACTTCTGTAATATCCAGAATTTCGCCAAAAACTTTGGCATAGAACTTTTTCCAATGGGAGTGGGGAAGCGTGAAATTCTCATCAAAATTTGAAAAATCTGCCATAGCTGTGTAGACATTGTTTGTTGTTTTTGCAAGAGCTATCCCAAGAGACTTTTCGTCTTCTGCCAGCACATGGTGCACGCCGAGGCAATTTCTGATTTCGGCAAGGATTTCAATTTCTTTTTCGTAATGTAATTTGTTTTGCAAATAAACACCGTTTCGTTTTTGCAAAAGCTCAAAACCAAGTTCGGTTTTAAAATCACCGAGAAGTTTTACCAAGTTTCTGCCAAGAGTAGTCGGATAGGCGAGTGCCTGCAAACCGAAAATATAGTATGTACTTGCATCGAAGAATGGATAATTTTCAATATAAATTTTTGTTTTGCGGGATGCTATTATGTCGGTTATTTTATTGATATGTAAATAATCAAATTCTTCGAGAATGGTTTTGAAATTGTCATAATCGGGCAACAGAAACAGCGATGAAGCCGAAGCTTTTAATGCATAATCCAATGCTTCGGAAACGGTTTCTTTTTTTATTATGTTTTCTGCACCGACGGCAAGCTTTATAAAAGAATGGAAGCTTTTTGTTCCGCCACAAATAACAGTTTTCATAAAATCACCTCTTGAAGAAATGTATGAAAATATTATAATACAAAATTGTTTGATTTGCAATAGAAAAAACCACGGTGAATATCACCGTGGTTTTTGTATATGGTTTTATTATTCAGCCATACCTTTGTACTGTTCGTATCTTGCAAGAGCTTCTTCGGAAGCTTTGTCAAGGAGACTGTCAGCAACATCCGGGAACTGTTTGAGGAGAGCAGCGTATCTTGCTTCACCTTTAAGGAATTCTTTAACTTCTCCTGTGGGAGCTTTAGAATCAAGAGTGAAGGGATTTTTGCCTTCTTCAGCGAGCATCGGGTTGTATCTGTAGAGCTGCCAGTAACCTGATTCAACAGCGGCTTTTGCTTCTTCCTGAGATTTACCCATACCTTTAGCAATACCGTGGTTGATACAAGGAGCGTAAGCGATTACGAGTGAAGGACCGTGGTAAGCTTCAGCTTCTCTCATAGCTTTGAGGAGCTGGTTGTGGTCAGCTCCCATACATACGCTTGCTACGTATACATAACCGTAAGACATAGCGATGAGGCCAAGGTC
>JAFYVD010000059.1 GCA_017558425.1 Clostridia bacterium | reverse complement strand
TCACAAATCCGATATCAATAAACGGTTGTGCCAATGTAATTCTTGCGGTGGGAGCACGTCCGATTATGGCGGAGCATCCGCTTGAGGTGGCTGAAATTACAAACAGGTCGGACGGCCTGATGCTGAATCTCGGTAACATCACCGATGCAAGAATTAAATCTATGCAGATTTCGGGAAAGACTGCAAAAGAAAAAGGTATTCCCATTTTAATTGATGCAGTTGGCGTTGCATGCTCGGCTTTGCGGAGAAAACTTGCGCTGAGGTTAATTGAAACTTGTAAACCGACGGTTATAAAAGGGAATTGTTCTGAAATTATGGCACTGATGAACCCTGACTATTCAGCCGCAGGAGTTGATTCGGAAAAGCTGGGAGACATAAGCGGAGTAGCAGTGAAGTTGGCGAAAAGGAGCGGAGGGGTGGTGTTGGTGAGTGGGAAAAGGGACATTATTACCGACGGACAAAGAATAGCTTATGTGAAAAACGGCTGTGCACAGCTTGGTAAAATAACGGGCACGGGGTGTATGCTCGGAGCTTTGTGTACGGCATATCTTGCAATATCAGACGGGTATGAGGCGGCAAAAACCGCATGTGCGGTTATGGGGATTTGCGGAGAACGTTCCCGAACGGCAAAGGGTAACGGGAGTTTTGGTGTGAATCTCCTTGATAATTTGTCATCTTTAACAGATGCGGAAAAATATGTTGATTTGGAGGAAAAAATATGAGAAAAAAAGGTACCACGGTTTTTGAAAATGGATTGATTTGGTTTGGAGCGGCAGTTTCCATTGCGGAGATTCTGACGGGAACCTACTTTGCTTCTTTGGGATTTTTACGAGGAGTGACTGCAATAGTTCTCGGGCATATTATCGGATGTATGTTGCTTTTTCTTGCGGGACTTATCGGGGCAAAAACTCGCAAAAGCTCAATGGAAACAGCGAAACTGAGTTTCGGTTACATAGGAGCGTTGTTTTTTGCGGTGATAAATATTATCCAACTTGTCGGATGGACTGCAATTATGATTTACGATGGTTCGATTGCGGCAAACAATATTTTGAACATAGGTGGTTCTGTCTGGTGTATTGTAATCGGTTTGCTTATTACTGTGTGGATTTTAATCGGGATTAAAAATCTTGGCAAAGTAAATACTGTTGCGATGATGGCGCTGTTTATTCTGACAATCATACTAAGCTTTATAATTTTCGGAAAAGAAGCCGTGCAAAACACTTGCGGTGATGCCATAACCTTCGGTGCGGCGGTGGAACTGTCTGTTGCAATGCCGCTTTCATGGTTGCCGCTTATCAGCGACTATACAAGAGAAGCTGAAAAACCGCTTAAATCAACCGCTTTCAGTGCTGTTACCTACGGAATTGTCAGTTGTTGGATGTATATAATCGGAATGGGCGCGGCAATTTTTACAGCGGAAAGCGATATTGCACAGATTATGCTGAAGGCGGGGCTTGGTACGGCGGGACTTATCATCATTGTTTTTTCAACCGTAACCACAACTTTTCTCGATGCATATTCGGCAGGAGTTTCCGGAGAGGCGATAACCGGAAAAGTTAACGGCAAACACTTAGCTGTTGTTACAACCATTATCGGAACTGTTGGAGCGATAGTTTTCCCAATAACAGACATAACTGACTTTTTATATTTCATAGGCTCGGTATTTGCGCCGATGATATCAATTCAGATTGCGGATTTTTATATATTAAAAGTCGGCAAGGCAGACAAAAAATTCAATACAGGTAACTGCATTATATGGTTTATCGGATTTGTTATATATCGTCTGCTTATGAAAGTTGATATTGTTGTCGGAAGTACGATAGTTGATGTGGTTATAACAATAATTATCTGTGTTGCAACAAAATTTACAGGAAAATTAAAAAAGGAGGAAGGGCACCTTGAAAAGCTTTGATTCGGAACTGTATTTTATCACCGACTCGACAGGGATTGGCGAGGAGGAGTTTTTAGAGATGGTGGAGGGGGCACTGAAGGGTGGAGTTACCCTGTTGCAACTTCGTGAGAAGGAAAAAAGTACACGGGAATATATTGAGCTTGCGGAAAAAGTTCACGGTATAACAAAAAAATATAATGTTCCGCTGATTATAGACGACAGGGTAGATGTGGCTCTGGCGGTTTGTGCAGAAGGAGTTCATCTCGGCAGGGAAGATATGCCTGTGGATATGGCAAGAAAAATCTGCGGAGACAAGATGATAATAGGGGCAACAACAAAAACAGTTGAGCAGGCAAAAGAAGCGTGCAAAAATGGTGCGGATTATCTTGGCGTGGGCGCAATTTATCCCACGACAACAAAGGTGAAAACCATTCTCACTTCAACCGACACACTTGCCGATATCTGCGGAGCGGTGAATCTTCCCGTAAATGCAATCGGAGGATTGAACGAAAGCAATATAGATGTGCTTAAAGGTATAGCAATTTCGGGAATTTGTGTTGTTTCGGCGATAGCAAAAGCGGAAAGACCGGAACTTGCGGCAAGAAAACTCAAAAAGGCGGTAAAGGAGATTTTGAAATGAAGACGGCACTTACAATAGCGGGTTCCGATTCAAGCGGAGGAGCCGGAATACAAGCGGATATAAAAACCATGACAATGCACGGAGTTTATGCTATGAGTGCCGTAACAGCACTGACTGCACAAAATACAACAGGAGTGAAGACTGTGGAAATAACAAACCCGCCTTTTCTGGCAAGTCAGCTTGATGCGGTGTTTGAAGATATATTTCCCGATGCGGTGAAAATCGGGATGGTGCCAACGGCAGAGCTCATAGATGTGATTGCGGACAGATTGTGCCGCTACAAAGCAAAAAATATAGTTATCGACCCCGTAATGGTTGCAACCAGCGGTTCGCGGCTGATGAAAAAAGAAGCTGTGAAAAATCTTACAGAAAAGCTTTTTCCGCTTGCGATGGTTGTGACGCCCAACATTCCCGAAGCGCAAGTGTTGACAGGAGAGAAAATCAGGACGGCGGAAGATATGATTTCTGCTGCGGAAAAAATATCGGGAACTTATGGGTGCAAGGTGCTTTTGAAAGGCGGTCACAGCATAAATGATGCAAATGACCTGCTTTGTGCAGATGAAAAAACGGTGTGGATAAAAGGGGTGAGGATTGACAACCCAAATACTCACGGAACGGGATGCACATTGTCGTCGGCGATTGCAGCGAATCTCGCAAAAGGATACGGCCTTGAAGATTCGGTAAGATTGGCGAAAAAATATATTTCGGCTGCACTTTCAGCCATGCTTGACATAGGAAAAGGGGCGGGACCGCTTAATCATATGATTAACGAATTTTATTCGAATTTGCCGTAATAGATTGACTTTAATTGCAGATTTGGTATAATGTATGCAGAAAGGGATGATTTATATGGCAAATCTTAAATTCGGTTGGGCGGAAGTTGATATTACTCCCGACAAAAAGGTTTCTCTGGCAGGGCAGTTTGCCGAGAGAATTTCCGAATATGTTGAAAAGCCCCTTACGGCTACGGCTATGGCAGTTACATCCGACGATGAACAGATGATTCTTGTAAGCTGTGACCTTGTTGCAGTCGGTGCAAACCTTGTTGATGCTGTCCGTGCAGAACTTGAAGGCAACCTGGCAGGCATTGACCCGTCAAAAATTGTTTTGAGTGCAATTCACACTCACACAGGGCCGGGTTACACCAGGACAAGAAGACTTCGGGCGACTACAGCGGCAAAATCTATTTTGAAATCGCTTTTGCCACCCGATAAAAAATATGTTGAAAAACAGAATGTTTCAAATAACCCCGATATTATATCGAATGAAGAAATGCTTAACCTTCTCGTTGAAAGAATCACAAAGGTAATTTTTGATGCGTGGGACAACAGAAAAGAAGGTTCTTTTTCAAATGCTTTCGGACGTGCGCCGGTAGGTATGTGCAGACGTGCATCCTATTCTGACGGTTCGGCTCAGATGTGGGGCGAAACAAATCAGGCAGTGTTCACAGCGGTTGAAGGTGGCAGTGATACAGGCATTGAGCTTATGTACGTGTTTGGCGAAAAAGGTGAGCTTACAGGCATTGTGGCAAACCTTGCGTGTCCTGCTCAATGCGTTCAGCACAGACTTTTCGTGTCTCCTGACTTCTGGGGTGAAGTTAAAGTTCTTTTGAGAAAACGATTCGGCGACGATATTTTCCTGCTTGCTCAGTGCAGTGCGGCAGGTGACCAGTGTCCTGTTGATATTGTAAGATGGGTTGAACCTTATTCGGATGTTAACGACCCCAATATTGACCGTAAATATCCCATAAAACGCAAAGCTGACCCCTCAATGTTTGACCTTGACGGTATGAAACTTACGGGAAGAAGAATCGCAAATGAAATTATTGCGGTTTATGATGACGGTCTTGATACACCTCAGGAAAACCCTGAATTTGTGCATCACGTTCATACAATGAATTTGCCCATCAGAAGGGCTACACTGGCTGATGAAATTGCGGCTAAAAAAGCGATTGACGAATATCTGAAAAATAAGGAAGGCGATGTTGACTACAACGATGCCGCAAAACTTCAGGTGCATATGGGAATCCTGACCCGTATGGAGTTCCAGAACAAATATGACACTCTTCCCACAGAAGTGCATACAGTTCGACTGGGAACTGTTGCAATTGCAACAAACCCCTTTGAACTATTCCTTGACTATGGCAACCAGATAAAAGCCCGCAGCCATGCTGAGCAGACATTCCTGATTCAGCTTGCAAATGGTGCGGAAGGATATCTTCCCACCGAAAAAGCGGAAAAAGGCGGTCATTACAGCGCCTTTATCTCAAGCGGTCAGGTGGGTCATCAGGGGGGCGACCAGTTGGTGAGAGAAACACTTAATGATATTAACAATAATCTGTTTCCAAGGTAATAAAAAACCTCTTATGCTCTTGCATAAGAGGTTTTTTTGTGATAGAATGAAAAATGAAACGGAGGTTTTCTGATGAAAGCAATTGTAAATGCAAATATTGTGCTTGAAACAGGCATTATCTGGGATGCGACAGTTTTGACCGACGGTGATGAAATTTCCGCTTTCGGCAAGGATGTAGAAATTCCCGAAAATGCTGAAATTATAGATGCAGAAGGATGTTATGTCGGTCCCGGTCTGGTGGACATTCACGTCCACGGGATAAACGGATTCCATACGGCGCTCAATCCTGTTGAGGCGTCGGAATTTTTCCTCAGGCACGGGGAAACGACAATTCTTGCCACACCGTCATACGATATGGACAAGAAGATGCAGATAGAATGTATTAAAGCGTATAAAGAGAATATAGATAAAGCCCCGAACATCCGCGGACTTTATATGGAAGGACCCTACACAAATCCCGAATATGGCTCCCACGCCTACTGCAACCCCTGGCGTCACGGAGTGCACGCAGAGGATTATATGGACATAGTTGACGAGGCGGGCGACCTTGCGAAGGTGTGGACAATCGCCCCTGAACTTGAGGGAATCAAAGGTTTTGCGGAATATGCACGCAAGGTGAACCCCGACACTATTTTTGCTGTGGGTCACAGCCATGCGACGCCTGATATGATAAGAGACCTGGGAAGCAAATACAGCCCCAAAATTCTTACTCATATGGGATGTGCCACTCCGGTGCTTCCACCGCTCAGCGGAGGGACAAGAGGAGCGGGTCCTGATGAATATTTTATGCAGAATCCCGATACATATTGCGAGCTTATCAGCGATTCCTGTGCAATTCACGTGAACCCCGATATTCAGAAACTTCTGATTCATTCAAAGGGAATTGACAGGGTTATCCTGATAACCGACTGCACAGAGTACATAATGGAAAATCCGCCGCAGTATGCACATGTGGACGACCTTAACTTTGATGATGTCGGTGGGCTTGCGGGAAGTAAAATGACGCTTGATAAAGCGTGCAGAAATATTATGACCAGCACCACATGCGGTATAGCGCAGGCGTTTATTATGGCATCAACCACTCCGGCTAAAGCAATCGGAATGTTTGATGAAATCGGGTCTGTTGAAGTTGGCAAAAAAGCTGACCTTGTGATTGTGGACGACAGATTTAATGTGAAAAAAGTAATGCTCCGTGGCGAGCTTGTATAGGAGGAAATATTATGAACACTTTAAAAACAGGATATGCAGAAGTTAACATCAATCCACCGCTCGGTTGTGGAGTTTCGGGATATTATATTCCCAGATTTGCGAAAGGTTTTCTTGACGATTTGACAACAAGTGCGCTTGTTCTGTCTGACGGAAAAAATGAAATTGCACTTATCAGCGTTGATGTTTGCGGAATTAATCAGAGTCTTACAGATGCGTACAGCGAGGCTATAGAAAAAGCAACAGGAATTCCTGCCGCTAATATTTTCATTTCGGCAACACATACTCACACAGGTGCACTTATGGCACCGGCTACATCTTTCTCGGCTCCTGAAGAACCGGTTCACAAATATGTGGCATTTGTGGGCGAAAGAATTGTTGATGCCGTTACTATGGCGAAAGCTGACCTTAAACCCTCTAAAATGGGATTTATTACAGGCTGGGCTCCCGAAAGAGTTGCTTACATCAGAAGATATAAAATGAAAGACGGAACCACTATGACTTGTCCTCCTGTTGGTGACCCCAATATCGACCACCCCATCGGCGAACTTGACCAGAGAGTTCACGTTCTCCGTTTTGACAGGGAAGGTGCGGACAGTGTGGTTCTTATGAACTATGGTCTCCATGCCGACACAATCAACGGCGAACTGCTTTCACCCGACTGGCCCGGCTGGACCAAAAAGACTATTGAAAAAGCGCTTGACGGCACAAAATGCATTTTCTTCAATGGTTGTGAAGGCGACGTTGGAAGTACCCACGTGTTCCCCGAAGGCGGCGATATGAACGACACCGAAATCAGTTTCGACAACGAAATGAAGAGCCCCGGTATGGCAAGATTTGTAGGTAGAGCTCTTGCAGGTACCATTCTGCAGGTTTATGATAAGGTTGAATATATTGACGTTGACAAAGTAGGTGTTCTCAAAGATACAATTGTTGTTCCTGCGAATGTACCCGACCCCGAAAAACTGCCGCTTGCACATAAATACAAAGAACTTCACGAAGCAGGCAAGGACGACGAAATTCCGTATAAAGCAATGGAACTTACAACAGTTGTTGCGGAAGCTCTGCGTATGTGCAGAATGGAAAATGGTCCGACAGAATACATAATGCCTCTCACAGGCGTGAAAATCGGCGATGTGGCAATGCTTGGTATTCCGGGCGAACCTTTCACCGATATCGGCGTTGAAATCAAAAAAGCCGAAGGTTGGAAAATGATTATGCCTTGTGCGCTCACAAACGGCAATATGGGTTATTTCCCTGTAGAATCTGCATACGCTGAAGGCGGTTATGAAGCAAGAACTTCACCCTTTAAAGCGGGAATTGCAGACAGAATTGTAGAGGGAGCGAAAGTTATTCTTGATAAAATCAGAAAGGCATAAATATGAACGGATTTGAAGTTGGTTTTTCGAAAGTTAATATAAATCCGCCGCTTGGAATTGGTGTGGCAGGATATTATATTCCCAGATTTGCAAAAGGTCTGCTTGACGATCAGGAAATCAGGGCGCTTGCTTTTTCCTGCGGAGAGGAAAAAGCGGTGATGATGAGCGTTGATATCTGCTATATCGAAACCGCTCTTTGCAGAAAATTCCGTGAGGAAATTGAAAAAGCAACGGGATTTCCCAAAGAAAAGCTTTTTGTATCGGCAACACATACCCACACGGGCGGACTTTTATCTCCCGCTCCGGGATTTGATGCCGATAAAGAAATAATTGAAAAATATGCGGAACTCGTGTTGGCCAGACTTGTTGATGCTGTGAAACTGGCAATTGCCAATTTAAAACCTGCAAAAATGGGGTTTGCGATTGGCAATGTTCCCGAAAGGGTTGCGTATATCAGAAGGTATAAAATGAAGGACGGGTCTACAATGACCTGTCCTCCCGTAAATGACCCGGGTATCGACCATCCTATCGGAGAAATTGACCCAAGGGTGAATGTGCTGAGATTTGACCGTGAGGGCGAAAAAAGCATTGTGCTTGTGAATTACGGACTCCACAGCGATACGGTGAACGGAGAAATGATTTCTTCCGACTGGCCGGGCTGGATGCGAAGGACGGTTAATAAAGCGCTTGACGGCACAGAATGTATTTTCTTTTACGGTTCGGCAGGGGATGTGGGAAGTACCCACGTGTTCCCTGAAGGTGGAGATATGAACGACACCGAAATCAGTTTTGATAATGAGATGAAAAGTCCGGGAATGGCAAGGTTTGTGGGACGTGCAATGGCAGGAACAGTTCTGCAGGTGTTTGACAAAGTGGAATATGTGGACGTTGACAGTCTTAAGGTTCTTCATAGAGATGTGTTTATTCCGTCAAATGTGCCCGACCCCAAGGATTTGCCGCTTGCTCACAAATATAAAGAGCTTCACGATGCGGGAAAAGACGATGAAATTCCCTTCACGGGTATGGAGCTTACGACGGTTGTTGCAGAAGCAACAAGAATGTGCAAACTTGAACACGGACCCGACCATTTTGTGCACGATATAATCGGGATAAAACTCGGCGATTTAGCTTTTGTGGGAATTCCGGGCGAACCGTTTACCGAAATGGGTAAAAATATAAAAAATACCGACGGCTGGAGACTTATTATGCCCTGTGCACTCACTAACGGGCACGAGGGATATTTCCCCATAAAGTCGGCGTATGATGAGGGGGGCTATGAAGCTCGTTCGTCAAGATATAAAGCAGGTGTTGCGGAAATACTTGCAGACGGAGCAAAAAAGCTGCTCGGAGAATTGAAAAAATAAGGAGAAAAGTTATGAAAGTTTTAATGATAGGAGCTCATCAGGACGACAACGAATTCCGTTGCGGCGGCCTTGCGAGCAAATTTGTGAAAAAAGGCTATGAAGTATATTTTCTGAGCGTTTGTAATGGCTGCGGAGGTCATCATATTCTGTCGCCTGAAGAAACATCAAGAGTTCGTGCTAAAGAGTCTGCGGCGGTTGCAAAGCTTCTTGGAATAAAGCAATATGATGTATGGAGCGATGTTGACGATTGCAATGTTACAGCAGACCTTGCTATGAGAAAAAGAATGATAAAATATATCAGAAACATCAGTCCGGACCTTGTTATTTCTCACAGAACAAACGACTACCATGCCGACCACCGTGCAACAGGTCAGCTTGTTCAGGATGCGTCATATCTGGTAACAGTTCCTCACGAATGTCCCGATGCACCGGCGATGAAAAAAATGCCTGTTATTATGTATTACGAGGACAGATTCAAGAATCCGACCTTCAGTGCGGATCTGGTTCTTGATATGGATGATGAAATTGATACAAAGCTTGCAATTTGCGACCTTAACGTTTCGCAGGTTTACGAATGGCTTGCTTATGAAGCGGGAGAGGTGGTTCCTGAAGATAAAGAGGAACGTTTCAAATGGCTTAAAGGTATGGAAATAACAGCTGACACCACCGATGAGGAAGTTATGGCTGCTCCGAGAGGTTATGCTGTTCGGTTTGCCAAAACTGCGGCTCGCTTCAGAAAAGAGCTGATTGAAAGATATGGTGAGGAAAAGGGAAGTAAAATCCGTTATGCCGAAGCGTATGAAGTTTGCGAATACGGCAATCCGCTGACCGAAGAAAAGAAAAAAGAATGGTTTGACTTTTAAACTAATAGTTCAATAAAAAAGAGCTGTAAAAACATTGTTTTTACAGCTTTATTTTTTCGGTTTTTACATCTTTTGTAATTTATTCACGATTTCGTCGCCTACCTGAGCAGTTGTGGCAGTTCCGCCAAGGTCGGGGGTGAGAACTTTCTTTTCTACAAGAACTTCTTCGATACATTCAATCAGGCGTTTGCCCCAATCTTCGTGACCGAAGAAATCAAGAAGCTGACTTGCTGACCATACGGTTGCAAGCGGATTTGCTTTGCCCTGACCTGCAATGTCGGGAGCTGAACCGTGGATTGGTTCAAACATGGATGGGAAAGCTCTTTCGGGGTTGAGGTTAGCACCTGCAGCAAGACCCATACCGCCTGCAATAGCAGCACCAAGGTCGGTGAGAATGTCGCCGAACAGGTTGGATGTAACAACAATTTCAAAACGCTTGGGATCTTTAATCATAAACATACTTGCTGCATCAACAAGGTAAGAATATGTTTTAACTTCGGGGAAGTCTTTGCCCACTTCTGCGAAAATCTGATCCCAGAACACCATTGAATAGTTCAGAGCGTTTGCCTTACTGATGCTTGTCAGCGATTTGCCTTCTTTTTTCGCAAGTTCGTAAGCGTATCTGATAACACGTTCGCAGCCTTTTCTTGAGAAAACGCCGTTCTGGATAACAACTTCGTTGGGTTTGTCCTTAAAGAGCCAGCTGCCACTTCCTGCATATTCACCTTCGGTGTTTTCGCGAATGAAAGTCATATCAATTTCCTCAGCAGGAACATCTTTGAGCGGACAGGGAGCACCGTTTAAAAGCTTAACGGGACGCAGATTGATATATTGGTCAAAGCTTTTGCGGATAATAAGCAAAAGATCCCACAGCGAAATGTGGTCGGGAACACCGGGAGCGCCTACCGCACCAAGGAAAATGGCGTCAAATTGGCTGAGTGTTTCGATTCCGTCTTCAGCCATCATTCTGCCTGTTTCTTTATAATATTCACATCCCCAGGGGAAATGAGTGAACTCAAATTTAAAGGTTCCGTCTTTGCGGGCAACCTCGTTTAAAACTTTAATACCTTCGTCAATAACCTCAGGACCGATTCCGTCTCCTGCGATTACAGCGATTTTGTGTGTAGTCATAATATTTTCCTCCAATAAATGTTACTCGTCAAAAAGCGGAGTTGAGAAATATCTCTCAGCAGTGTCGGGCAGAACGGTTACAACCGTTTTTCCTTTACCCAGTTTTTTTGCAAGCTTCACAGCCGCCGCAACATTTGTACCGCTGGAAATTCCACACATGATACCTTCTTTTGAAGCAAGGTCTTTGGATGTCTGAATTGCTTCAGCATCTTTTATGATACAGATGTCGTCAATGATTTCCTGATTTAAAATTTCGGGGATGATACCGTCGCCAATACCCATCTGCAGATGAGTTCCGATGGAACCGCCAGAAAGGATTGCGGCATCTTCAGGTTCAACAGCCCAGATTTCCATGTCGGGGTTAGCCTTTTTCAAAACTTCGCCGATACCTGTAATTGTACCGCCTGTACCGATTCCTGAACAGAATCCGTGGATGGGACCGTCAACCTGATTTAAAATCTCAACAGCGGTCTGTTCGCGCTGAATCTGAGGATTTGCAGGGTTTTCAAATTGCTGAGGAACAAATACATTTTTGTCTTCTGCCTGCATTTTAAGGGCAAGATTCAGGCATTCTTCAATGCACGCACCGATATTGCCTGCGTCGTGAACCAAAATTACTTCCGCACCATAGTGACGAACAAGTTTTCTGCGTTCTTCGCTGACAGAGTCGGGCATAATAATTTTGGTTTTGTAGCCCTTAACGGCACCAACCAATGCAAGACCAATACCCTGATTGCCGCTTGTAGGCTCAACAATAATAGTATCTTTGTTTATTTTACCCTGTTTTTCGGCTGCACAAATCATATTGTAAGCAGTTCGGGTTTTGATAGAACCGCCCACATTAAGACCTTCGAATTTCACCAGAATATCCGCACAGTCCGAATCGGGGATATGTATAAGCTTTATCATAGGCGTATTGCCCAAAGCTTCAAGAATATTGTTATATACCATTTACTTCCACCTCTAAGAAAATTATATACAGTATATCACAAAAAATTGACTTTTACAACCTTTTTATTAAAAAAGATGGGCAAAAAGCCCATCTTTTACATTTTGTAGTTTGTAATCAGAAGCATTGTGTCCGGGTTAATTTTGATTTTGCCCGGAGCAAATTCGGTGCGATACATTGTGTAGTCTTTGTCAAGCTTGTAACAGTACCAGCTTTCGTCGCCGGCAGGAAAATCAATTTCGATTTCCTTCGGAGTAGCATTTTTATCGTGGGTATAATGAGTAATCATAGCCGCTTTCTTTTCGCCGTCGGTTGCCGCCGCAACGTGAATTGCCTCGTCGTCGGAAGATGATGCAACTTCATTTTTCAGCTTATAAAGCTCGCTGAAGGAGAGGAAGGGATAATATCCTTTAAGCGGAGCATATGTAATGCTGTCGAACAGACCGTTCCAACCGCTCGGTTGTGCATCGTAATACATAAGCATATCAAGACCGGTTTTCTGCATTGCACACATCAGAGCCGCTGAATATGCAGCACCGCGCATACCGTGGATATGTTCCCTTGATATGGTGAACATATCTGTCCAGTTTTCAAGGTAGTTCCATTCGTTTAAGATAATTTCCACATCGCCGTAACCGAATTTTTCAAGAAATTCTTCGATTATTTTGTTTTTTTCGAGCATTACCCCGATATTACAACGGTAAAGATGCCAGGAGAAGAAGTCCAGAGGAACTCTTTCGGGCTGAGCATTTAAGTATTTCATAAAATCCTCTGCCCATTCCATCATAGATGGAGAAGAAAGTGCGGGACCGCCGATTTTCAGATGGGGGAAGCACTTTTTGAGGTGAGTTGCCGCTGTAACATAAAGCTCAAAATACTGCTCGGGAGTGCCTGCCCAGTTCTGAGGCAGGTCGGGTTCGTTCCAGATTTCCCAGTATGTGATTTTAAAATGTTTGCCGTCAGCCCAACCCTCGGTGTAGTGACGAATGATATGCTCGCATATGATAGCCCATTTTTTCGGGTCTTTGGGCGGAATTGTACCGTATTTTTTCACCCAATGCTCAATCTTTGTGCCAAGGCGGTAGAAAACTTCTGTTCCCGCATCGACGATCATCTGCAGATAACCGTCTGTCAGGGTAAAATCGTAAGACTCAGGGTCGTAGGGGTTTTTGTCAAAATCGGGGAAAATAGCGTGAACATCAACTGTGTGTTCACCGCCGTATGCACTGCAGAAGGATGCATCGTGGTTTCTGGCGTA
>JAFYVD010000058.1 GCA_017558425.1 Clostridia bacterium | reverse complement strand
CTGTCAGAACCATTCCCGGCTTCAAATTCTCCATACTCATTATATCACTGCGAAGCACCGGAGCGTCAAGCTCTTCACGAGGGTCTCTGCCCGGTTTCAAAAGCTCGGCAATGATATCTGTTGCCGTTGCCATACCAACGCCGAAAGATTCTGCAGTTGCAGACAGGTTGGCATTTCCGCTTCTTGCTTTAAGTTCGGAAATTTTGCCCGTTCTTACATCCTCAAGTGTATATCCGCACAGTTCAAGAATTTTTTCGGCAAGTTTGTAAGATTCGGGATGAACCGCCGTATTATCAAGAACATTCTTGCAACCGGGAATTCTCATAAATCCGGCACATTGTTCAAAAGCTTTCGCACCAAGTTTGCTGACTTTCTTCAGCTGACTGCGATTTTCAAACGCACCGTTTTCTTCACGGTATTTTACAATGTTGTCCGCAACTGTTTTGTTGATTCCTGCAACAAAGGAAAGCAATCTCGCCGAAGCGGTGTTCACATCAACGCCCACGCTGTTTACGCAGTCTTCAACCACACCTTCAAGAGCTTCGCCCAATCTTTTCTGGTTCATATCGTGCTGATACTGACCAACACCAATTGATTTGGGGTCAATTTTTACAAGTTCTGCAAGCGGGTCTTCTGTTCTTCTTGCAATAGAAACAGCACTTCTTTGTGCAACATCATAGTCGGGGAATTCTGCAGCCGCAAGCTCGGACGCCGAATATACCGATGCTCCCGCTTCGCTCACCATCATATACTGAACCTTGCGATTTGCTTCCTTTATAAGATTTGCAACAAATATTTCGGTTTCTTTTGATGCCGTACCATTACCGATGGCAATAAGGTCTACATTATATTTTTCAATAAGACGAAGCACCGATTTTTTCGCCTTTTCTTTGTCGTGATGGTCAAGTGTGCAGAAAACGATTTCGGTATCAAGCACTTTGCCCGTTTCATCAACAACTGCAGTTTTACAGCCTGTTCTGTATCCCGGGTCAAACCCCAAAACAGTTTTTCCTTTAATGGGCGGCTGAAGCAGAAGCTGACGAAGGTTTTTGGAGAAAAGCTCAATGGCTTTTTCCTGAGCCTGCTCTGTAAGATTTCCGCGAACTTCATTTTCAATTGACGGAGCAATGAGTCTGTCATAAGCATCGTCCGACGCCATTCTGAGATATTCCGCTTCACCATCAGGCATCACCATGCGTGCAAGCTTAGCTTTCATATCATCGGTGTCAAGCTCAATTTTCACGGTCAATGCACCTTCTTTTTCACCTCTGTCAAGTGCAAGCACTCTGTGGTTTGCAATCTTGTTGACAGGCTGTGAAAATTCATAATACTGGCTGTAAACAGTGTCTTCTTCGGTATTCTGTCTTGAAACTACCATACCGTTCATAGCGGTAAGATTTCTGATTCTTTTGCGGTATTCGGCATTGTCCGAAATCTGTTCGGCAACAATATCCATAGCCCCTGCTATCGCTTCTTCCGCATTTTCCACACCTTTTTCGGGATTGATAAATTCCGGTGCTTTTGCATCTATTTCCTCTTTAGAACTGCTCATCGCAATCATAAGTGCAAGTGGTTCAAGTCCCTTTTCTTTCGCAATTGTTGCACGGGTTCTGCGTTTGGGACGGAAAGGACGATAAATATCCTCTGTTTCCTGCAGAGTTTTTGCATTTTCTATGGCAAGACGCAGTTCGTCCGTCATATTACCCTGTTCTTCAATTATTCTTATTACGTCCTCTTTTCTCTGCTGCAGATTGCGCAGATATGTAAGACGGTCGGCAAGTTTTCTCAAAACCTCGTCGTTAAGTCCGCCCGTAACCTCTTTACGGTAACGCGCAATAAAAGGCACGGTATTGCCGTCGTCAAGCAATTCCACAGTTTTGTTTACCTGATTTTCTGTTATTCCAAGCTCTTCAGAGAGCATTTTTATAATGTCCATATTGTCCTCCGTAACTTTCTATTTCCTATATAATAACATAAATGTCACTATTTTTCAAGAATATAGTTGAAATTTATTATTTAATATGTTATAATAAAATAGTATATGTATAATTACACAAAGGTGGTTTATATGAAAAATTTTCTATTTGTATGCACCGGCAATACTTGCCGCAGCCCCATGGCGGAAGGTATTTTCAATAAACTCGCCTCAGAAAAAGGCTGGCAGGCATCTGCCAAAAGTGCCGGACTGTTTGTAACAGAACCCTGTGTGAGCAATAATTCTCTTGAAGTTTGCAGAGAAAACGGCATTGATATTTCCGCTCACATTCCAACCCCAATCACAGCAGAGTTGATTGACGAGGCTGACGTGATTCTCACAATGACGGGCTCGCACAAGGCGGCTTTCGGCGGTATGGACAAGGTGTTTACCCTTTCGGAATATTTTGATGCCGACGGCGACATCACAGACCCATACGGTGGGAATGCCCAAATATACAGGCAGACCTTTGGTCAGCTTGAAAATCTTATAGGTAAATATAATGAAGATTGAAAAAATGCAAAAAGAGCACCTTTCGTCAGTTGCGGAAATTGCCGCAGCTTCTCTTGCCGAAGCGTGGAGTAAGTCCGCGTTCGGGCAGGAGCTTGAAAATCCCTCATCCTCCAATTTTGTTGCCATATCTGACGGCAACGTCATTGGGTTCGGTGGTGTTCAGAAGGTGCTTGACGAAGCTTATATAACCAACATTGCGGTGAAGGATTCTTTCCGCAGAATGGGTGCAGGAGCCGCCATTTTAGATGCAATTATAAAAGATTGCGAAGGCTCTAGTTTTGTCACCCTTGAAGTCCGCGTTTCAAATATTGCGGCCATAAAACTTTATGAAAAATCGGGGTTTGTATCCCAGGGGATAAGAAAGGGGTTTTATTCCCACCCCACAGAGGATGCAAACATTATGACATTGTTTTTAGGAGAATGAAAAATGCAGCTTTATCCGGCAGGAAAATATGATGTAATTGTAATAGGCGGCGGCCACGCAGGATGCGAAGCAGGGCTTGCTTCGGCAAGGCTTGGTGCAAAAACCGCCCTGTTTGCAATTAATCTGGACAGTATTGCGAATATGCCCTGCAACCCCAACATAGGCGGTACGGCAAAAGGTCATCTCGTTCGTGAGATTGACGCTTTGGGCGGCGAAATGGGCAAAATGGCAGACAAAACATTTATCCAGTCACGTATGCTGAACGTAGGCAAAGGCCCTGCCGTTCACTCTCTTCGTGCGCAGATTGACAGAAACGCATACTCCCGTGAGATGAAACATTACCTTGAACTGACAGAAAATCTCGATGTTCGCCAGGGCGAAATTACCGAAATTCTGTTTAATGACGATAAAAGCGTAAAAGGCGTTGTCAGCCACACAGGCGGTCTTTACGAATGTAAATGCGTTATTATCGCAACAGGCACATATTTAAAAGGTAAAATTATCATTGGCGAAGTAAGCTACAGCGGTGGTCCCGATGGTATGTTCGCAGCAAACTCCCTTTCCGACTGCCTCAGAAACGCCGGCATCGAGCTTATGAGGTTTAAAACGGGTACCCCTGCGAGAATCCGTCGCAGCAGTGTGGATTTTTCCGTTATGGAAGAACAGACGGGAGATGAAAATATCACTCCTTTCTCTTTCGGCACCAATCCCGAAGGTCTGGAAAACATTGTGTCCTGTCACCTCACTTACACAAGTACAACAACTCACGATATTATAAAGAAAAACCTTCATCGCTCTCCCCTTTATTCGGGAATGATTGAAGGTGTCGGCCCGAGATATTGTCCGTCCATCGAGGACAAGGTTGTCCGTTTTGCGGATAAGGAACGCCATCAGCTCTTCATAGAGCCTATGGGTCTTCATACCGAAGAAATGTACGTTCAGGGTTTTTCATCTTCCCTTCCCGAAGAAGTGCAGATGGAAATGCTTCACAGCGTAAAAGGGCTTGAAAATGCCAAAGTTATGCGAATCGCATACGCTATCGAATATGACTGTGTCAATCCGCTCCAGCTCAAACCAACTCTGGAATTCAAAGATTACGGCGGCCTTTTCGGTGCAGGTCAGTTCAACGGCAGTTCGGGTTATGAAGAAGCGGCCGCTCAAGGACTTATCGCCGGCATAAATGCGGCACACATCGTGCTGGGCAAAGAGCCTTTCACACTCCAGCGTTCGGATGCTTATATCGGCACCCTTATTGATGATCTTGTTACAAAAGGCACTCAGGAACCTTACCGAATGATGACCTCAAGAAGCGAATACCGTCTTGCTCTCCGTCAGGATAATGCAGACGAAAGGCTCACCGAAAAAGGCTATAATTTAGGTCTGATTTCTCAGGAAAGATACGAAAAATTTATTGATAAATATAAAAAGGTGGAGCTGGAAATCAACCGCCTTTCTTCCACCGTACTTTCCCCCACCGAAGGACTTAACAATTTCCTTGAATCAAAAGGCACTTCGGCTGTAAAAACAGGGTTAAGGCTCAGCGATATGCTTCGCCGACCCGAAATTCATTACAAAGATTTAAAAGAGGTTTGCGATATGCCTCAGCTTGAAGCTGACGTATGCGAACAGGTTGAAATAAAAATAAAATACGACGGATATATCAAACGCCAGCTTGACCAGATTGAACAGTTCAGACGGCTTGAAGCAAAGCTTATGCCCGAGGACACCGACTATAATGCCATTTCTGGTCTGCGCCTCGAAGCAAGGCAGAAGCTATCTCAAATGCGTCCTCAGTCGCTCGGTCAGGCATCAAGAATTTCAGGAGTTTCACCTTCTGACATCGCGGTACTGTTGGTATACCTTGAACAGAGAGGTTTAAAGTGAAAGACTTACTCATAAAAGGCGCATCGGCGCTGAGCATCCCTCTTGACGATAAACAGGCTGAGCAGTTTATTACCTATATGGATATGTTGATTGAAACAAACAAATCGCTCAACTTAACTGCAATCACAGAACCGCAGGAGGTTATCACCAAACATTTTCTCGACAGTATCACAGCCTGTGGGTTTATTCCTGAAAACGCAAGCGTTATTGACGTAGGATGCGGAGCGGGGTTCCCCGGTCTGCCAATAAAAATTGCTAGAGCTGACATTTCACTCACTCTGCTTGATTCTTTGAACAAACGGCTCGCTTTTATTGATTCTGTTTTAAAATCGACCGACATTTCGGGTGCAAAGTGCGTTCACGCCCGTGCCGAAGACGGCGCAAGGGATAAATTGCACCGTGAAAAATATGATGTGGCAGTTTCAAGAGCAGTTGCCAATATGGCTGTGCTGTGCGAATATTGTCTGCCATATGTGAAGGTTGGCGGCACATTTTTAGCGCTCAAAGGACCTGCAGCTCCCGAAGAGCTGAAAAATGCAGAAAAAGCTATCAAAACATTGGGCGGCGAAATTTCGGAGGTTGCCGAAGTAACTGTCCCGTTCACCGACCTGCTTCACAAAATAGTAGTTGTAAAAAAAGTGAAACCCTGCCCCAAAGAATTTCCACGCAAGGCAGGCACTCCGTCAAAAAAACCCATAGGCGTCACTGCCAAAGGAGAATAAATATATGAAAGATTTCAAATCGGGCTTTATTGCAACCGTGGGTCTGCCCAATGTGGGTAAATCCACTCTGATAAACAAAATTATCGGTCAGAAGGTTGCCATTGTGTCTGCAAAACCCCAGACAACCAGAAATAGAATTATCGCTATCCGCACCACTCGTGAAAGTCAGTTGATTTTCATTGACACCCCCGGTATTCACAACCCCAGAACAAAACTGGGCGAATATATGGTGGATGTGGCGTCCGACAGCATTTTCGAGGCTGACGTTATCTTTTTCGTAACCTCTGCCGACCGAGAAATCACGTCTGTTGAAGAAGAGATTATTGATAAAATCAAATCCAGCAAACTGCCTGCAATCCTTGTAATAAACAAAATTGATGCAGTGAAGAAAACCGACCTGCCCGAGCAGATTTTAAAATATAACCAGCTTCATCAGTTTGAGGCTACCGTTCCAATTTCCGCAAAGTCGGGAGACGGCGTGAAATTGCTTATCGAAGAAGCGGAAAAGCTTTTGGGTGAAGGCCCGAGATTTTATCCCGAAGATATGGTTACCGACGTTAACCAACGTGCTCTTGCGGCTGAAATCATCCGCGAAAAGCTGCTGACTCTGTTGGATAAAGAAATTCCTCACGGAATTGCTGTGGAAATCCTGCAGTTTAAAGAAGAAGAAAAGAAAATTTCAATAAATGCAAATATTTATTGTGAAAAATATTCTCACAAAAGTATCATTATAGGCAAGGGCGGCGAAATGCTGAAAAGAGTCGGCACTTCTGCAAGAATTGACCTTGAAGATATTTTGGAGAAAAAGGTATTTCTTGAACTTTGGGTGAAACCGCGTGACGGTTGGCGCAACAAAGCAAAAGAACTGAAAAACTTTGGATATGACGAGAAAGGAATATAAAAAATGATTGACACTACAGGTATTTTTTCAGACAGAATTTCAGGAATCAAAGCTTCGGAAATCAGAGAAATTTTCAAACTTTTAGGTCAGAAAGACATCATTTCGCTTGCAGGTGGCAACCCTGCCGTTGAAAGCTTCCCCAACGAAGCTCTTGCAGAAATTGCCCACGATGTTTTGAAAAACAACCCCGGCGTTTCCCTGCAGTATAATGCAACCGAGGGCTATATCCCCCTGCGCAACATTCTTTCCGAAAGAATGAAGAAAATTGACAGTATGGCTGAATATGACGAGCTGATTGTTACAACAGGCGCTCAGCAGGCTATTGACCTTATCGCCCGCGTACTTATAAACGAAGGTGACGGCGTTGTTGCAGAGCTTCCTTCTTTCGTCGGTTCGCTCAACTCCATCCGCGGTTTCGGCGGTCAGCTTTTCGGCGTGCCCGTACTTTCAGATGGTATGGATCTTGATGCACTTGAAAATATTCTCAAAACAGAAAAAATCAAGCTCATTTATACAATCCCCACTTTCCAGAACCCCACAGGCGTTACAATGCCTCTCGAAAAGAGAATAAAATTGCTTGAGCTTGCAAAAAAATACAACGCTTTCATTCTTGAGGACAACCCCTACGGCGAACTCCGTTTCCGTGGTGAATATGTTCCCACAATCAAATCGCTTGATACCGAAGGCAGAGTAATTTATTCCGGTTCATTCTCAAAAATTCTGTCGGCAGGTATGCGTGTGGGTTGGCTTTGCGGTCATAAAGACATTGTTGCAAAAGCAACCGTTGCAAAACAGTCCGCCGACGTTCACACCTGCACACTCACTCAGATGATGGCGGCTGAATATCTTACAAAATACAGCATCGAAGACCATATCGAAAAGGTTTGCGAGCTTTACGGCAGAAAATGCAAAAAAATGCTTGATGCAATGGACAAATATTTCCCTGCTCACTGTACATACACTCGTCCCGAAGGCGGCATTTTCCTCTTCTGCTACATGCCCGAAGGTACAGATACAAAAGCACTTTTGCAGAAAGCACTTGAAAAGAAAGTGGCGTTTGTTCCCGGTCATACATTTATGATTGATATGTCAAAACCCACAAACACTTTCAGACTTAACTATTCCCTTGTCCCCGAGGACAAAATTGAATTTGCAATCAAATCTCTTTCCGAGATTCTTTAATAACAGAAACAGAAAGGAATTTTTCGAAAATGGAACAGAAAAAACGTGTTTTCAGCGCCATTCAGCCATCAGGCACCATCACCCTCGGCAACTATCTCGGCGCTATCAAAAACTGGATTCCCTTGCAGGAAGATTACGACTGTCTTTTCGCAGTTGCCGACCTGCATTCTATAACAGTTCGCCAGACTCCGGCAGATTTAAGACAGAACTCATTAAAGCTTCTCGCTTTCCTTCTTGCCTGTGGAGTTGACCCCGAAAAAAGTATTCTTTACTGTCAGTCTCACGTGCCGGCACATTCTCAGCTTGCATGGATTCTGAACTGCTACACTCAGATGGGTGAACTTTCAAGAATGACTCAGTTTAAGGATAAATCTGCAAAACATGCAGATAATATTAACGCCGGACTTTTCACTTATCCGGTTCTTATGGCGGCAGACATTCTGCTTTATCAGACAGATGCAGTTCCCGTTGGTCACGACCAGAAACAGCACATCGAAATCTGCCGTGACATTGCAACAAGATTCAACGGAATTTACGG
>JAFYVD010000057.1 GCA_017558425.1 Clostridia bacterium | reverse complement strand
ACCGACGGAGCCTGCAGCGGCAATCCCGGTCCGGGCGGATTCGGTGTGATTTTAAAATACGGCGAAATTACCAAAGAAATTTCGGCAGGCTACAAAAACACCACAAACAACCGTATGGAGCTGCTTGCGGTTATCACAGGGCTTGAAGCGCTTAAAACAGAGTGCGAAGTTACGCTTTATTCCGATTCAAAATATGTTGTGGACTCCATCACCAAGGGCTGGGTTTATTCCTGGCAGATGAAGGGCTGGAAAAAGTCGGACGGCAAAAAAGCATTGAATGTGGATTTGTGGCAACGGCTTTTGCCTTTGCTTGAAAAGCATGACGTGGAATTTGTGTGGCTGAAAGGTCACGCCGGTCACGAATATAACGAAAGATGCGACCAGCTCGCCGTTGCGGCAAGTCAGGCAGATAATCTTTTGATTGATACGGGGGTATCTCTTTGATAAAATTTCTTGTAAAAAAATTTATTTCGGACTGCGAAAACACATCCGATTCTCTTGTCCGTGAAAAATATGGGATTCTTGGTGGAGTTTTAGGTATAATCTGCAACCTTTTTCTGTTTGCTTTAAAACTTACAATAGGTCTTTTAATGGGAAGTATCGGTGTAATTTCCGATGCTGTAAACAACCTTTCGGACACCGCATCTTCGCTGATAGTTATTGCAGGCACAAAGCTCAGCAATATGCGTCCTGACGAAGAGCACCCTTTCGGCCACGGCAGATTTGAATATATTTCTTCGCTGATAGTTTCATTTATCATTATGCTTGTGGGGTTTGAGCTTTTCAAAACCTCTGTTTCCAAAATTTTCAGTCCCGAGCCTATGAAATTCAGCCTTCCTCTCGCGGTTATTCTTGGTGCTTCGGTGCTTGTGAAACTGTGGATGGCGTCTTATAACCGATATCTCGCTGCGAAAATTTCATCCGGCGTGCTCAGCGCTACCGCTACAGACTCTCTGATTGATGCAATTTCCACATCAATTATGGTGGTTTCTGTGTTTGTGGGCAAGTTTGTATCTTTCCCGCTCGACGCCATTATGGGTGCGATTTTCTCTCTGCTTGTCATCTATTCGGGTTTCGGAATCGCAAAAGATACCGTTGACGTTCTGCTGGGCAGAGCACCCGATATGGAAACGGTGGATAAAATAACCGAAAAAATTATTTCCGCCGAAGGAATTGTCGGTGTTCACGACCTTATTGTACACGACTATGGTCCGGGCAGAAAAATGGCGTCTGTGCACGCCGAAGTGCCCGACAATGCCGATATTGTTAAAATCCACGAACTTATTGATGCGTTGGAACAGGATATTATGCGCGACTACGGCGTTCACATTGTAATTCATATGGACCCCATTGCCACAGGTTGCGAGCTTACCGACAGAACAAAGGCTGAGGTTCTTGAGATTGTCACTTCCATTGACGAGCGTATGGGGATTCACGATTTCCGTATGACAGACGGCGAAAAGAACATAAACCTGATTTTCGACCTTGAACTACCTTTCGCATTGCATAAAGATAAAGACAAAATACTCTCTCAGATAAAGGAGAAGCTGTCAGAAAAAGACAGCCGATATGCGGCTGTAATTACGGTTGACAGCAAATAAATATATGAAAACAGTATTAATCACCGGCTCAAGCCGCGGGATTGGAAGTGCCTGCGTCCGTCTTTTTGCCGAAAAAGGCTATAATGTTGCTCTGAATTACAATAAAAGCGACTCGGCTGCAACTGCTCTTGAAAATGAATTTGAAAATGTCGCAAAATTCTGCGCCGACGTGTCTGACAAAAATCAGGTTGATGCAATGGTTTCGGCTGTGAAAAGCCGATTCGGAAGCGTTGATATTTTGATAAACAACGCCGGGATTGCTCAATCCAAGCTTTTTTCGGACATCACCGATGAAGATTTTGACCAAATGGTCTCTGTTCATCTTAAAGGTGCTTTCAATTGCACTCAAGCAGTTCTTTCTGACATGATTGACAAAAAATCGGGCAGAATAATAAATATTTCCTCCATCTGGGGAATTACCGGTGCTTCCTGTGAAGTCCATTATTCTATGGTAAAATCCGGGCTTATCGGATTCACAAAAGCTCTCGCAAAAGAGCTTGCACCCTCGGGAATCACGGTTAACGCCATCGCTCCCGGAGTGGTTGATACAGATATGATGAGCGGATTTACCGCTGATGAAATTAAAGAAATTGAAAAAGAAATTCCTCTGGGCAGACTTGCCTCCCCTTCCGAAATTGCACTTTCGGCTCTGTTTCTTGCAGAAGATGGCGGAGATTACATAACCGGTCAGGTTATAAGTCCCAATGGCGGAATTGTTATATAATTAAAAAAGGAGACAACCATATGAATGTATTAGTAACAGGCGGTGCCGGATTTATCGGCAGCCACACATGTGTAGAACTTTTGAACGCAGGCTATGAAATTGTTGTTATGGACAATTTTTCAAACTCCAAGCCCGCATCTCTTGAAAGAGTCAGAAAAATCACCGGTAAAGATTTTAAATTCTACGAAACCGACCTTCTTGATGAAGCAGGCATGAACCGCATTTTTGACGAAAATAAAATTGATGCAGTTGTGCATTTCGCAGGCCTTAAAGCCGTTGGCGAATCTGTTGCAATGCCCCTTGAATATTATCACAACAACATCACAGGCACACTTATTTTGTGCCAGGCTATGAAAGCTCACGGTGTGAAAAAGATTGTATTCAGCTCGTCTGCAACAGTTTACGGAAACCCTGCATCTGTGCCCATCACAGAAGATTTCCCCCTTTCCACAACCAACCCTTACGGCAGCACAAAGCTGATGATTGAAGGCATCCTTCGTGACCTTTATGTTTCGGATAACGAATGGAGCATTGCCCTTCTTCGTTATTTTAACCCCATCGGCGCTCACGAAAGCGGACTTATCGGCGAAGACCCCAACGGCATACCCAACAACCTTATGCCCTACATCGCAAGAGTTGCGGCAGGCAGACTTCCTCAGCTGAGCGTATTCGGCGGAGATTATCCCACTCACGACGGCACAGGTGTTCGTGACTTTATCCACGTTGTTGACTTAAGTCTCGGTCACCTCAAAGCTCTCGAATGGGTTGCAAAAGAAAAAGGCGTTGACGCTTTCAACCTGGGAACAGGCAACGGCTACAGCGTTCTTGATATGGTGAAAGCTTTTGAAAAAGCAAGCGGTAAACCCGTTAACTATAAAATTACCGACCGCCGTCCCGGAGATATTGCAATGTGCTATGCAAACCCTGCAAAAGCAAAGGAAATTCTTGGCTGGGAAGCGAAAAAAGGCATTGAAGAAATGTGTCTTGATTCCTGGAGATTTGTTGACAACAATCCTAACGGAATAGAATAATAGCCCGGGGCTGTCGAAAGGCAGCCCTGATTTTAAATGCGAGGTTTTATGAAAAGATACCGACTTTTAGACTCACTCCGCGGCTTTGCGTTACTTAATATGATTGCTTACCATGTATTATGGGATATGGTATATATTTTCGGTGTAAATATCCCATGGTATTATGATAAATGCGCATACATCTGGCAGCAGGCAATCTGTTGCACATTTATACTTATTTCAGGGTTTTGTCAGCCGTTTAGCAGAAGAAAATGCGTTCACGGTCTGAAGCTACTTGTCTGCTCTGTGCTGATAACCTGTGTCACTCTAATTTTTACGCCCGATTCTCCTGTTTTTTTCGGTGTTTTAACTCTGCTTGGCAGTTGTATGCTCTTCTTTGATGCAACGGATAAAATTTTGCGAAAAATCACCCCGATTGTTGGTCTTTTGCTTTCTTTTCTCCTATTTATTTGCACCAAAAAAATTGATATGGGATATTTGGGGTTAGGGACTTTCACCCAGAGCTTGCCGGAACACCTTTATTCCAATATGTTAACCGCATATTTGGGATTTCCGCCCAAATCATTTGTTTCCGCAGACTATTTCCCCATTTTGCCGTGGTTTTTCTTGTTTTCAACAGGGTATTTTCTTCATCTTGCTTTCAGAAAGTACAGTTTGATGAAGCTGTTTCAAGTCCGCTCACTTCACTTTCTCGAAATTCTGGGCAGACATTCATTGATTATCTATATGCTTCATCAGCCATTAATTTATGTGATTTTGCTTTTGACTTCAGGCTTTTTCGCATAACAAAAGCGAGCGATTTATAAATCGCTCGCTTTACTATATGTTCTTTTAAAATTCTCCTCAAAAGTTTCGGGAATCTTTGTGCCCGAAAAGTCGCTGAGACATTTCAGGCAAGCACCATAAATCGGCGGCAGTTCAGGAACAATAATGGGTATTTTCTGTTCCATCTTTTCTTCAATGAAGTTTTTATAAACTCCGCCGCCTGCACGAATAATACCGCCCGAAATAACCACTTTGTCAAGATTCTGATATCTTCTGCACTGTTCGTTTATCAAAAATGCAATTCTGTCTGCCGATTTGCGGATAATTTCTTCTGCCATTCGGTCGCCCTTCTCATATGCATCAAACACCAACGGTGCAAAAGACGCAATAAAATCTTTGCCTTTTGAATAGAGTACATCAATTTTATCAAACGCTTTTCCTTCAAGTTTTTCTTCCACGCTTTCGGTAACCAACGACGGGCTGCCTATACCGTCATCTTTGGCAAGGCAGGCACAAATGGCTTCTCTGCCTATGTCAAATCCGCTGCCCGCACCATCAAACAGATATCCCCATCCTCCCGAACGGGTAAGTTTACCGTTATGCCATGCATAAACCACAGAGCCGGTTCCGCATATTGCGGCAATACAATCCGAATCGTCGCCGCTGCTCCAGATAATATTTAAAATATCCGAATCAAGCCCACCGTCCAGGAATGGATAGGTTTTCTTTACAAACGATGTCAGCAGTTTGCCGTTTGAACCCGACTTTGCCCCTGCAATACCAAGAAAAATTTGTTCCGAGGACGGATTTTTAATAAGCAGCGAGTCTATCCCCTGCGCAAGCACCTGACAACAGTTTTCAATTCCCACAATATTGGGGTTGGTACTTCCAAGCACAAGCCTTTTCATAACCGTGCCGTCCGGGCTGAAAAGAATAAATTCCGTCTTTGTTCCTCCGCCGTCAACCGCAATAAGTGCAACATCTTCGTCCGCCACATCCTCTCTCCCGAGAAGCCTGTCGGCAGACATTGAAAAAATATCTGCAAGTTTTATAAGGTTTTCCACATCAGGAAGTGCTGTTCCCGTTTCCCATTTGGACACTGCCTGCGGAGTAACAAACAGTTTTTGTGCCAATTCTTCCTGAGTTATCCCTAAAGAAAATCTATATTTTTTTATATTGGTCGAAAGAGTTTTAAGTTTTTTCACCTTCAGTCCTCCTTTTCCCTATCATTATATACTAACCCAAGCAAAAAATCAACCAATAATTACGATATCTTTTCCGCATCGCAACCATTGGTTGAGTTTGTTTATTTTTCAAGCTTTCTGGCGCTCTGAATCATCATCACCACAGCCGTAGTCAAGGATTCGGGCAGGATTTTTGCAAAAAATCTGCAGCATTTTATCAGCCCTCCCGGCACAACAACCTGTTTTCCTTTAAACATTCCGTTTACGGCAATTTTCGCCACTTTGTCCGCTCTCATTCCAAGCGGTCCGAAATTCACACCGGCAACCTGGTTAAATTCGGTGACAACAGGTCCGGGACAAAGACAACTGATTTTCACAGCCGATTTGTCCTTTTTCAGCTCGCGGTGGATTGCCTGCGACAACCTCAGCACATACGCCTTTGAAGCATAATAGGATGAGAAAATGGGGCCCACAAGAAATGCCGCAATTGACGCAACATTCAGTATGTACCCTTTATTTTTAGCTTTAAATCGGGGCAGATAGAGTTTTGTCAGGCTGTGAAGTGCCGTGATATTAAGTGCAATAAGCTCTTTTTCTCTTTCAAGGTCTGTGATGTCAAATTTTCCATAAACTCCAAACCCTGCATTATTCACAAGAATGTCTATTTCGGGTACTTTTTCAAACAGTTCTTCCGTCGCACCCGGAATTGATAAATCCATTGCTATAATTTCAGTTTTGTTTTGCAATTTTTGTGCCAGCTCACGCAGTCTGTCTTCACGCCTTGCCACCAAAACAGTTTCAATGCCCATTCCGTCAAGCACTTTTGCAATTTCCATACCTATACCGGAGCTTGCACCCGTAATCAAAGCTTTCATATATCCGTTCCTTCTTTCATATTTGCTGTCTTTTGTTTAATTATATCACAATTTATTTAAAATTCAAACATTTCTGCAAATTATATCGGTGTTGCAATTTGCTTTTTGTTATGCTAAAATTATATAAGGTGATAAAAATGAAAACCTTATGTTTCACCGGCAGGCGTCCGCAAAATCTCCCCTGGAGGTTCAACGAAACCGACCCCCGGTGTGTAAATTTAAAAAAAATTCTGGAAAATAAAATAGATGCCGCCATTGCAGACGGTTTTACCCATTTCATCAGCGGAATGGCCCTTGGTGTTGACACCTGGGCGGCAGAAATTGTTATCAGCCGCAAAGCTGCAGGTGCAAAAATCACGCTTGAAGCCGCTCTTCCCCATCCAAAGCAAGCTGCGGGCTGGAGCGCATCTCATAAAATCAGGTATGAAAGAATTTTGAAACAGTGCGACAAAATCACTTGTGTTTGCGAAAAATTTTCCTATTCCTGCCTGATGCAGCGTAACTGCTATATGGTGGACAACAGCGATATGGTTATCGCCGTGACCGACGGATTTACCGGAGGAAGCGGAAAGACCGCGCTCTATGCGCGGTCCAAAGGTATTGCTGTTGATTTAATCAATATATAATTTCCCCGTTTTTTATGGCGTATAAAAAGCCGCCCGAAAAGGCATCGTACATATAATAATCTCCTGTATCGGTGCTGATTTTATATGCCGGCGACACCGACACAAGCTTGTGTGCCGTATCTCTGTAAATCCCGCCGGTGGAATATCCGATTTCCACCGCCGCTATCTTCACCCGTTCCTCGTGGATCGGGTTGTTTGCAAAATCTACCAGCACGCCCGTAACATCAAGCAATTTATCGGGCGTGTTTTTTATTATTCCTTTGTCTCTTTCCGAAAAAATCCAATATCCCGAAGCATTTATAACATCGCCGTCAAACGCTGCATAAATCTCCGATTCGAATATTTTTTTGTCTTCCACCGCTTGCCAAACCCGCAGAGTTTTCTCCCCCTGCTCGTATATGTTTTCGCGGGCATCAATCCCGACATTTATTAGCTCTTGTGCAATATTTTTTTCCGGCTCACTGTTTTCATACACAAAATCGGTTTGATTCAGTTTAAGCGATTTTGTATCGTTTTTATAACCTTCGCCCTCCTGCTTTGCATCGTCGCCCAATATTTTCCGGGCAAGCATTTCTCTGTCGGTCCACAAATTATAAAGCTCGGCAACCCCAAGGCTCTCCCTTTTATTCGGAATGATTTCCGGCGAAATCTCTATACCGCGGGCTTTAAGCACCGCCACCGTATTCTCAATGGTTTTCTGCGGTATTCTGCTTAGTCCGAGCGCAGGCGCCACAATGGACGCAACTAAAATTATGTCAACCAACAGAAACATAAAAATCAAAATAGTTTTCACTCTCGGCCAATTCATTCCGCTCCCTCCCTGTCAATTATAATAAGGCTGTCGTCGCTGTCCAAACGCGCACACCAGGAAAGGGTGTCTTCCGCCGTGTAAGCAACAAACAGGTCGGAAACTGTTGCTTTTGTTCCTTCGGGAAGTGTTTCGTAAAGTCCGTCCACTGCCTGAAGCATATTTCCGGCAGACAGCATTTCCTCCTGAGTTTCAAGGTCGCAGACCTGCTGAGTGTAGGAAACAAGTTTGCCGTTTTTCATAGTAACCGTTATAGCGTGCTTGTTTTCCCACGCCATAACAGGAATGCTGTTGATATAATAATCTATGTTGATAGTTACTTCTTCTGTGTTGTCCGAAAGGTTTACAAGGTCGCTGGAAATCTGAAGCGGCGGCGTGTTGGTGTCAAACTCCCTTATAATCCTGCGAATATAACTGAAAATGTTGCCAACCGCAACCGGCAGAGCATCTTTTGACGAAGGATTGTAAATTTCAGGTCCTTCCGTCTGCGCCGTATATTCCAGCGTTCCCGTGGGCGAAATTTTCAGAGTTGCACCACCGTCCACATATATAATGGCATCGTTTGTTTCAATATATTTTCTTGCTGACGTTTTGTCCATACCAAACTGACGAAGAATAAGGCTTGCCTGAGAGGATGTAAGTCCCGTATTTTTAGGGGCGCTCACCGAAATTTCAGGCGCTTCCACATCTGTAAGTCCTATAAGAATGTTGGAATTGAGCAGAATATCCTGCGATATTTCGCTTTCCTCTGTCTGTTTGGACATATGAAATCCCAGCTCAAAAGCAAATGGGAGATTTCCGCTCGAATGCTTTTCAAGGTGTGCCAGAACCGTTTCGGCAAACTGTGCCAACGGCACATCTACCGCAGTTTTATAAATTTCTCCATCCGCTCTGTCTCTGATATAAACCACAGGCTTGCCAAGCGCAGAGTCACTGAGCGAAATCACAACCTCTTTAAGCTGTTTTGCGGGGAAATATGTTCCTATATAGCCGCCTATTTCACCGCCGAAAACCGTACCAAAATCCACAGACACCGAGGTGGATTTAATTGCCGACAGCATTTCATCTTCGGTCGTCAATGTGAATTTGGATGTTTTTTCAGAAACTTTGCCAAGGATTTCCTTCACCTCGGCATAATAGCCGTCAAAATCTGCGTCGCCTTTTGTGGAAACAAACCTTTTTCCTCCGCCCGAAAAAATGATGTTTTTCGGTGTTAAAATGTCTTCAATCGAGGAAGAAGTGTCTGACAAATTCTGAGAATTTCCCCATAAAGACGCAAAAAAATTATAGTCCGAGGACCATAATTTTTCGCTAAACCATATTTTATAAAATAAAAATACACACACGCAGATAAGAAGGCTGAGAATAACGTTTTTTGCTATTTCCTTCTTCTTCATAATTATCTGAACGAGTTTTTAAGTTCCTGCATCATATTGGAAGATGCACTTTTAATCTTATTCCAAAAACTGTCTACAAGCAGATTGATTTCAAGACGAACAACCTGGGATGCAACAGCTGAATCCACAGCATCATCAACGCGCACCAGAATGTCATTTTTGCCCTCTGCGAGAGACACTCTCTGAGCAAAATATCCGCTTGCACCAATTGTCTGAACAGCCTGAACATCGCCGTTTGTAACCAGCTTATATTTAGCTGCAGCTTTGTCGTACATATATACGCTGACAATCACGCCGCTTTTTGCAACACCCGAAAGAACATAGTCCTTCTGTGTAGTGGTGGATACAACCGTTTCAGGATTGTATATGTCTATGTAAAGCATGCCGTTGCTTTCCGGAACAGCCGAAAGCTCAGCCGGAGCAGCAAATGCCTGAAAAGCTGTAAACATTGACAGAATCAGAGCAACCAGCATTACCAAAGATAACTTTTTCATCTTAACGCACTTCCTTTCGATAGTTTCAGATACATATATTATACACCATAATTATTACAAAACCATTACAACAGCATTAAGTTCGATTAACATTTACAGGGAACTTCACCGTTACCAAAGTACCCTTGCCAACCTCACTTTCAAGCTTAATTTCTCCGCCGTGAGCCTCAATTATTTCTTTCGCTATGGCAAGTCCACGCCCTGTTCCGCCGCTTTGACGGCTTCTTGCCTTGTCCACACGGTAAAATCTTTCAAAAACATGAGCCAGGTCTTCTTTCGGGATTCCTTCGCCCGTGTCCTTCACCTTGATGTAGAAGCTGTCGTAAATATTACCTGCCGAAACCTTGATTTCGCCCTTTTCGGGAGTATATTTTATGGCATTTGTGATAATATTGGTCACAACCTGCTCAATTCTGTCCCTGTTGGCGTAAAAAGGTTCCATACTATTTGCAAAAGACAGCGTGAGCTGCTGATGTTTTTCCCTCGCGCTGTGCTCAATTTTTCTGACAATATCCTCAAGCAACGCCTGCAAATCAAAATATTCTTTCTGCATCGCCTGAGCATCATAATCCAGCCTCGAAAGCTCAAGAAGGTCGGAAACAAGGCGCGCCATTCTATCAGCTTCGCTCTGCATTACATTCAGGAAATTTTCCTGCATTTCGGGAGGTATGTCCCGCGATTCCATAAGCGTTTCAGCGTATGTTTTTATAGTCGTGATGGGAGTTCTCAGTT
>JAFYVD010000056.1 GCA_017558425.1 Clostridia bacterium | reverse complement strand
TTTTTAAAAAATTTTTTAAAGCCGATGTGACCGCCCACCTTCTCTCATCAGGTGGACTTTCATTTTACCACACCTTTCTTACTTTGTCAATACTTTTTTTGCCTTTTTTCTCCCTTTTTTATAATTTTTCAGTTTTTTATTAAATATGCACAGTTTTTCTTGCAAAAATACCACTTTACATATATAATATTATTATACTATTTTGGAGGTGACTTTATGCAACCGCTTGCAGACAGAATCAGACCATCAACCATTGATGATGTCGTAGGCCAGTCACATCTTATCGGCAAAGGCAAAGTTTTGCGCACTCTTATAGAGAGCGGCAATCTGCCGAACATGATTTTTTATGGACCTTCAGGCACAGGAAAAACCACGCTTGCAAGAATTGCCGCAGAGAAGTCGGGCAAAACATTATATTATATAAACGCCACCAACGGCTCGGTGAGCGATATTAAAAATATTGTAAAAGAACAAAATTCTCTTACAAATCCCAACGGCATACTTCTTTATCTTGATGAAATCCAGAATTTCAACAAAAAACAGCAACAATCTTTGCTGGAATATATCGAAAACGGATTTATCACTCTTATTGCCGCTACTACAGAAAATCCGTTTTTTTATGTGTATAATGCAATATTGAGCCGAAGTAACGTTTTTGAATTTCACAAAGTTGAACCTGAAGAAATCGAAAAAGTGCTGGTTCGCGGACTTGATATTTTAAATAAGGAATATTATTCAGAAATAACTTTTGATAAAGATGCATTTGTAGCAATCTCCGAAATCGCATACGGCGATGTTCGGAAGTCGCTCAATTTGCTTGAACTTTGTATGACTACAGCATTGCAGGGCAAAAAATCTTCTGTAACAGCCGATCAGGTGTTTGAAAATGCTTCCCTTCCGGCATCACGATATGACCGCGACGGCGACAGCCATTACGATTTGCTCAGCGCGTTCCAGAAATCCATTCGCGGCAGTGACGAAAACGCCGCAATTCATTATCTCGCACGTCTACTTACAGGCGGGGACTTGATTTCGGTGTGCCGCAGACTTATGGTGATTGCCGCCGAAGATATCGGCCTTGCCTATCCAACAGCAATTTCCGTTGTGAAATCTTGTGTTGACTGTGCACTTCAGCTTGGGCTTCCCGAAGCAAGAATTCCGCTTGCCGAAGCTGTAATACTGCTGGCAACAGCACCAAAATCAAACTCTGCGATTTGCGCCATTGATGCCGCAATGAGCGACATTGCATCGGGCGACACGGGCGATATCCCGTCTTCGTTGAAAGATGGCCACTATGCCGGAGCGAAAAAACTTGGCAAATCTATCGGCTACAAATATCCGCACAGTTATCCGGGGCATTATGTTGAGCAGCAATATCTGCCCGACAAAATTAAAGATAAAATTTACTATACCCCGGGCGAAAACAAAATTGAGCAGGCAGCTGCCGAATATATGAAAAACATTAAAAAGAGGTAGTTGATTATGAAATATGATTTAATTGTTGCAGGTGGAGGGTTTGCCGGCGTTGGAGCCGCTATAGCAGCAGCGCGACAAGGTCTTTCCGTTTTGCTTTTTGACAAAGGCAACTGCCTCGGCGGTGCGGCATCAAACGCACTTGTTATGCCGTTCATGAAACATTCCACCATGCTAAATGGCGAAAAATTCTTCTTAAGTCGGGGAATTTTTGCTGAGATAAAAGAAAAACTCGAGAAAATGACCGACTTTGACGGCGATTATTATCCTTACAGCTACTATTTTCACGACGAAAATTTAAAGCTTCTTCTGAACAGAATGGCTCAGGAAGCGGGAGTGAATCTGCTTTACGGAGTTTATTTATCCGAAGTGGAACAATCGGGCGAAAAGATTGATTCTGTCACATTGTCGGGAGTTTCGGGCAAAATAAAGCTTGAAGCCGACTATTTTATAGATGCAACCGGCGACGGAAACCTGGCTTTTCTTGCCGGATGCGAGTATATGCTGGGCAGGGAAAACGACAACCAGTGTCAGCCAATGACCCTTTGTTTCCGTGTTGCAAATGTTGATATGGATTTATACTCAGAGCAAAAACCGCTTTTCAATCCTATATATAAGGAAGCAAAAGAAAAAGGGCTTTTTTCAAATCCCCGCGAAGATGTACTGTCTTTCAAAACGCTGGTTGACGGGGTTGTTCATTTTAACACAACCCGTGTAATCCGCAAAAATCCGACCAATCCTTTCGACCGTACTCAGGCTGAAATCGAAGCAAGAGAACAGGTTTTTGAGATTTTTGATTTTCTGAAGAAGAATTTTTCCGCATTCAAAAACAGTTCCATTATTTCAACTGCCGCCGAAACAGGCGTTCGTGAAAGTCGTATGATTAAAGGCGATTATCTTCTCACAAAAGATGATTTGCTTGCCTGTAAGAAATTCCCGGATGCTATTGCGGCGGCAAATTACGACATTGACATTCACAGCCCGGACGGCGCCGGAACCAGCCACTACTTTTTCGAGGAAGGAACCTGGTACACCATTCCCTACCGCTGTTTGCATCCCGTCGGCAAAGAAAATCTGCTTGTTGCAGGTCGGTGCATATCCTCCGACCACGATTCGCAGGCATCTTACCGCATTATGCCCATCGTCTGCACTATAGGCGAAGCCGCGGGTGTCGCAGTAGCCGTAGCGAAAAAAGCAGGTGTCGGTGTCGGCGATGCCGATGTTTCGGAAATTCAAAAAATAATAACTCAAACCGGCGGTTTTACCGGACTTTTATAAACCCAATGACAATTTAAAACCCGAAACAAAGTTTTTGTTTCGGGTTTTGCTGTGGTACTATTTTCTGTTCATCGCGCTATACAGTCGCAACAATGTTAATCTGTTGCGTACGAGAGGAGCATATTTAAGTAATGTGTCATTTTTTTCTTCGGAAATGCCAATATCAACAAGAGCAGATTTAACCCCCAATATTTTATATTTTTCCATCAGTTGGTCATATGTTGGGATTGTGTTTATGACATTGCATATGGCGGTCCAATTATCAGTTATTGTTTTTCCTTTTATGCAGGAAGCACAATCTGTCGAGTTTTCCGAAATTATAGCATCGCTCAATTTTTCTCCAAACATATTTTTGATGTAATCCGGCTCTGCTTTTTGGTAATCATTCCACATAATATTTTTATCCGATTTGATTTTGTGATATTGTTTGCTTACAAGTAACGTGCCAACACCAACCTTTTCTCCATGAAGAGCATCCGACCTGACATTCAGTCCTTCGGGTTCCATTTCTATCAGGTGCGAAATATGATGCTCTGCCCCTGAAGCACAACGGGAATTTCCGAGCATCTGCATTGCAAGTCCTGACATCAAAAGTCCGTATGTGAGCTTTTCATAAGCAGTTATATCTCCTATATTTATTGCTTCTGCACAGCTCACAACAGATTTTGTGGCATTCAAAGTCATATCATGGATTGCAGAACAAAAATATTCATTAGTTAGAATATGTGCAATTTTCCAATCTGCTAAAGCAATGAATTTGCCAATCATATCACCAAAGCCCGAACGTGTAAGAAACATCGGAGCCTTTGATATAATGTCAAGGTCGGCAATTACAATTTTTGGAGCTACAGCTTCAAACGTTTTCTTAAAACCATCCCAAGTCATTGCGGCAACCGATGAACAAAAACCGTCAACGCTTGCGGCGGTAGGGCACGAAACAAACGGGATGCCCTTTTCATAAGCACAATATCGTGTTATATCGTGCACGGTACCCGAACCTACTGCAATCAGATAATCGCAATTTTCCGGAATCCGGCTCATAGCCATAGCAACCCCGTGATTGTCTGCGTGTAAATTTTCAGGCGAAAGAATAATTTCTTTATCCGCTTTCGGATGCAAACCTTTTGTAGCATTGTATGTGTTTTCGTCATATATAACTGCAGAAAATCCATTTAACCCATATCTGTCAATATATGTATCCGCATTCGCCATACAGCCCGGTTCGATTATACAAAATTCTGTTGTCATTTTATGTTCTTTGCCACAAAAACACATACCGTTATATTTTTTGCTGTCTATTATCATTTTTTAAGCTCCTTTTGTCCATAGTAGGCATTTTCTCCGTGCTTACGCAGATAGTGCTTATCGGAAAGCTCTTTCTGAAAATCCGCATCACTATTAAGCTTTAGAGTATGCCATGCCATCATTGCAACTTCTTCTAAAATCACAGCATTTTTAACTGATTCCATGGCATCCTTTCCCCATGTAAAAGGTCCATGAGAACATACTAACGCTCCGGGGATTTTGCTGATAGTATCTTGCGTGAATAATTCCGCAATAACTTTGCCTGTTTCAAGCTCATATTCACCGAATATTTCATCGGAAGTCAATTTTCGTGTGCAGGGAATATCTCCATAAAATGCATCAGCATGCGTTGTTCCGAGTATGGGAATACTCATTTGAGCTTGAGAAAAAATCGTTGCCCACCTTGAATGAGTGTGAGTAATTCCACCTATCGACGGGAACTTTCTGTACAGTTCCAGGTGTGTTGGTGTATCGGAAGATGGATTTAGTTTCCCTTCAATCTTATTACCATTCAAATCAACTACTACCATATCATCCGGTGTCATATCATTATAGCTGACGCCTGAAGGCTTTATAATCACATAACCTGTTTCCCTGTCAATCTCAGATACATTACCCCAAGTCAATGTAATAAGCTTGTATTCTTGCAGCGATATATTGGCCTTAAAAACTCGTTCCTTAATTTGTTCTAACATATTTTCACCTCATATTGACTTTTACATTTGTGCATGATACAATTATGGAGCTTGGTTGTTGTATAGTCAATGTATGGCGATAAATTAGAAAAACAATCACGATAATATTTAAAACGAGCAAAAAGGTGATTTAAATGAGCATAACAAAAAGACAAGAGCAAATTCTTGAATTGTTGAATGAATACAGATTTATGACGGTAGAAAAAATTGCTGAAATTACATACACATCGCCATCGAGTATCCGAAGAGATTTGACAAAATTGCAAAATATGTTTTTTATCAAACGTACTCACGGCGGCGCGAGTGTATTGGATGGAGACAATAAGGCAGCTCCTCTTAACAGTCGTATAAATCAAAATGTTCTGGGAAAACGGAAAATAGCAAAAAAAGCCGCTTGCCTGATTCGTGACGGGCAGACAATTATGCTTGATGGTTCCAGCACTGCCGGATTTTTAATTCCACACATTGCAAAACACAAAAACGTCACTCTGTTTACCAATAATATGATTACTGCAATAAATGCTATAAATTACGGCATTTCAACACATTGTATCGGTGGGGAAAGTGTTAACAACTCAGCAGTATTATCAGGAACACAAAGCTACAGAATTGCATCTGAAATTCATCCCGATATTTTGTTTTTTTCATCTTATGGATTGGACAAAAACGGGGTTATCTCTGACCCTACAGAAGAAGAAAATTATCTCCGTTCTCTGATGATTGCAAACACAAGACAAAGTGTTTTTTTGTGCGATTGCGAAAAGTTCAATCGCAAGTCGGTATATACGCTTACATCACTTGATAATATTGACTTTGCAGTATTTGATACCGAATGGAATGATTTAAAAACAAGATGTAAAATTTTATAAGAAAAAAGGATAACAAGAATCGTCAAATCAATTCTGTTATCCTTTTAAACTTTTATTATATAAACTGTCCTTAAAGCTCATATGCAACAGCTTTTTTCACATCTTTATACATATACAATGAACCAATTGCAATGAGCGGTCGGTTTTCTTTCGCCGAAAGTTCGAGGGCTTTTTTCACGCCTTCCGAAACGGTTTCGCAGGCAATTGCCGAAACACCTTTTGAGTGGAACACTTCGGCATATTTCTCCGCCGACAGTGCTCTTGGGTTGTCAGGTGTCACTGTGAACACATTTTCGGCAAGCGGCGACAGAATGTCCGCCATTCTGGCATACTCTTTATCTGCCAACACTCCCGTCAGAACATTCACTTTTTCGCCAAAATATTTTTTTATGCTGAGTGCGGCGTACAAAATCCCGTGGATATTGTGACCGCCGTCAAAAATAAACAACGGATTTTCTGACAAAATCTCAAATCTGCCCTTCCATTTCACCGCCAAAAACCCCGAAATTATATCCTCGTCCGAGATTTCAAACCCAACCGATGCGAGAATATCAAGAGCGTCAAACGCGGTTGCCGCATTCTGCGGCTGATATTCTCCCGCCAGCGGAATTTCAAGGTCAAGTCCTCGATATTCAAATTTACTGCCTCTGATTCCCGATGATTTCACGTCGGGTTTATCTGTCGTGAAAAGCTCAGCTTTTCTTTCAGCGGCAATTTTTTCAATCACTTTCAGTGCTTTTTCATCCTCACCACCAAACAAAACAGGGCAATTTTCTTTTATAATGCCCGCTTTATTTTCGGCGATTTCTTCAACCGTTTCACCTAGGAATTTTGTGTGGTCCATAGCAACATTTGTGATAATTGATACCACAGGGTTTTCAATAATGTTTGTGGCATCGCCAATTCCGCCCATTCCCGTTTCCATAATCACGATGTCACATTTCTGCAATTTAAACCAATTATATGCCGCAACGGTGACAACTTCAAATTCGGTGGGATGGTCTTCCATTTTGTCGGCAAACTCTTTCGCTGCTGACATAGCATTCGCAAAATCCTCGTCGGACAGCGGAGTGCCGTTAATATAGATATATTCGTTAATCTTCTCAATCCAGGGAGAAGAAAATTTTCCAACTTTATAACCCGCTTTCACCAGCACAGACTCAATCATCGCACAGGTTGAGCCTTTGCCGTTCGTGCCTGTAACATGGATGATTTTAAGGTCATTCTGCGGATTTTTCATAAGTTTGGCAAGCTCGGTAACCCTGGAAAGGCCGGGTTTACTGCCCAAACTCTGCAGGTTTTCAATATATTCAAGCGTTTCCTTATAATTCATAAATTTCTCCTAATTTCGGGTTGCCGCCAAAATTCTCGGCACGCTTTTTTCCATAACAAGCAGCACAACAAATCTGACTGCCGCCATAACTCCAATCATAGGCAGACGCATCAAAACCGCCGCACTAAGCGGATTTGGTGCAAATCCGACATTCATCAGCACATAGCTTTTCATAAAAATATCTACAGCCGCAATTATCAAAGTTGCCGCAAGAGATTTTATGATAAAAACAATATGGCCGTCCGGTTTTCCGTCTTTTTTGTAAAACAGCATTCCGAAAATATAGCCGTAAACAAATTCAATAAGTCCTATCATCCAGAGATAGGGCCCTGTCCCTATGGCTGAAACAAAGTCTCCCGCAACTCCTACAAGACCGGCAACAATCGGTCCGAACAAAACTGCTGTAAAGTAAACCGAGATGAAGTTGAAGGAAAATTTTGAAAATGTTCCTATTCTGAGTTTGCCCGAAACAAAGCCGAGCACTGCCGTTACCGCAATAAGCATTGCGATAATGCAAAGGTCTTTTGTTGTAATTTTTTTCTTTTCAAGCATAAAAATATCCTCCTTTTCCGCTTATGCGGTAAAAGGAGGATTCTTTTCACCGTATGGAAGCGGGATGCGAAACCAAAACCGCAAGATAAAATCTTTTCGTTCCGCCGGCAACTCCCCGTCCTGGCAGACACTTAACGAAATGGTTTCTACTCTTCTTTAAGCCGATGGGAGTCGAAGCCCATAGGCTTATATTAGTTTTCAGCGGCAGAAACCTGCCGCTGAAACAAAGTTTTAATTAGAATTTGCTTTTTGCTGTGTAGTGAGTATGGAGCAGACCGTGAGCTTTGTGGCTACCCGGTTTTTCAAGATACTCTTCATAAAGCTTTGTGATAACAGGGTTTTTGTGAGACTGACGAACTGCAATGTTTTTGTCTTCAGCGTAGAGAGCTTTTGCTCTTTCAGCTCTAACATCAACATCCATTTTTGTCTTAGCGTCAACGATGGGCTGACCGCCACCTGTTACACAACCACCGGGACAAGCCATAACTTCGATGAAGTGATAGTTCTTTTCGCCGGCTTTGATGCTGTCAAGAACTTTTCTTGCATTGCCGAGGCCGTGAACAACTGCAACGTTAACATCTGTATCGCCAACTTTTACAGTAGCTTCTTTGATGCCCTGTACGCCACGAACTGCGTCAAATTCGATGTTAGCAAGTTCTTTACCGTCAACGATTTCTTTAACAGTTCTGAGTGCAGCTTCCATAACGCCGCCTGTAGCACCGAAGATTACGCCGGCACCGGAACCGATACCAAACGGATCGTCGAACTGTTCATCTTCAATTGCACCAAAGTTGATGCCTGCCTGTTTGATCATAACTGCAAGTTCTCTTGTTGTGAT
>JAFYVD010000055.1 GCA_017558425.1 Clostridia bacterium | reverse complement strand
TTTGGATTCGCTGTCACGACCGTTCTTTGTACTACCAACACCCTTTTTATGAGCAAAAAACTGTAAATTTAAATTTAACATTTTTTTACCTCCGTTTTTAAAGTTAAGAAATCTTCGTAGTGTTCGTTTACCGATTGCATAAACCTGAAAAAGCCGTCCATCATAGGTTTTATGATTTCTTTTTCTTTTTCAGACAAATCTCCGGGCAACCTCCAAGCTATTTCGGCATCGCCTAAAACCTTGAACGAAGCTTTTGCTTCGCCGATTGCCGCTGCAATCTGCAACTCAAGCATCTGGACACTTGCGGAAACCGCTGCACAGACAATATCTTCGCCTTCTTCGGCATATCCGGCATGGCCGGAAACCGAAAAACCAACTATATCGTCACCGTCCAATGCAAATTTCACGGTTGTCATAGCTTAGTTTTCTTCTGCTACTGCTTCAGCTTCAGCTTTGGGAGCTCTGGGCTTTGCAGTTTTGATAGCTTTGATTTCAATTTTGTCGAGGGGCTGTCTGTGACCCTGACGTTTGTGATAACCTTTTTTGGGTTTGTATTTGAAGATTCTTACTTTGTTACCTTTAACGCTTTCAAGTACAGCTGCTTCAACTGAAACGCCTTTTACTGTGGGAGCGCCGATTTTTGTGTTTTCACCGTCGATAACTGCAAGAACATCAAATTTAACCTTTTTACCGGGTTCAACACCAAGTTTTTCAACGAGAATTACATCGCCTTTTTCAACTTTGTACTGTTTTCCGCCGGTTTCGATTACTGCGTACATATCTTTTTCCTCCATCCTTCCTTACTCGCCGGACTGCCGGGTACCGTTAACCGGATTTATAACCCGTCCCGTGCGGCTAATACAGTATTATATCATAAAAACATTTTCCTGTCAATAGAAAATTGCTTTATTTTTCGTATTTTTTCAGGAATCTGCCCCACGCCGGAATGGTAACGGCGCTGAGCCCCGTTATAATCACGCCGACAACAAACCACATCTGTGTGCTTGCCTGCCAGCCGAAAACGTCGGCAAACAGCGAAAATCCGTAGTTTGCAAGCACCATTCCGAAAGCTGCCGCCGCATTTATAATCCCTGCAAAAAATGCACCTTTGCCAAATTCATTGAAATAGCGCACATTATAAGAGCCGCAGAAAAGTCCCGCAGTCAGAAGCATCACAACAACCACTCCGAGTCCTGTGAACGCAAGGGGTACACTGATTTTTCCCACAAGCATTATAAGTGCAAGTGCCGGAAGAGTCAACGCCATAAACAACGTCAGCACGCCCGACTCATTTTTTATAAATTTAGGATAAACAATTTTCGCAATGAAAACATTGCACGCACCCACGACAACCAGAATTGTGTTGAGCAGAGTCGCCGAAGATGCCGAAACATTGTCATAACTTTCCATTATCATTACAGGCGTCAGTGTTTTAACTCCCGTTACCAGCATAGAGCGCAACAGCGCCACAACTATAACCATAACAAGTCCGCTGGACAGGGCAATTTTCCATACGCCCGACTGTTTTTCCTCTTTTTGAGGCAATGGAATTTCTGCACACACCATAGACTTTTCCATCCCCGGATAAATAACCATCCACAAAACCGCAGATATTGCAAGTACAATCATTGAAATGAGGAAATTATACTGCCAACGCGTTACAAATCCTGCCACTATATAGCATATCGCTTCGCCGAGGGTTGCCGCTGTTCCGGCATAGTAAACCGCTCTTGCTCTGTGGTTTGGTGCCAGCTGAGTGGAGAAAATCTTAAACATAGCGGGCCAGACCGCCGCCTGAATTATTCCGTTAAAAATCCAGGCCCCCATCATAACGCGGTAATCCTGATTTATATAAATCACCGCATTGGCAATAGCCGCTCCGACAAACCCGATAAGCACAAGCTTGTAAGGCGAATATTTGTCCGCCAGAACCCCCGCAGGAATCTGAAAAATCCCGTAAACCAGATAAAATGCCGCCGTAATTGCTCCCGTCTGCGATTTAGTGAAAACTCCTTCGGCTACAATGGAAGCAATTGCTCCGTTGTAACACATTTTCGTCATATAAATTATCGCATATAACACCCACGTAAAAATGAACAGAAATAAACTTTTCTTTTCATTTTCAAGGTATTTCACTTTAAGTGTGTTCATTTTTATCCTCTTTTCAAGCGGAAGGTTTTAATTTCGTAAGGTTTCATTGTAAATTCAAATTTGTTGCCGTCAGATTCAATCTTTGCAAAATCTTCAGTTTCAACAAAGTTTGATTCATATACCGATTTCACATCAAAACCTGTCCTTACAACCGCATTTGTTCGTCTTCCGCAGGATTCGTAAACTCTCACAATGATGTCCTCGCCGTCCTGAGCTTCTTTAACCGCAGAAATAACAACATTTTCAGCAGAGGATGAGATAAAGCTGTACTCTCCGCCGAGTTTTCCTTTCCCTTCGGCTTTTGCAGTCACAAGCGGACAGTTAAGTGCAAAGGCTTCTTTCACTACGCCGCCTTCCTGCCAGCTTCCGCTGTGTGCCATAACAGAATAAGTGAACTCGTGTTTTCCGATATCGGCAGTTTCATTGGGATATGTACCGCATTTGAGAAGGGTCAGTCCCATCACGCCGTCGTGAATGTCACAACCGTATTTGCAATCATTGAGTACCGCAACGCCGTAACCGTTTTCCGAATAGTCCATCCATTTATGAGCACAAACCTCAAATTTTGCCGCTTCCCAGGATGTGTTCATATGAGTCGGGCGTTCCACCGCACCATACTGAATTTCAAAAGTTGCTTTTCCTGCATCAATATCAACGGGGAACAGGCTTCTGAGAATAATGTGATGTTCATTCCAGTCAATATCGTTTTTGATATCAATTCTGGGAGAATTTCCGTAAACACAGATTGTCTGGCAAATGGTGGAATTCATAAATTTCTTTGTGATTTTCAGCGAATTTCCGCAAATTTCGGTTTTGACCACATCGCCCACTTCCCATTTCTGTTCGGGGTAATATGCACACATTTCCCAGTTGTCAAATTTAAACGGATGGTCGTCGTAAGCGTAAATTACGTTACCGCGTTCACCGGTTTTCAAAACTTCACGGCCGTTTTTCTTGTCAAAAATTCGGCTGAACGCACCTTTTTCGTCAATTTCAAGAATATAATAATCATTTTCAATACGATTTTCGCTTATACTGATATTGCCTGTCGGAGCTGTGTTTTTCACAACTTTGTAGCCGTAAGCGGGAATATTTTCCGCCAAAATGCTGTTTCCGTCAACCGTAATTTCCTCGCTTCTTTCAAAGCTTGTGGGGTTGTAAACAAGTACGCCTTCTTCACAAACATTTTCCGCAATATCCGCAATCGCTTTTTCGCAAATTGCACTGCCGTCGGAAATTACCTGAGCGTAATCTTTGTCCGAATCGTCATAAACTTCTTTGATTGAGGAACCGGGGATGATATCGTGGAACTGATTGAGCAGAACTTTTTCCCAGGAATTATACAGTGTTTCCTTGGGATAGCTGCCTCCGCCGAGTTCTTTATTTATCAGCGAAACCGTTTCGGCATGTGCAAGCAGATGCTCGCACATTCTGTTGAACTTTTTGTTTTTCGCCATACTTGTGTATGTACCGCGGTGCATTTCAAGGTAAAGCTCGCCCACCCATTTGGGGAGTTTTTTACCTTCCACATTCGCTTTGATTCTGTCAATACAGTCCGCCGCTTTTGTGAGGCGTGATGTGGGTGTGCCCGGAATTGACTTTGCAGTTCTGCGTGCAAATTCCAGCATTTCTTCGTTAGCACTGCCGCCACCGTCGCCATATCCGTAACTTGTCAGAATTTCATTGTTTACATCCTTCTGGTGATATTTTCTCCAGGAATATTCAAGAGTCAGGGGCTGAATTGACGCGCTGTATGTGGAGAATCTCTCCACCTTCTCAAGACTTACGTTGGGATGTGCACCAATTATGAACTGAGTGAAAATTTCGGTACCGTCAATACCCTGCCAGTTAAATGTATCATAAGGAATGGTGTTATATTCGTTCCAGCTGATTTTGGAGGTGACAAAAGTGTCAACTCCCGATTTTTTAAGAATCTGCGGAAGCGCCGCACTGTAACCGAATACGTCGGGAAGCCACAGAATTTTGGTGTCTTTACCAAACTCTTCTTTGATAAATCTTTTGCCGTGAAGAAGCTGACGTATAAGACTTTCGCCACTTGACAGGTTGCAATCTGCCTCAAGCCACATTGCACCTTCAACTTCCCATCTGCCTTCCGCCACTTTTTCCTTTATTTTTTCGTAAAGTTCGGGTTCTTCCTCTTTTACGAATTTGTAGAGCTGAGGCTGGCTGGATGTGAAAATATATTCGGGGTAGCGGTCCATAAGGTCAATAACTGTTGAAAAACTGCGAACCGCCTTCTGACGGGTCTGCTCCAGATTCCACA
>JAFYVD010000054.1 GCA_017558425.1 Clostridia bacterium | reverse complement strand
ATTGATGTGATAATCGAGAAGATTGACCATAACACCGCAGAGGCTGACACCATTGTGGACCAGTCGCCAAGCGGCGGAAGCACCATAAAAGTGGGAACTTCGGTTATCTTTACGGTGAGCACAGGTGAAAAGACAGGACTTGTGAATGTACCCGATGTTGAAGGAATGACACTTGAGGAAGCGGCTCACAAACTGGGAATTGAAGGTCTTAAACTCGGTGAAGTTTCCTACGTTGAAAGCAAAAGTAATGTTGGTAAAATCATAAACCAGGAACTGCAAGCGGGTCTTGAGGTTGAGGTTGATACTGTTGTGAATGTTACTGTGGTTAAAGCAATGTCACAGTCTGACACAACAACCGAACCGTCAATACCGGTGCATCCTACACTTCCTTATCCCTCTGAGCAGGGAAATACAACAACAGACCCCGAGCCTTCGCAAAGCAATCCGACAGAATCGGACGGTTCAGCCGGGGCAATGTCACGCTGATAAGAGAGGCGCAGTCCTGATATGGAAGGAATAATTATAAAAGGAATCGGCGGGTTTTATTATGTGGAAACTGCCGAAGGAATATATGAATGTAAAGCAAGAGGACTTTTCAGAAAACAGAAAACAACACCTCTTGCGGGCGATAGATGTGTCATTCAGACAATGCCTGATATGACGGGGTATGTGGAAGAAATTTTGCCGAGAAAAAATTCTTTCATCAGACCGCCGGTTGCAAATGTTGACCTGATTTATATTGTCTGTGCGGCATCATCGCCCGAGCCGATGCCTCTGCTGATAGATAAATTGTCGGTGGTGGCTTTGAAAGAGGGCGCTGAAGCGAGGATAATTATAAACAAAATGGACCTTAAAACTCCTGAAACGGCACTTCTTGCCGAAGCATACGAAAAAGCAGGGTTCAGGGTTTATACCATTTCGGCTGAAACGGGCGAAGGAGTTCAGGCTGTAAAAACGGATATGATGGGCAAAATCTCGGTATTTGCCGGATGTTCGGGTGTTGGGAAATCCAGCATTTTAAATCGTCTGTTTCCTGAGATTAATCAGAAAACCGGAAATGTAAGCGAGAAAATAAAAAGAGGCAAGCACACCACTCGTGAGGTGAGTCTTATAAAATTGCCGGAGGGCGGATATATAGCTGACACGCCCGGATTTTCCGAGCTTGAGATGGCAGAGCTTACACATATGGAAAAAGAAGAACTGTTCAGCTATTTTCCGGAAATTGAAAAGTTTTCGGGCGATTGCAGCTTTCGGGACTGTATGCATATCAGCGAACCGGGCTGCGGTGTGAAAGCGGCAGTTGAAGCGGGAGAAATATCTCCCATCAGATATGAAAGTTACAAAGAAATTTATAAACAGTTAGGAGAAATAAACAAATGGCAAAAGAAATCAAAATAGCACCGTCAATTCTGGCGGCAGATATTGGAAATTTAAGAGGCGGGGTTGAACTTGTTGAAAAAGCAGGCGCAGAATGGCTTCATATTGATATTATGGACGGACACTTTGTGCCCAACCTTTCCTTTGGACCTCATCTTGTAAGCGGTCTTCGTCCTTCTTCAAAGATGTTTTTTGACGTGCATCTTATGCTTGAAAACCCCATTGACTACATAGAAGCTTTCGCAAAAGCGGGCGCAGACATGATTACAGTTCACGTTGAAGCAAAGAGCGATGTAAAAGAGTGTATTGAAAAAATTAAAAGTTTTGGAATAAAAGCGGGCATCGTTATAAAACCCGACACTAAAGCGGAAGATTGTTTTGAATATGCAAAAATGTCGGATATGGTGCTGTTTATGAGCGTATACCCGGGATTTGGCGGTCAGAAATTCATTGAAAGAGTTCTGCCCAACGTTAAGAAAATGAGAGATTTTATGGGCGAAGATTTTGATATTGAAATTGATGGTGGCATCAATGCACAGAACGCACCTCTTGCAGTTGAAGCAGGTGCAAATATTCTTGTTGCGGGAAGCAGCGTTTTCGGAGCAGAAGATGTTGCGGCTGCGGTTGAAGCTTTAAGATGCAGATGAAAAAGGGGATAATATTTGCCGGCGGCGATTTTTCTGCCGATACAAAGGTTGAAATAAACGAAAATTCGCTTGTAATCTGTGCGGACAGCGGGTATGATAATGCACTTTTGTGCGGAGTGGTACCCGATGTGATAATCGGGGATATGGATTCTGTGAAAAACCGTCTTCCCGCTGGCGTGAAACAGATAAAACTGAAATGTGAAAAAGACGATACCGACACCCAGGCGTGCATAGATTATCTTGCGGACATTGGGTGTGAGGAAATTGTGCTTTTCGGTGCACTGGGCGGCAGGACTGACCATGAAATGGCAAACATTATGCTATGTATTTATGCGTTGAAAAAAGGAATAAAACTGATAATTAAATCGGCTGAAACGGAAGTTTTTGCAGTTGTGGGCAATGCTGTTATAAAAGGAAACCGGGGAGACTGGCTATCGCTGATTCCTGTTTTGGGTGATGCGGAGGGTGTCAGCCTGAGCGGACTGAAATATACGCTTGAAAATGCAAAAATGGAAGCCGGAAAAACTATGGGTATCAGCAACGAATTTGAAAGTGACGAGGCAACCGTAAGTGTGGAAAAAGGAATTCTTCTTGCGGTGAAAACAAAGAGGTGAGAGTATGACACCTGTTAAACAGCAGAAAGTCTTAAAATTCAATAAGAAAACCGAAACCCGGAAAAATGCAAGTGTTGCAGGTAAACTGATTATTCTTGCAATAGCCGTAATCTTTGCACTGCTTGTTTCCCAATGGAGCGAGTTTGTATCACTTTTTCCGAAAATGGATAACAAGGTTTATAAAGTGGCTCAAACAGATATGGGCCAGCACATCATACATAGCTTCGGTGACAAAAGTATGGCGTATATCGGCAAAAACGGACTTGTTGTGATGGATAAAAAAGGTAGAGAAAAATTTTCAGTTTCCATGATTATGGATTCTCCGTCAATTGCGGTGTCCGATTCGAAAATTGTGTTTGCGCCTAAAGGGAAAAACACTATCTTCACAGTTAGTTCGTCCGGCAAGCTGAGCGACTTTAAAACGGAAGATGAGATAATCAATCTGAAACTGTCGGATAGCGGCAATATTGTTGCAATTACAAATAAAAAGACATATAACGGAAGCGCGATGGTATATTCTCACAGAGGCGAGCCGCTTTTTTCCTGGGATGCAGGTACTTGCAACCTGCTTGATGCTACGCTTTCGCCCGACGGCAGAAAGCTTGCTGTGTCTGTAATTTATACAGGCGGCAATGAGATGGAATGCAGCGTTATGTTGTTTGATATTGAAAAAAGTGAGTCGCCATATTCGGAAAAATCTACCGGTACAAATTTCATTTCCTCGATAAATTGGGCAGATAACAACACACTGGTGATAGTTGGCGACAGAAAATTGTGTGCTGTAAACGGCAAGGGTGCCGATAAATGGGAATACGACTATGAAGGAAAGCGTCTGGCGGCGTTCAGCGCAGACGAAAAGAATAATATCGTAATTGCCCTCGGTCACAGCTCGCTGGACAAAGAGTTTTATGTATATTCCTTTAATGCAAACGGCAGAAAACAAGGTGAATATCTGTTTGATAATGATGTAAAAACCATTTCTGCAAACGAAAACAGAATTCTTGTCACATCCTCGTCGGGTGCGCACCTGATAAATAAACATGGCAGATTACGTGATAAAGTTACTTCGGAAAAATATATTTACGGAGGATATCTGTATAAATCGGGCAATAAGGTATTGCTTGACAAGGGTGGTTTCACCGAGATTATTGAAATGAAATAAAAGGAGCAAAGGCTATGCTGATAGATATAATTTTTCTGGCGATAATAGTTTTCAGCATAATACGCGGAACAAAAAAGGGGATTATAAAAACAGTCCTCGGACTATCCTCGTTTTTTGTGAGTATTGTGGCGGCACTGATGCTATACGATCCTTTTATGGATTCGGTGTCGAAAAACGCCGCTATTGCACAGTGGCTGGCAGGATTTAAAGAATGTATAAAAGATGTTGTTCTCCCTGTCATTGACCTTGAAACCCTGATTGAAGAAGGTGGAGCGCTTAAATACATAATTGGTAAGGAAGCTCTGGCGCAAGGTGCCAATGCAATAGCATCGGCGGTGGCAGAAGCTGTAGTTTACCTTATAACAGTAATTTTGTTTATAATACTTATTAAGCTTTTGGTAAACCTTTTATTCGGCGTGTTTAAAGTGGCGGCAAAAATGCCGGTGATAAAACAGGCGAACGGTCTTATCGGCGGAGCTTTGGGGCTTGTATCGGGCATTTTGATTTGCTGGATTGCATCTGCCGTGATGAGCCTTTGCGTGGGTCAACCGGGATTTGCCTGGGTGACAGAAAGTATAAACACTTCAATTCTGGCAAAATATTTGTTTGAATCGAACATCATATTTGCAATTTTAAAATAATAATACGGAGGACAAAATAATGGGGCTGTTTAATCCAAATTACGATAAACCCGGAAAGGGAGTCAGAAAAGATGAAGAAAGAAAAAAAGGTGCGGCGCTTTATTGGGAACTTTTTTCAAGAAAATGGCGTAGCTACATTGCGCTTAACCTGCTTTATGCGGTAACTTGTATCCCTGCATACATTTTTTATTT
>JAFYVD010000053.1 GCA_017558425.1 Clostridia bacterium | reverse complement strand
GTATCATCTCCGGTGAATCCATAGATGTTTTCAATCAGAATATGATGACATCCCTGACGCAGGTCGATTCCGTCTGAGTTTTTCACGTACATATCATAGTAGTGTTCGGTCGATAATCCGTGATATACATTTCCGTTTTTGTCGATGCATGTGTCATCTGCTTTGAATTTGATATCGGTGATTTCTCCGTTTGCGCAATAGACAAAGTTGCACGCCCACCAACGTTGATTGTGGAAAGAAAGGTTTCTGATCTGAAAACCATCAACATTTGTAAAGAGGAGAAGGTTGTTTTTTGAAATATGAGGCATACCATCTTTGAGGGAGGTTTTTTCGGAAAGACCGTTATACTGTCCGCCGTCAAGAATAACATTACCACGTCCGATTATGGATATGTTGTGATCCGTTCCGGCAATTGTGTTGCCTTCGGGAGTTCCGTGGTGTTCGTTGACAAACATATTGTCAAAAGTTCCGTCGGCCATTTTAAGGTGACAGTTGTCCAGAATCAAAGTGAAGTCTGATGGAATTCTGATTGCACTGGTTATTTCCCAGTCGCATGTAATTACAGCACGGCGTGTGCCGTTTTCTATGCCTAGTTTAATGAGTCTTGCGATATCCTCTGAACCATTTTTGAAAAAGCTCATAGTTCATTCCTCCTCAACGGTTTGATTTGTTAGTTTAAATATAGCATTGCAACAAATTTTTGTCAATATAAAAAGGCAAAAACGGCAAATATTATTTCTTATAAAAAATAATTGTAAAAAAATTTGAAAAAATTTCAAAAAACACTTGCAAAAAGAAAAATAGTGTGATATAATGGTGAACTGAATTATGATGGTCCTCTGTCGGAAGCTTCTCTTTTGCCGGCACGAACGTCAGTAGATAAGGAGAGAAAGAAATGACAGAAATCGTAAAAGCTCTTGGACAGGAGCAGATGAAAGCAGAAGTTCCTCAGTTTAACATCGGTGACACAGTTAAGGTTAGCTGTAAAATCAAAGAAGGTAACCGTGAAAGAATCCAGATGTTCGAAGGAATCGTTATCAGAAAGAAAAACGGCGGTATTTCCGAAACATTTACAGTAAGAAGAATTTCTTACGGTGTTGGTGTTGAAAAAACTTTCCCGCTTCACTCACCTAACGTAGAAAAGGTTGAAGTTGTAAGAAAAGGTAAAGTTCGTCGTGCACGTCTCTACTACCTGCGTGACAGAGTTGGTAAAGCTGCAAAAGTTAAGGAAAAACTTTAATCAAGAGGGGGCTTGCCCCGTCGGAAAAGCCGCATTCTTTGCGGCTTTTTGTATTTTTGACAGAAAGGCGAAAGAGTATGGAATTTTTTGTTCAGAGAGAAGAAAAGAAAAGTATGTGGAAAGAAGTTTTTGAATGGGTGCAGGCAATTGTTGTTGCATTGGTAGTGGCTATGTTTTTAAGAACCTATGTGTTCACACTTGTTGATGTGAGCGGTTCTTCAATGGTGCCCACACTGCACGACAAGGACAAACTGTTTGTATGGAGAATGGCAAACAGCTATAAACCGGGCGACATTATTATTTTCAGACCTGCTGCAAACAAAAGTACTCCTTATGTAAAACGTGTTATAGCTACTGAAGGTCAGTCGGTAGACCTGCGCTACAATGCACTTGAAGATTGTGCAGAGGTGTATGTTGACGGCGAAAAGCTGGAAGAAGCATATATCAATGAAAAAATTAACGGCAGCCATATCGGCGACGGTACTTATCCTTGCGTAGTTCCCGAAAACTGTCTGTTTGTTTTGGGTGACAATCGTAACAACAGTTCGGACAGCCGTATTTCCACAGTTGGTATGGTGGATGTGGAATCGGTTATCGGCGAAGCAAAATGCAGACTTTGGCCCATAAGCGATATTGGCGGTCTGAAATAAGAGGTGCAGGATGAATTTACAGTGGTTCCCCGGGCATATGGCGAAAACCCGTCGGATGATGCAGGACAGCTTAAAACTCTGCGACATTGCTGCGGAGTTACTCGATGCACGAATTCCGATGGCGTCAAGAAACCCGGAAATAGACAGGATTTTAGGCAAAAAACCCAGAGTGGTTATTTTAAATAAATCGGATATGGCAGACCCTGAAACCAATAAAGCGTGGATTGAGTATTTTGCCAAAAAAGGGATTGCGGCAATTGAAGTGAGCTGTGCTACCGGTAAAGGCATAAATAAACTCAGTGCCTATGCCGAAAAGGTATTGAAAGAAAAAATTGAAAGAGATAAACAGCGTGGAATCACCCGTTCAATTAAAATTATGCTGTGCGGTATTCCAAACGTTGGTAAATCTTCTTTTATCAACAGGGTTGCAGGAAAAGCTGTAACTAAAACAGGCGACAGACCGGGTGTTACAAGAGGTAAACAATGGCTGAGGCTTGATAATGGCGTTGAACTTCTTGATATGCCGGGTATTCTCTGGCCTAAATTTGAAAGCGATGACGTGGCATTAAAGCTTGCCTTCACGGGTGCAATCCGTGATGAAATTATGGATGTTGAAGAGCTGGCGTGCCTGCTTATAAAATTCCTGAGGGAAAGATATGAATCAAACCTTATCGGCAGATATAAACTTGAAAATATTACCGATCTGACCGATTATGAAGTTCTGATTCAGATTGCCGAAAAACGTGGATTTCTCTTGAAAAAAGGGGAGTTTGACACTCTTCGTGCGGCAAACATTCTGCTTGATGAGTTCCGGGACTGCAGATTGGGTAACATTACAATGGAAACCCCGGATGAGTTTTAAAATGACAGTCCGGTGAATTTTCACCGGACTTTTTTAGGTGAGTTTATGAATAAAAAAGAAAAAGTATTGGAAATACAGAAAATTTTTGATATAATATATAGTGATGCAAAATGTTCCCTTGATTTTGAAAATCCGCTTCAGCTTTTAATTGCGACCCAGCTTGCGGCTCAGTGCACCGATAAGCGTGTAAATCAGGTGACTCCTGCGCTTTTTGAAAGATACAAAACGGCGGAGGATTTTGCAAATGCGGATATTTTTGAGCTTGAGGAATATATCCGTTCAACGGGATTTTATCATAACAAAGCGAAAAATATTATTAACTGTTGCAGAAAAATCATTTCCGTTTTCGGTGGAGAAGTTCCGCAGACCATGGAGGAGCTGACTTCGCTTGACGGTGTGGGCAGAAAAACAGCCAACATCATAATCGGAGACATTTACGGCAAACCCGCTATTGTTATTGATACCCACGCGAAAAGGCTTGCGAACCGAATGGGGTTGACCAAAAATTCCGACCCCACAAAAATTGAATTTGACCTTATGAAAATCGTGCCGCCCGAAACATCGGCAGATTTCTGCCATAAGCTTGTTTATCATGGCAGGGCGGTGTGTAAAGCTGTAAAACCACGATGCGATTTGTGCGAAATTGCACATATTTGCAGTAAAAATATTTGAAAAAGACATAATAAAAGTCAGGAGGGATGAAGGTGGATAAGTTTGAACTTGTTTCAGCGTTCGAGCCGATGGGCGATCAGCCTGAGGCGATTGATGCTCTTGTGAAATCCATTGAAGCAGGAAATCAGGGGCAGACACTGCTCGGCGTTACCGGTTCGGGTAAAACTTTTACAATGGCGAATGTCATTGCAAAGCTTAACCGCCCGACTCTTGTGCTGGCCCATAATAAAACTCTTGCGGCTCAGCTTTGCAACGAATTTAAAGAATTTTTCCCCAACAATGCGGTGGAATTTTTCGTTTCCTATTACGATTATTATCAGCCTGAGGCGTACATTGCAGGTACAGATACCTACATTGAAAAGGATTCGGCTATAAACGACGAAATTGACAAACTGCGTCACTCGGCTACAGCGGCACTTTTTGAACGCCGTGACGTTATAATTGTGTCGTCGGTTAGCTGTATTTACAGCCTTGGTGACCCGCTTGACTATGAAAATCTGATGATTTCCCTTCGTCCCGGTATGGAAATGAGTAGGGAAGATTTAATAAAAAGGCTTGTGAGCATTCAGTATGAACGTAACGATATTGACTTTTCGCGAGGCAGATTCAGAGTTCGCGGAGATGTTGTGGAAATTCATCCTGCCGGAAGTGAAGCACCTGTGAGGGTGGAATTTTTTGGCGACGAGATTGACAGAATTTCCGAGGTGGATTATGTGACGGGATGTGTGACGGGCATCCGTCAGCATATTGCAATTTTCCCTGCATCGCATTATGTTACAACCAGGGATGAGATGGAAATTGCTCTCAAATCCATTGAAGAAGAAATGGTGGAGAGATGTAAATATTTTGAGGACCACGGCAAGCTTCTTGAAAAGCAGAGACTTGAACAGCGAACCAATTATGATATGGAAATGATTCGTGAAATCGGCTTCTGCAGCGGTATTGAGAACTATTCAAGAGTGCTGTCGGGCAGAAAACCGGGCAGTGTACCATACACTTTGCTTGACTATTTCCCCGATGATTTTCTGATAATGATAGATGAGTCCCACGTTACACTTCCGCAGGTGAGAGCGATGTTCAACGGAGACAGAGCGAGAAAAGAATCGTTGGTGGAATATGGATTCAGACTGCCTTCGGCATTTGATAACAGACCGCTCAATTTTGCTGAGTTTGAAGAAAAAATCGGTCAGGCGGTGTTTGTTTCGGCAACTCCTGCCGATTACGAAAAAGAACATTCAGCCGTTGTGGCTGAACAGGTTATCCGTCCGACGGGTCTTCCCGATCCGGTGATTACGGTTAAACCCACCGAGGGACAGATTGACGATTTGCTTTATGAAATAAATCTTCGAGTGGAGAAAAATCAGCGTGTGTTTGTTACGACTTTGACCAAGAAAATGGCAGAGGCACTGACGGATTATCTGGCGTCAAACGGCGTGAAGGTACAGTATCTCCATTCGGAAGTTGATACTATGGAAAGAATGGAAATTATCCGCGACCTTCGTCTGGGGAAATTTGACGTTCTTGTGGGAATCAACCTTTTAAGAGAAGGTCTTGACATCCCCGAAGTGTCGCTGGTTGCAATACTTGATGCGGATAAAGAAGGATTCCTGAGAAGCGAAACCTCACTTATCCAGACAATAGGCCGTGCGGCTCGAAATGCTGACGGGCAGGTTATAATGTACGCCGATGAAATCACGGGTGCGATGCGACGGGCGATAGCTGAAACGGAGCGTCGTCGAACCATTCAGACAGAATATAATGAAAAACACGGCATTGTGCCCAAAACGGTAATCAAAGCGGTGCACGATGTGATTGAGGCTACTGCGAAAGTGCCTAAAAGCAATAAAAAACAAAGCAAAAAAGATATTGATAAGCTGGTTGCACAGCTTACAAAAGATATGAGAAAAGCTGCGGCAATGCTGGATTTTGAGCTGGCGGCTACTCTCAGAGATAAGATAAAGGAACTGACAAACAATGGCTCAAAATAAAATTGTAATTAAAGGTGCAAGAGAAAATAATCTCAAAGACATTGATATTGAACTGCCAAGAGATAAGATGATAGTTCTGACGGGGCTTTCGGGTTCGGGCAAATCGTCGCTGGCGTTTGATACCATTTATGCCGAGGGGCAGAGAAGATATGTGGAATCGCTGTCCTCTTATGCAAGAATGTTTTTGGGACAGATGGACAAGCCCGATGTGGATTACATTGAAGGGCTTTCTCCTGCCATATCCATTGACCAGAAAACCACAAGTAAAAACCCTCGTTCGACGGTTGGTACAATCACTGAAATTTACGACTATTTCAGACTTCTTTTTGCCAGAGTGGGTGTGCCTCATTGTCCAAAGTGCGGCAAAGAGGTTACTCAGCAGACCATCGACCAGATTACCGACAGGGTTTTGAAGCTTGGTGAAGGTACAAAAATTATGATTATGGCTCCTGTAATAAGGGGCAAAAAAGGTGAGCATAAAAAGATTTTCGAGGACGCTAAAAAGAGCGGCTTTGTCCGCGTTCGTGCCGACGGAAATATTTATGAGCTTGAAGAAGAAATCAGCCTTGATAAAAATAAAAAACATACCATAGAAATTGTGGTGGACAGAATCATTGTCCGTGAATCTTCAAAAAGCCGAATCACAGAATCGCTTGAAACGGCACTCAAAATGGCGGGCGGACTTGTAACCGTTTCGGTGATTGACGGTGAAGACCTCATTTTCAGCCAGAATTATGCCTGTCACGATTGTGAAATTACGCTTGAAGAGCTGACTCCGAGAATGTTTTCCTTCAACAGTCCGTTCGGTGCTTGTCCCGATTGTACGGGTCTCGGATTTGTAATGGAAATTTCGCCCGATATGGTGCTTGATAAAGACCTTTCCATTATTGACGGTGCGGTGAAAGCTTCGGGTTGGGGAACAATTGCTGATACAAGCAGTTTTTCCTATATGTATTTCTCATCGCTTTCCAAAAAGTACGGATTCAGCCTTGATGTACCGGTAAAAGAACTTCCGCAGGAAGTGATTGATATCATTCTTTACGGTACGGGAAACGAGAAATTAAAACTGGAATATTCCAGAGCATACGGCGATACTGTTTATTATAACAACTTTGAAGGGATTATCACAAACCTTCAGAGAAGATATAACACTACTCAGTCGGAATATGTGAAGAAAGAAATTGAAGAATATATGACCACAAGAAAATGCAGCAGCTGCGGCGGTGCACGTCTTAAAAAAGAAGTTCTTGCGGTTACTGTAGGCGGTCTTAATATTCAACAGCTTTGTAATCTTTCGATAATTGATACGGTGAAATTTTTCAAAAACCTTAAACTTTCCGAAAGAGACAGCGCAATAGCGGTGCAGATTCTGAAAGAAATCAATGCAAGACTTTCTTTCCTGACAAATGTGGGACTGGGATATCTTACGTTGTCCCGTGCATCTGCGACTTTGTCGGGCGGTGAAGCTCAGCGAATCAGGCTTGCAACTCAGATTGGTTCGGGACTTACAGGCGTTTTGTATATTCTTGACGAACCGAGTATCGGTCTGCATCAGCGTGACAATGACAAGCTGATTGCGGCGCTGAAAAATCTGCGTGACCTTGGCAATACCCTTATTGTTGTTGAACACGATGAAGATACAATGCGACAGTCTGACTGGATTGTGGATATTGGCCCGGGTGCGGGTGTTCACGGCGGACGGATTATTGCGCAGGGTACCGCTGAGGAAGTTATGAAAAACGAAAATTCCATTACGGGTGACTATCTCAGCGGCAGAAAGAAAATAGAAGTTCCAAAAAAACGCAGAGAGGGTAACGGCAAATATCTTACTGTAAAAGGAGCAAGAGAAAATAACCTTAAAAATGTGGACGTAAGTTTTCCGCTTGGAGTTCTTACGGCGGTGACAGGTGTTTCGGGTAGCGGAAAAAGTTCGCTTGTGAACGAAATTCTGCACAAAACTCTTGCTGCGAAATTAAATCGTGCCAAAACTCTCTGGGGCGAGCACGATGAAATTCTCGGTATAGAAGAGCTTGACAAGGTCATTGATATCGACCAGTCGCCGATCGGAAGAACTCCCCGTTCAAATCCGGCGACATATACCGGCGTTTTCGGCGATATCCGTGAACTTTTTGCATCCACCAACGATGCGGCGGTTCGAGGCTATGGTCCGGGAAGATTCAGTTTCAATGTCCGTGGCGGCAGATGTGAAGCCTGCACAGGTGACGGTATTTTGAAAATTGAAATGCACTTCTTGCCCGATGTTTATGTGCCTTGCGAAGTTTGTAAAGGCAAAAGATATAACAGAGAAACTCTTGAAGTTAAATATAAAGGCAAAAATATTTACGAAGTTCTTGATATGACGGTTGAGGAAGGTCTTGAATTTTTCAAAAACATCCCTAAAATCAGCCGTAAGCTTCAGACTCTTTATGATGTGGGTCTGGGATATATCAAAATCGGGCAGAGTTCCACAACTCTGTCGGGCGGTGAGGCGCAGAGAGTAAAACTTGCTACCGAACTTTCAAAAAGAGCTACCGGCAGAACGGTTTACATTCTCGATGAGCCCACAACCGGTCTGCATACCGACGACGTTAAAAAACTGATTGAGGTGTTGCAGAGAATTGTGGATGCAGGTAATACGGTTATTGTTATTGAACACAATCTTGATGTTATTAAAACTGCCGACTGGATTATTGACCTGGGTCCCGAAGGCGGTAGCGGCGGCGGAACTATAGTTGCGCAGGGAACTCCCGAAGATGTTGCAAAAAATGATAAATCTTACACAGGTCAGTATCTCAAGAAGGTGTTAAAATGAACAAAATTGCAGTGGTAGGTTCAGGCGGTTGGGGAACGGCTCTTGCACTTTTACTTGCTGACAAAGGCTATGATGTAAAGCTTTGGTCCTACTTTAAAGAAGAATCGGAAGAGCTTGCAAAAACAAGAGAAAACAAGTTTCTGCCGGGAGTGAAACTGCCCGATAATGTTGAATGTTCCCACGACCTTGAATATGTTATGTCGGGCTGCAGATATATTGTAAGCGCGGCACCCTCGAAAGGTGCGGTTTCCTCGGCTGAGAAAATGGCTGAATTTTTCGATGCGGAAAATCAGGTGATTGTCAGCATTACAAAAGGTCTGGAAGAACACAGCTATAAAAGAATTTCCGAGGTTTTGACAGATAAAATGCCCGAAGCGAAAGTGGTGGTTCTTTCGGGACCGTCACACGCTGAAGAAGTAGCAAGAAAGAAAATCACCAGCGTGGTTGCGGCTTGCGAAGACATTTCGGTGGCGGAGGAAGTTCAACAGCTGTTTATGTGCCCTTATTTCAGGGTTTATGTTTCGGACGATGTTGCGGGTGTGGAATATGGTGGCTCGCTTAAAAATGTAATTGCACTTTGTGCCGGTGTGCTGGACGGAATGGGTCTTGGCGACAATGCCCGAGCGGCTCTTGCAACACGAGGAATGGCTGAAATTTCAAGGCTCGGAAGGGCGCTTGGCGCGAAAGAAGATACCTTTTTCGGCCTGTCCGGTATTGGAGACCTTATTGTTACCTGCACAAGCGTGCATTCCCGAAATCATCGTGCAGGCGAGCTTATCGGCAAAGGTATGACTCCACAGCAGGCATCTGATGAAGTCAAAATGGTGGTGGAAGGAATTCCTGCCGCCATTGCAGGACATAATCTTGCGAAAAAAGTTGGCGTTGAAGTGCCTATAATTTCGGCAGCGTACAGAGTGATAAAGGAAAATGCCGACGTTAAGGAAACGGTTGAAAATCTTATGACAAGGCCGGGTAAACAGGAGCACGAAAATATATGAAATACTTTGATAAATATGTATCAAATACCCTTGCGGGAAGTGCAAATCAGAGCTGGTTTGACTCGGAAAATGAAATTGTGACGGGCAGGGTTTTCTATAAACTTTTCAAAGGCGGAAAATATAAGTATTCTCTGCTTTTTTCAAATATTATTGACAGCACATTTTCAGACGGAACTCACAGCCACAAAAACCTTGTGTGCGACGAATGGGAAATTGTTTCCGCATCGGTGTGCGTGACCAAAAAAGTCTGCTGTGACCAATGCGGAGAGTTTAAAAATCTCTTGTTCGGTGGTGAAAAATCCAAAACGGTTATGCCTGGTGAATTTTTTGCCACCGACCCGATTGAGATTGCGGCAGGAAAAGGCGATTATCTGTGTATTGAAATGACGGTGAAAGGCAAAAAGATGCCATATCACCACGAAATAATTATTCCTGTGTTCAGGAAAACGGGTTCGGGCTGGGAGGAAAATGTTCAGCTTCCGGTTCCTTCTATGATTGGAATTGAAGATGCTCCTAAACTTAAAATCGGGTTTCTGGGTGATTCGATCACTCAGGGAATAGGCACAGAAGTGAACTCCTATGCTCATTGGAATTCAAGGCTTGCTGATATGATGGGTGATGAATATTCCTACTGGAATCTGGGCATCGGATTTGGCAGAGGCGACGATGCGGCGACCGACGGCGCGTGGCTTTTTAAAGCAAAGCAGATGGACGTCGTTGTTGTTTGTTTTGGGGTTAATGACATTATACGTGGGTTTGATGAAGCAAAGCTTAAAGAAAATCTGCAGAATATTGTTGATAAGCTTCGTGATGCAGGGTGCAAAGTGCTTGTGCAGACGGTGCCGCCTTTTGATTTTTGCGAGGAAAGGGAAAGTTTGCGTCGCAAAATCAACAGTTATATTTTGACGGACCTTGATGCGGACGGTGTTTTTGATAATGAGCCAATTCTGTCGGACGGTGGCAGAAGCCTGTACGGCGGACATCCCGATGCGCAAGGGTGCGAAAAATGGGCGGAAGGACTCGCGCCCGTGATTAAAGAATTTATTTCAGGAAAGTGATTTATATATGAACGTATACGATTTTGACGAAACCATATACCACGGAGACAGTACAAGAGATTTTTACTTTTTCTGTCTGAAAAACTATCCGAAAGTTGCAAAACATCTGCCGATGCAGGGATGGTATGGACTGCAGTTCGGCTTGAAAATTATGCCCAAAACTCAGTTTAAGGAAAAGTTTTACGGCTTTTTGAAGTCCATTCCGGACATTGATGGTGCTGTGGCGGAATTTTGGCGTACCCACGAAAAAAATCTGAAAAAATGGTATCTTGACCAAAAACGAGAGGACGACCTTATAATTTCGGCGTCTCCCGAATTTCTGCTAAAACCAATTTGTGGCAAACTCGGAATCCGTGTGATTGCGTCGAGAGTTGACAAATTTTCCGGGAAAACTGACGGCGAAAACTGTTGGGGAGAAGAAAAAGTGAAGAGGTTTTATGCGGCAGGCGGCGGAGAAATTGACGAGTTTTATTCCGACTCTTATTCTGATACACCGCTCGCGCTTCTGGCGGAAAAATCTTTTCTTGTAAAGGGGAATGTGCTGACAGATTTCGGCAGAAATAAATTTTCTTCAAAATAGTGTTTACATATAGGTAGTTTTTATGATATAATATTCATAATAATATTTAATTGGAGTGAGATTGTTGGAAGCTTTTAAAATAAAAGGCGGCAACAAACTGCAGGGAAAAGTGCATATCAGCGGTGCGAAAAACGCGGCTGTTGCCATTGTTCCTGCATCTATTCTTATTAACGGCGTGTGCAGAATAGAAAATTTGCCTGATATAGCAGATGTTAATTATATACTTGAAATTCTTGCTAAGCTTGGCTCGAAAATTTCCCGTATTGATAACCATACTGTTGAAATTGATAATACAAATATAACTACATATAAAGCAACCGATGAAATTGTTCAGAGAATGAGGGCATCATACTACCTTGTGGGTGCTCTTCTCGGCAGATTCAAAAGGGCGGACGTAAGTTTGCCGGGCGGCTGCAACTTTGGCGAACGTCCCATCGATTTGCATATTAAAGGGTTTAAAAAATTGGGTGCGGAAGTTAACGTAAGTGACAGCTTTGAAGCCCACGCACAGAGGCTTATCGGTACAAGCATTTATCTTGACCAGGTGAGCGTTGGCGCAACCATGAATATTATGATTGCGGCAGTTCTTGCAGAGGGTATTACAACCATTGAAAATGCGGCAAAAGAACCGCATATAGTTGATGTGGCGAACTTCCTCAACTCTATGGGTGCAGACATTAAAGGTGCCGGAACAGACACCATTAAAATCCGCGGCGTGAAAGAGCTTCACGGGGGCACATACTCGCTGATTCCCGACCAGATTGAAGTTGGTACTTTTATGATGGCGTCGGTTATCACGGGCGGCGATGTTACGGTTGAAGGGGTTATTCCCAAGCACATGGAGGCAATTGTTGCAAAACTTATTGAAATGGGCGCACAGATTATTGAGGATGACGAAAGTATTCGAGTTATCGGGCCTGAAATTATAAAGCATACAAATGTTAAAACAATGCCCTATCCCGGGTTCCCAACAGATTTACAGCCCATTATTGTAGCGCTTTTGGCGCTTGCTGTTGGTACAAGCATTGTGAACGAAAATGTGTGGGAAAACAGATTCCAGTACGTTGATGAGCTTCGCAGACTTGGCGCAAACATCATTGTTACGGGCAGAACGGCGGTAATTCAGGGAGTTCCTGCGTATGAAGGCTCCAAAGTGAAGGCAACTGACCTGCGTGCAGGTGCAGCTATGGTTCTGTCGGCGCTTGCGGCAAAGGGAGAAACCATTGTTCACGATATAAAATATATCGACAGAGGATATGAATATTTTGAGGACAAGCTGAAAAAACTTGGTGCTGATATAGAGCGTGTTGAGGTACAGAAATGACACGGTTTTGTTCTCTTGTCAGCGGTAGCAGCGGAAATGTGCTATACCTTGAACATAAAAAAACAAAAATTCTTATAGACTGCGGAATCAGCTGCAAAAGAGTGGCTGATTCTTTGCAGTTTATCGGAGTTTCACCCGAGGAAATTGATGCTATTTTGGTGACGCACGAGCATGCCGACCATGTTTGCGGAATTCGGGTTTTTTCAAATAAATTTGGTTGCAAAGTCTATTCGGGCGAAAAAACGCTTGAAAATATATCCTGTGGTGAGGCTGTTGCGGTGGAATCGGGAAGAGTTTTTGAAATTGGCGATGTTTCGGTGACGCCTTTTGCCATTCCTCATGATGCGGTTCAGCCTATGGGGTTTGCTTTTGAATGTGGTGGAAAAAAGCTTTCTGTTGCAACAGATATGGGCAAAATTGATGCTTCTGTGGCAGAAGCCATCAGGGGAAGCGATTTTGTTTTTATTGAGGCGAATCATAATCTGGAAATGCTGAAAAACGGACCTTATCCCTTTTACCTGAAACAGCGAATATTAAGCAGCGAAGGACATATGTCCAACGACCAGTGTGCATCGCTTGTTGCGGCTCTTGCACGAACGGGAACAAAAAGATTTGTTTTGGGGCATCTCAGCAATACCAACAATACTCCCGAGCTTGCCCGCAAAACCGTGGCAGACTGCCTGACGGAAGGCGGATTTGAAGTGGGGAAAGATGTGCTTCTTGATGTGGCAAAAAGACACTCGGTGAGTGAAATATATGAAATTTAGGATGTTGATGGAGTCTGGTGGGGCAATTGAAAAGGCTGATGGAAAATCCATCAGCCTTTTTGTATTACAGTATGCAGAAATCGGTTTCGCCATTTTCTATGGCTTCGAAAATTCTTTCGATGGTCATCAGTGCGCGTGGCAGGTGGTAAGGACCTTTCCACATAGAACCTTTCTGTGTGTGAGAAACTGTTCCGTCACGATGGAGATAGCCGTACCATTCGCCGAACTGTTTGTCGGGGAAGTGGGAGAAGGTATATTCGTGCAGTGATTCAAACTGTTTTAAATATTTTTCATCTTTTGTGAGTGCATAAGCGTAAATTGTGCCGATAAGGGCTTCGCAGTGTACCCACCACAGTTTCATATCCCATTCGAGCGGGTCGCAGGGACGACCGTCGATATCGCTGAAATAGATAATACCGCCGTACTGCTTGTCAAGTCCTTCTTCAAGTGCACCGTCAAGAATGTCAAGAGCTGTTTTGAGAAGCTCTTTGTCTTTGACGCTTACGGCATAGTTCATCATAAACCATGCGTTTTCGCAGGAATGGCCGGGGTTTATCAATCTACCCGCAGGAGAATCAATAAATCCACCGTCAGCTTTCACTGTTTCACGGATGCGGTTTCTGTCTTTGTCATAATGGAGACGGAGCATATTGTCAATTATTTCACGAGTGATTTTTGAGTAATATTCTGCCTTTTCGGGGATGCATCTGCCCAGAATCTGTGAACAACTGAAAAGCACCATTGGTACAGCTGCCGCACAGTCGTTTGAATATGCTTTGGGAGTAATTTTAAAGGGGTCGGACGAAGCATCTTTGTAAATGTCTATCATCATCTGATAGCATTTTTCGGCAGCGTCGAGTGCGGCCTTATCATTCATCAGGCTGCCATATTCCGCCATTGAAATTACAAAAAAGCTTTCGGAATAAAAATATCTTCTTTTTCTGATTGGAGTACCGTCCTGAGCGAGAGTGAAATACATTCTGCCGTCGGTGTCGGTGCAGTATTTTTCAAGAAAATCTTTTGCCGCCTGAGCCGCCTGCATCCATCCGTCGTTAATGCCGTATTTTTTACAGAGTGCAGAGAATGTCCAAAGGCATCTGCCCTGAAACCAACCCGATTTTTCGTTGTTATAACTTCTGCCTTCGCGGTCGATACAAGTGATGCAACCGCCGTATTTTTTGTCTACAAGGTCACTTTTCATCCAGAAATCCATCACGTCCATAAGATGGTCGTGATAGAAATTTTTCATTTCATTAAAGTTCATCTTTTTCACTCCTTTATTATGCAAAAACTACATTTCCGCGTTCCGAAACCTTTTGAATGGAGCGAGTGGTATCTTTTCCGCCCGTCCACAAAATCTCAGCATAGAGTGCGGCGGTGAACCAGATATGTTCTTCTAAAAGTCCGTCTTCGAACAGGTCGGAAAGGTCGCTGTCCGCACCCATAATCTGAACGATTTTTGCAACACAATCTGCATTTTCAAACCACCAGCTCTGATTCTGTTTAACAATTTTTCTGCCCAGATCTCTGCGGACATCGGCACGTTCGGGGTTTTCACCCATAATGAAGGGGCCTGTCTGATGCTCAAAATCTGTCCAGTCAAGACAAACCTGACCTTTGAATACACCACCGACAGCTTTGCCGCCGCGAAGGTTAGCAATTTTTTTGGTGAATTCTTCAGTTTCGGCAAAATCGCCCGTTTCGCTTGCAACATAATGCCAGGGGAAAGCACCGCAGTCTTCCCAGATTATGCTGATTCTCGGGTCAACTTTAGCGATGGCGTCGAGAGAATCGCGAACAGATGTTGCGTGCAGACCAAACTGAATTTCAAGGTTGGGATAAAGCTCGAGCAGTCGGCTGCCTATGGAGTTGGTCCATTCAACTGCAGTTTCGGCAATGCTTTTGCCGTTTAAGTTGCTTTTTGTAGTTTCTGTAAATGTCTGGAAATAAATTCCGTCGTGGTTAAGATGTGCATAGTTTTCCTGATAGTTTTTAACAACAGAATCGGACCATGCAGGCAGGTTGTTCATATCCGAAATGTCAATTTCGGTACGCCAACCCCAGGAGAAACCGAGTACAACGGAAATTCCAAGAGAATGAGCGTAATCAATAACATCTTCCATATTAAGAGGCACAAAATCGTTCCAGATTGTAACTCTGTTCAGTTTGATTCTTGCCATATTGTCAAAGAATTTTTTGTAATCGTAAATGGAATGTCCCCAAGTCCAGATACCGCGTCTTTTTACGAAAGGAACGGTGTTTATGTAATAGTCGGGGTGAGTGTTGTGATAAGAAGGGTGGTTGAACGCCTGGAACATAGGGCAACGATCACTTCTTCTTGCAAGTGCTTTGTAATCATCTGCAAAATCAGCCGCCGCATAGAGAATTTCAGCAGGACCATAGCCTGTGATAACGGCAACCTTTCTGCCTTCTGCAAACGGGTTGTCGAATACTTTTACGATATAGCCGTCTTCTGCAGGTTTTTCACCCAACAGAGAGAAAACAAGCTCGTTATCGGGTGCACCGATTACCACCAGATTGCAGTTTTTGTCTTCTGCGGCGGTAACAACTTCGGGGATATAGTGCACGTCCGCACTTATAACCTCATTGACAATTGCGGCAGCTTTTTTAAATGTGCCTGTGTATGAAGGACAAATGATTTTCCAGCGTCTGTCCATAGGTACTATGGGTGATTTCATTTTATACAACTCCTTATTGACTATGTAATTTATTTATATTATAATATACATTGTATAAAAAATCTATATCTGTATTGATAAAAAATATAACTCTATTGACGGTGACGAAAAATGCTGAACAATAAATTCAAGGTGAGATACAAAGAAATTCCGTTGGCATATTATGCAATTTCGCCCGCAACGGTTTTTGAAGAAAATTCGCAAATTACCCTGCTTCATTTCCATGAGGAAATTGAGATTATTCATATAACGGAGGGGCAGGCAGAAATTTTTATTGACGGCAAAAAATATGTTGCAAAAAGCGGAGATTCGGTGTTTGTATCGCCGATGGTTTCGCACAGAATTTGTGTTATGAAAGGGAAATTTGCATATTACTGCATTTGCTTTGACGGAAAGCTACTGGGTGACCGTGAGGAAGCAACTGCGGTTGCGGAAGGAAGTAAAAAGCTTCCGCCTATTATCAGAAACTCTGTGATAGCCGAAAGTGTGAAAAATATTGCCGCACTTTTCGGTGGAGAAAAAAAGGGGCGTAGCTATTCGGCAATCGGCGAGCTTTATAGAATTTTCGGTGAGATTATTTCCACCAATCTGCTGGAGGAGGTTGCAGATTCGTCGGACGGGAAATTTGCACTTGCCATTTTCAAGTATATTAAAGGCAAGTTTTCCGACCAGATTACTTCGGGAGATTGCGCAGAATATTTCTATATTGACCAAAGTAGCTTTTGCAGAAAATTCAAAAAATGTTTTGGCACCACATTCAGCAACTATCTGTGTTCCTACAGACTTGAGAGGGCAAGACAGATGCTGGAGGAACACAGTATGAGTATCACCGAAGTCAGCGATGCGACGGGGTTTGCAAGTACGTCGTATTTTATAAAAAAATACAGGCAGGCTTATGGGATAACGCCAAAACGGGCTATGAAAAAGGAGAAAATTTATGATGAAGATAGTTATAGCGCCTGATTCGTTTAAGGGGAGCCTTTCAGCTCAGCATGCTGCAGAAAGCATAAAAAAAGGGGTTAAATCCGCGCTTGATTGCGAAACGGTTTTACTTCCGATGGCAGACGGTGGGGAAGGTACGGCAGAAGTTGTGGCAGGCGTTCTTGCAGGCTCGGAGGTAAATTTAATTGTTAAAGGACCTCTTGGCGAGCCCACTTCGGCTACATATTATATCGCAGGAGACCTTGCCGTTATGGAAATGGCGGTTGCTTCGGGAATTACACTTGTGCCGAGGGAAAAACTGAATCCGCTGAAAGCATCTACCTACGGAACGGGACAGATGATTGCGGATGCACTATCAAAAGGTGTAAGGAAAATTATAATCGGTATTGGCGGAAGTGCCACAAATGATGGTGGTATGGGTATGGCGGCAGCTCTCGGAGTAAAGTTTATTGATAAAGACGGAAAAGAACTTATTCCTTGCGGAGAAAATCTTGAAAAAATAGCTGAAATTGATTTGTCGGGGATTAACCAGAAAGTAAAAAATGTTGAAATAAAGGTGGCGTGCGATGTTACAAATCCGCTGTGCGGTGAAAATGGTGCGTCTGCGGTTTTCGGACCGCAAAAGGGTGCAACTCCCGAAATGGTGAAACAGCTTGATGCAGGGCTTTTGAATATGGCGAAGAAAGCGAAAAAAGTCTGTGGAACAGACCTAACTTCAATCCCGGGCGGCGGAGCGGCAGGCGGACTTGGCGCAGGGCTTGTGGCTTTCTGCGGAGGCGTGCTTGAAAAAGGTTTTGACATTATTTCAGAAGCGGTGAAACTTGAAGAAAAAATTAAAGGTGCTGACCTTGTTATAACGGGTGAAGGTGCCACCGACCGACAGACCGCTTTCGGGAAGCTTCCGGCAGGAGTTGGCGGTATAGCCAAAAAATGCGGAGTGCCCTGCGTACTCATCAGCGGTGCACTTGTCGGCGATGTCCATGAGCTTTATGACTGCGGAATAACGGCGGCGTTTGCGGCGGTTACGAAGGTAACAGACCTTGACGATGTAATGAAAAATGCGGCTGAAAATCTTGAAAGGGCAGCCGAAAATGTTGCGAGACTTTTTGGAGGAAGATAAAATGAGAATTTACGAAGATTTTAACAAAACATCAATTGGCAGAGAACCTCAGAGGGCGTGGTATTTTCCTTACGACACGTTGGAAAAGGCGCTTGAAGGAGACAAAACAAAATCAAAGTTTGTCTGCTATTTGAACGGCGAATGGAAATTTAAACTGTTTCCAAGAGAGGAAGAAATTCCCGAAAAATTTGATTGGGACAGCATAAAAGTGCCCGGCACATGGCAGGCTCAGGGGTTTGAACCTCAGGTTTATCTCAATGTGAATTATCCTTACCCTATAGACCCTCCCTATGTGCCCGACGATAACCCCGTAGGCATTTACGAGAGAGAATTTGAAATATCTTCCGATTGGGCGGAACGTGAAACTTACATAGTTTTTGACGGCGTAAGCTCTTGCCTGATGCTTTATGTGAATGGCGAATTTGTGGGCATGAGTCAGGGCAGCCATCTTATGTCGGAATTTGACCTGACACCATTTGTGAAAGAGGGAACAAACACTCTTACTGTAAAGGTTTATAAATGGTGTGTGGGAAGTTATCTCGAAGACCAGGACTTTTTCAGACAAAACGGGATTTTCCGAGATGTTTATCTTCTTTCAAGATGTAAAGACCATATAAAAGATATTGAGATTAAAGCGGACAGAAAAAACATCACCTGTTCTCATCCGTTTGAACTTTATGATAACGGCGAAAAGATTGACCTGCCCGAAAACCCGAAAATGTGGTCGGCAGAAACTCCGTATCTTTATACAGCAGTAATTAAAAGCGGTGATGAATTTATCCCGATTAAAGTTGGGTTCAGAGACATTGCAATTTCGGAAAATGGCGAATTTCTCGTTAACGGCGTCAGCGTGAAACTCAAAGGCATAAACCGCCACGACAGCCATCCCGTTTCGGGTTATTTCGTTCCTGACGATTTTATCCGTATGGAACTTCTGAAAATGAAACAGCTTAACATAAATACAATCAGAACATCACACTATCCGCCAACTCCGCAGATGCTTGAAATGTGCGACGAACTGGGATTTTATGTGATGGACGAATGTGACATTGAAACTCACGGATTCACCAACAGAAATGTTGATTGGTGCGGTTACGATACTGCGGACACAATCTGGCCCTGTTCGAGTCCCGATTTTAAAAATGAATTTGTTGACAGACAGATGAGAATGGTGGAAAGGGACAAAAATTTCCCGTCGGTTGTATGCTGGTCGCTCGGTAACGAAAGCGGATATGGCGAAAATCACAAGGAAATGGCTTTGTGGACCAAAAAACGTGATTCGTCCCGACCTGTGCATTATGAAAATGCACAGCATTGCGGTGAGTTTTTTGAAGGAACTAAAATCCCCAAAAATCCGCCAGAAATTGATATCAGAGCGTGTATGTACTACCCTGTTGATGCAATGGTTGAAAACGGCGAGTTTGAAGGGGATAAAAGGCCTTTCTTTATGACGGAATATTCCCACGCTATGGGCAACGGTCCCGGAGACGTGGAAGATTATTGGCAGGAGATTTACAAATGCCCCAGACTTATCGGCGGGTGCATCTGGGAATGGGCTGACCATGTGGCACCTGATAAAGAGGGGAACTACCGCTATGGCGGAGATTTCGGTGAGATAACTCACGACGGTAACTTCTGCGTGGACGGTCTTGTTTTCCCTGACAGAAGCTTCAAAGCGGGTTCGCTTGAAGCAAAACAGGCGTACCGTTATGTAAATATAACAAAAACAGGAGAAAAAGAGTTTGAAATTACAAACAGATTCGATTTCACCGACCTTTCGGTTTACAGACTTGTTTGGGAAGTTGAAAAGGACGGCGAAATTCTTTCGACAGGTGAGGTGGACACAGCGGGCATCAAACCTCACCAAAGCGTGAATATAACCATTGATGCACAGCTTCCCAAAACCTGCCGACTTGGGGCACACATCAATTTCTCAGCGAAACTCAAAGAGGATACGGTGTGGGCAAAAGCAGGATATGAAACGGCATTGTTCCAGTTTGAAATTGATGCTGAAAAAGAGGAAAAGAAATGTTGTGAAATTTCTGTTCCCACTCTGAAAAAAGAGGGCGTTTTTGCATATATTACCTGCGGAGATGTTAAGTATATATTTGATACTTCAAGAGGCTTTATCAGCGGAATTGAAGCTTACGGCAAAAAAATGCTGTCCGAACAGGCGCAGCTAAGCCTGTGGCGTGCGCCCACTGACAACGACAGGAAAATCAAATATGTATGGGGACTTTATATGGGATATCCCGCAATGGGCTGGAATATGAATGCACTTATGCCCAAACTTTATTCCTGCGAAATCACAGAAGACGAAGAAATTGAAATCCGTACAGAAGGTGCACTTGGTACAATTTCCAAGCTTCCGCCCGTGAAATACAGCTTGATTTATAAGTTCGGCAAAGACGGAAGTGTGAAAATTTCCGTTTGCGGAAAGAAAAACGAACGTGATGAAAATCTGCCCCGATTCGGATTTGAATTTATGATGCCCGAAGAAAATGAGAATATCAGCTATTATGGTAAGGGTCCTGAAGAAAACTACTGCGATATGTGCCGCCACGTTAAAGTGGGCAGATATAATTCCACTGTTAAAGAGCAGTATGTGAATTATATTAAACCGCAGGAACACGGCAACCATACCGCTGCGAAAGAGCTTCAGGTGGGCGGACTTTTGTTTGAAACAGACGGCGTGTTTGAGTTTAATGTTTCGCAGTTTACGAAAGAGGAACTGACAAACAAAATGCATTATGACGAGCTTGTTCCCTCGGGCAAAACCATTGTCCGCATCGATTACCGTAACGCAGGTATCGGTTCCAACAGTTGCGGTGCAAAACTTATCGAAAAATATTCTATTAACGAGGAAATAATGGAATATGAATTCAGCATTAAACCAATAAAATAAGACAGATAATGGACAAAGGGGCTATGACGCGAAGCATAGCCCCTTGATTTTTGTCGAAATTTGTTGTATAATAATTGTGATTAATTTTAAGGACTGATATTATGATTGAAACAACATATAACGGATTTAAGAGGATAGATTTTGATTTTTTGGGCAGAGAAGCCATTTTGGTGTTTCCGCCCGAGGATGTTAAAACGAACAAATGGCTACTGAAAACAGAGTATTTCGATGCATTCCCGAATGGGGAACTTGCTCTTGTGGAAAAAGGCTTTCACCTTGCTTATCTGTCCAACAACAACGGTTGGGGAGGAAAAGCGGACCAGGACGCAAAATATGAATTTGCAAAGTTTCTGCAAAAAGAATACGGGCTTTCGGAAAAATGTGTTCCTGTTGGTATGAGTTGCGGCGGTCTCCATGCACTGAGGCTTGCGCAGTATTATCCGGAAATTGTGTCAATGCTTTATCTTGATGCACCGGTGATGAATTTCCTCAGCTGCCCGATGGGCATGGGTATAGGTCAACCCATTTACGGCAGTATCGGCACGTTTATGGACGAATATGGACTGAAAACGGACAGTCTGCTTACTTTCCGCGACCATCCTATTGACAATATAGCAGGTTTACTTGAAAATAATCTGCCCGTTCTGATGGTGTATGGGGACAGCGATACCGTGGTGCCGTACAGCGAAAACGGTGAAATTCTTGAAAAATATTATAAAGAAAATGGCGGAAAAATTCTTGCTATCGGTAAAGAAGGTTGCGGACATCATCCGCACGGACTTGAAGATCCGACGCCGATAGTTGAGTTTATAATTGAAAATTCCTGATAAGCGGAGGAATGTAATATGTCATCCTATTATATTACCAAGAAAAGTTTTTCTCTGTGGGCATCGCTTGTTTGTGCACTGCTTGCGATGGTTGCCGGAGTGCAGTATTTTACAATGCTTTATTCGTTGGGCAGTAACGGAATTGTCAAAATGACAGGAGCGGCGGGGGTGCCCGTTTCGGCTTTGATTTTTGCGTTGGCGGTTCTGTTTTTGGGCAAAAGGAAATTTTCGGTTACAACTTTGCCCGTTGTTGCGGGCAGTTTGTCTCTTATGCTTTTGTCGGGCGGGATTTTGCCTGGAAGCGCAATAGTGATATGCGGACTGATTTATATTCTTATGATGATGAATGTTATAAAATCAGGAGTTTTGCTTGTTTATGCACTTGGAATCAGCGTGATTTTCCATTTGTGCGGTCTGGTGGGTGAATATCTTGCAGACGGGCAAATGGCTATTAAAACATTTATTTTCTTTGCAGGAGTTGCCACGCTGTATTTTGCGGCACTTGGAATGAGAAGAGATTATGGTGGCTTCACCATAAAATGGAACGACAGAGCAAAAGGCAGACGAATCCGCACCATGGACCCAATGTCTCAGCTGACGGCGTATTTTATGCCGGACAGAATTGGTGCACAAAACCTTATCCGAGACAGCTTGGAGCTTTCAAAAGTGGAAGAATATATTGCGAAAAAGCGAAAAGAAGGGCTGAAAGGCTTTGGATTTATGCACGTGTTTATCGCGGCATATTTAAGGGTTGTTGCCGAATATCCGAGAGTGAACAGATTCCTTTCGGGTCAAAAAGTTTATTCCAGATACAACTGTGAAATTTCGCTTGCCGTGAAAAAAGAAATGTCAATAGAGTCTCCCGATACAACAGTGAAAATGAAATTTGTTCCCGGTATAACGGCGGAAGAAGTGTATGCCAAAGTGGCTGAAATTATCAGCGAAAATAAAGGTGAATCGACAGAAAGCACTTTTGACTTAGTGGCAAAAGCCTTTTCGATGATTCCGGGTGTGGTGCTCAAATTTACAGTTTGGTTTATCAAACTTCTTGATTATTTCGGACTGCTTCCCACAGCGCTTGAAGATGTCAGCCCATTCCACGGCTCAATGTTCTTCACCTCTATGGCGTCGCTGGGAATTCCCGTTATTCACCACCATCTTTATGATTTCGGCAATGTGCCGGTGTTCTGTGCGTTTGGTAAAAAATACAAAGTGAACGAGGCTCAGCCGGAAGGCAGTGTGGTGGAAAAAAGATATATGGACTATTCTTTCTCGGTGGACGAACGCATTTGCGACGGATACTATTTTGCACAGGTTTTAAAGAGCTTTAAAAAGATTCTTTCAAACCCCGAGTGCCTGGACAACCAAGTTGAACCAAAAGAAGATATTTTGTAAATAAAAAGCCGGTGCATTCGGCGCCTTCACTTAGGGAGATTTTGGTTTCCAAACCATCTTTTTAGTTAATAATGCATCAAAAAGCTTGGTAATACGCTAGTATTACCAAGCTTTTAATCTTTTTCTTAATCTAAAAATCTGCGTCCGGAAACTGCTTTGCACCATAAAAATCTTTATTTTGGATACAGAGTGAGGAAAAATCGCGAAGAAATCCTGACGGATTTCAAGCGGTTTCGACAATGCTATGTGCCAAAATAGTGATTTTTAGGCAAATTATCCCTAAGTGAAGGTGCCGTTACACCGGCGTTTTATTTTATATAGTCACACCTACGTCGGATGTGTCAATTTTTTTGAATCCCAGAGCATATGCGGGAGAGTTATCCGATAACGAAAAGTCGTTATTTTCATAGTCGTTAAATTTAGGGTCGGCGAGGATTGAACCGGGTTCCATACCGAGTGTTTGCTGAGCTTCGCTCAACGAATAGCCCTTTCCTTTTATCTCAATAAGGGTGAGATTGCCGCAGGTATCGAAAAACAGGTTGCCATTGCCTCGAATCATAAAAGTGTTTTCACAACCATCTTCAGGCTTGTAGCCTATGCAGAATGCAGGCTTTCCGGCTGTTACAAAAATATTGTGTTCCGAAACAGCTCCTGTGTGTTCTTCAGGTCTGGAAAGATACATTTGTGTGCCTGCTTTTGTGAAAATATTGTTTCGGACGGTATTCATTTTGCCGTAATGCTGTTCGTGAGCGGCAGATTTGATGTTGTAAACAATGTTGTTTTCGATAAGAATGAAGGAACTGCCTTCGTCGGTGTAAATTCCGTTTGCGCCATAGCCTACGCTCGATATGTCGTGAACAATGTTGTTCCGTATCACAGTTCCCGGCTGAACGCCAAGCACATATATGCCTCCCATGTCCGAAAGTTTGCCGAAACCGATGTGGTGAACATGGTTTTTTTCGATAATGTTATGGTGAGAAATGTTGTCCTGATATCCCCATTCCCAACCCACAGAAATGCCGGTATAGTAAACGTGGCCGATATCATTGTGGGAAATGGTATTGCCATAAGAATGTGTGACAAGGATGCCACATGAGGCAGAATAACGTCTGCCGCAATTTGAAATTCGGTTCTGAGAAATTAAGTTGCTGTGAGTTTCGATGCTTTTGTCGCAACCGAATTTGCCACCTGTAATTTTAACGGCACCACCGCCGAGGTTGTTAAAATTATTGCCGTAAATTCGGATGTTGTCGCAGCCGTCGTTAATGGTTACGGCGTGCAGTCCAAGGCAGGTGAAAGCGCAGTTTTCGACAAAGCAAGCATGAGAATAATTAAATTCAACGGCGCCGTGAGCACTGCATACCGACTGAATGTCCGAACCATAGCCGGGATGATTGTCGGGAAGAGGGGCGTTGTCGTGAGTGGTGCGACTTGAATAGTCGCCTTTTGTATAAGAAAAAGTGAGGTTTGCAAATGAGATGCCGTCAGCTTTTTTATCTTTGTCGCCCGAAACTATAAAAAGTTTGTCCGCAATCGGTGCGAAAGCTTCAATGTTTTCGGGGGTCTGATTGCCGTTTCGGGGAATATAGTATAAGGTCGCATTATCACGGCAGAGGTACCATTCGTTTTGATTTTCAAAAGCTTCGGCAACATTTTCAAGCTGATATTTCGTACCGCCGCCGCAATCAAAACGGGAGAGATATTTCATTGTAAGTTTGCCCGATTCGGGGTCGTAACTTTCGATGGGCGAGTGTTCGTCAACCCAGTAGTGACAGTAACTTATAAGGCAATCGCCAAAATTTGAAATTTTGGCGAAGTCTGCTCTGGTTTCGGGTTTTAAGATAATCCAGCCCGATTCGGAGAAAAGGTCGGTGCAGGGGTTTTCAACTTTTTCCGCCAGAAAATATCCATCTTTGGGTATGGCTGTGAGGTCAGCCTTTTCACCGTCAACAAACAGGTCGGTAAACCAAAGACCCTCTTTGATTTGGGGGATATATGCACTGAAACAGTTTTTGCCGTTGAAGATGTCATTTTTAAATTCGGTGATTTTAATTCCGCCGCTTATAACAGTGTTGTCAGCACCTTTTATAGTAACAAGATTTATATTATTGTTTATGTATATAGGCTTTTCCATTCGGTAAAAATGGTCGGTTATAACTATATCAAGCGGCTGATTTGCACCATTTTTCCTGAGCAGAGCAACTTTTTCAAGTGCCGCTTCTATGCTTTTGAATGGGTTTTCTTTTGTACCACAGAAGGAGTTGTTGCCTTTTTCCTGAGAAACATAGATTGAGGCAATATTTAAATTTAGCATAATAACCTCCGTAAGCTTTCTTGATTTACTGATTCAGATACTTGCTTTTCCGATATTGTGTCGGAGTGCAGTTTTTGTATTTGCGGAAAATTTTGTTGAAATAGGAAACGGAGGAAAAACCCAGCCGGTATGCGATATCTGCCACGCCTTCGTCGCTTGAAGTGAGCATTTTCTCCGATTTGCAAATGCGTACAAAGTTTAAATATTCGGTGAAAGTTGAATTTGTCGTCTTTTTGAAAAGTCGGCAAAAATAAGATTGGTCAAGGTTGATGGTGGCACTTACTTCTTCGAGGGTTAGAGGTTGGGTGCAGTTTTCGTCGATATATTTCAGGGCAGGCAGAATTTTCCCGATGTTTTTGCTGTTAAAGAAAACAGATGAGTCCGTCAGAATCTCGTTCCGCGATAAAAAAGCGGTGACGGCGCAAAGATGCGATTTTATATATAGCTCAAAAGAATTTTTGCGGTTTGAATATTCACTGAAAATTGAATTTAAATAACCGGAAAGCTCGATGGTATCGGCTTCGCCTTTTTTGAAAATGTGGACAGGCTCTTTTGATATGTTGATAAACCTTGAAAGATAGCGGGCGTCCGACGCAGGGAAATCGGAAAACAGCTCGGGCGAAAACTGAATAAGTGAGGTGGAACTTCCGGCTGTCAGCGAGTCGGTTGCGTGAGGTACACGGCTGTTTATGAAATAAATGTCACCTTCCGTTGCAACATATTCCACATCGTTTGAAGTGCAACGAAAAACACCGCTGTTGACAACAAGCAGTTCCACTTCGTTGTGAAAATGTTGGGTGGATACAACTCCCTTGTTAAAATAGGAAAAATGTGAAGAAATCCTGGCAGGGGAAATCCTGGCGGGAATGGTGATGAGGTCGGATTTTACAAGTTCGTTTATCATGGCGAAAATCTCCAAAATGTCAAAATATTTTTAAAATAGGTCAAAATTTCATTTGAAAAGTAAAAATATTATCATTATAATCAAAGTATAGCATAAAAATGATCCTGAATCAATAGGGAGGAGAATAAAAAATGGCAAATGCTACAGATATTTTAAATCAGTTTAAAACAAATCAGTCAGTTGAAACGATTGACACATCCAAAAAACTTAAAGTTGGTATTATCGGTACAGGCTGGATTGCAGGTGCACACATTCAACAGTACAAAGAAATGCCCGATGTTGAAGTGGTTTGCGGTGCAGACCTTGTTCCTGGAAAAGCAGAAGAGTTCTTCGCTAAAAACGAGATTTCCGGTGTAAGATGCTATAACAGCCACAAAGAGCTTATTGCGGCTGAAAAAGACCTTGACGCAGTGAGCATCTGTACATACAATGCAACCCATGCGGAATGTGCAATCGACTGTCTTAATGCAGGTATAAATGTTCTGCTTGAAAAACCCATGTGCGTTACAACCGAAGAAGCGGTTGAAATTATGCGCGCTGAGAAAAAGAGCGGAAAAATTATTTCCATCGGATTCCAGCCCAGAATGGACCCCAATATGCTCAAAGTTAAAGAAATTGTTCAGAGCGGCGTTCTTGGCGAAATTTACTATATCCAGACAGGTGGAGGCAGACGTTGCGGTATTCCTACACCCTTTGGTACAACATTTATTCAGAAAGATACAGGCGTAATCGGTGCGATGGGCGATATCGGTTGCTATTCACTTGACATGGTTCTTAATGCAATCGGCTATCCCAAACCGCTGACAGTTTCGGGTTACACATCAAACTTCTTCGGTAAAAATCCCGAATATTTTAAAATGGATGGCAAACCCGCTGAATATGCTGAAATTTTCGATGTTGAAGACTTTGCGGCAGGTTTTGTAAGACTTGAAGGCGGAATTATCCTTGACTTCAGAATTGCCTGGGCAATGCATCTTGACACTCCCGGAGACACCATTATTATGGGTAAAAAAGGTTCGCTCAGAATTCCTTCCACAGAATGCTGGAACGGCAGTGTTGGCGGCGATATGACAATTTACAGTGACGTTGCAGGCTCCAGAGTGGAAACAAAAGTTCCTATGATTATTGACAAGAGCAAAGGCAACTTCTACAAAAAAGTCCGCAGCTTCCTTGACGCAGTAAAAGAAGGAGGAGCGGCTCCCGTTCCCACAAGCGAAATTCTTTACAACCAGGCTATTATTGACGGCATCATCAAATCAGCGAAAATCGGTAAAGAAATCGAAATTGACATCCCTGAAATTTAAGGAGAAAAGAATATGAAAAATTTTAAAGTTGCTCTTCAGCTTTATTCCATAAGAGATAAAATGGCTGAAGATATGGATAAAGCCCTTGAGGCTGTTAAAAAAGCGGGTTATGACTATGTTGAATTTGCCGGATATTTTGATAAATCGGCTCAGGAAGTGAAAGCACTTCTTGACAAACACGGACTTACCTGTGTTTCGGTTCATCAGGGATATGAAGTGTTCCTCGACGAACCCGAAAAAAATGTGGAATATCTCAAAACAATCGGTGCCAAATATTGTGCCGTTCCCTGGATGGGTAAAGACAAACACAAGGGCACAGAAGTGTTTGACAAAACTGTGGAAGATTTCAAAAAGGTTGCAAAGCTCCTGAAAGATAACGGAATTCAAATGCTTTACCATAACCACGATTTTGAGTTTGTGAAATTTGAAGACAAATTCTTGAACGACTGGTTGATGGAAGCGGTTCCTGAAATTCAGCCGCAGATTGATACTTGTTGGGTTCACTATGCAGGCTATAATCCGTCGGAATACATAGCAAAATATGCGGGCAGACTGGACGTTCTTCACCTTAAAGATTTTGCGTGCAAAAACCTTGGCGGTGGACCTGTGTATGCGCTGATTGACAGCGAAGGCAAGGAAATTAAAAAGGATTCAAAAGAAGAAAATGGTTTTGAATTCAGAGCTCTCGGCAGCGGTATTCAGAATTTTGGTGAAATTCTTGCAGCTGCAGAAAAAGCCGGAACAGAAATTGTTGTTGTTGAACAGGACAGCTGGTACGACGGCGACAGCCTTGAAATTGCGGCAAAATCAAGAGCTTATCTTAAAACATTAGGACTCTAATAATAAAAATCCCCGAACGAATTTTCGTTCGGGGATTTTTTTATTTTAAAATATATGAATCGCAGATAGGATTGATATCGGTGAAATTGTCCCACAACATTATTTTGTCATTTGCGCTCAAAGTGATGTTTTTATCTGTTGTGACATTCACTCTGCTCGGTTCGGTTACCGTTACTTCCTCGATGTCATAATTCATCAGCTTGCCTCCGTCATAGTCGGCGAAAACTACGCTATAGGTTCCCGCTGCAGAGAGGTTTATGCTTGCTGTTTTTCCGTTATCCGATGTTGAAAGGATTTCGTGATCGTCTATTACCCAGTTTTCATCAAGAATGACGTGACTGTAATAGTAGGAGCTGCCACCTGTGAACAAAGCATAAAATGTTTTTTCGGTTTGTGCACCGGGCCAAGTAGTGTCGTTGCTGATACCAAACAACTTCTTCCAGCTTGTGCCAAGGTTTGCTTCCATTATCTGACTGTTGAATGCAAGAGTTCTTGTTCCGCTGAGTCTGATGGAACTTGTTGCCGTTGCTGAGGGATTCATATGGAAACGATACATTTTGCTGGCTGAATAGTAGTTAACATATGTTGTGCCGGTGAACTTAACGAGGGCATAATGTTCTATAGTGCCATCGGTAAATTTAGTTTTTGCTTCACTTTGAGAGGTGATTGTAACAGCATCCTCAAGAGAATAAGTAATCTTGTTTCCTCTTGAAACAATAGTTGATTCAATTTCGCCGTTGGCAGTTGAAAAATCAAGATATTTTTTGCCACTTGTGTATGAGGATGTTGAATTTACTACTGTAGCTATAAATTTAACTTTGTCGCCTTTTTTATAACCATAGTTTGGGAAAGTTCCGTAGGGGACATTGCGAACGGATATGAATGCGTCGGAGGAAATATCTTTAATCAGCATTTCGTTTGGACTGCTTGGGCCTTCGCAAGTTACACCCACATAATATCCTTCCACCTCAACAAAAGTTCCTGCCTCCTGAGCTGATGCTTCAGCAACGCTCATTTTTGTCAGATTGCTTTCAACTGATACTTTAACTGTTGCGGTATAGTCACCGAAAGAAATTGTTACTGTATTTGCAGGGAAAACAAGTGATTCGGGAGAAACAGTATAATCTGTGAGTTCAATTGTGGTTCCGTTGTTCAGTGTTGCAGTTACCACCATTCCTGTCGGGTCAAACACTTCGCCGTTTTTATAGCTGAGTTTTGTCGGAGGTGTTGTAACGGCAATTGATTCAATGGATACTGTCGGAGAAACATCGATCATTGAAGGACGCAGTACTGCGAATCTGTCATACGCATAAAGGGAAATAAGAATGTTATCTGCACCTTCGCCATAAATATTTTTGCCGATTGTCAATCCTTTTGCTTTTCCATTTTCAAAACTGAGCAGCTTGGAATCTCCTGCATAAACATAAACTATGTTTCCGCCGCTCCATTCGGCAACGATAATATCTCCGACTGCAAGTTCGCCCTCCGAAACAATTCTTGTTCGTTCATCGTCGATGAGTCGCCAATGACCGCTACGGATATCCATACCGCCGAAAAGGTGAGGAACTAGCATTTTTGAAAGTTCGGTATCTGTTCGGCAGGTATAGTTTGTGCTGTCAATAACATCATCAAGCAGAGCTTCAGGAGAATCATATTCGGCAAGAGTGATTCCAAGAGCATCTTTGTAAAGATTAACCGCCATGTCGAGGTTTGAGTCAAAAGCGGCTTGGTTTGCGATATATTCTGACACTTTGTTTGTAAGCATCATACGGTTTATATCCGAATAGGTTGAAACCGAGTGAGTGATGTTACCGAGTTTAACTCCGTTAACATAGGTGGCGTTGCTTAAAACAAGCGCACCGGGAGTGGTGGAAGTCACTCTTACATCGTAAGTCAAAGTAATTGTTTTGCTTCCGCCAACACTTCCTGTCCAGGAGACTATCTGACCATCAGCACTAACCCCGTCACTGCCCGACACAAATTCAACTTCTGCGGGAAGCGTATCTGTGAACCAAACATTTTCGATTTTAGAAGAAATATTGTTATACATAGTGATTGTATATGTGATTATGTCGCCGGGGCATACCGAAGTGTTTTCGTAAACGGAAGAAATCTTTTCCATTTCAAGACCTGCAATGGTCATTCTGTTAAGAGATTCTTGAGTTGGAGAGAGATTTCTTGCAAGAGGTCTTAGAATGGAGAAACTCTTAACGGTATCCGATTTAGTTGCTTTAAATATGTATCTGTTATGGGTGGTGTTTGTAAATATCGTATCAAAAGTAATTGTGGAAATTCCGCCTGTAGTCTCGGATGAACTTTCGTCATAGGAAAGTGCGGGATTATCTGTGTTTACCACATAAGAACCTGCACCGGGACGGTGGAGGAAAGTATTGTTTCCGACATAAATGTAAACATGACCGCTTGTTTTGGAAGATGTGCCGTGACGGTAGTTTAATATGTCACCAATCTGAAGATTTGAAGAAATATACTCGGTAATTGCCTGTCTTTCTTCGTCTGTGTCATAATCGGTCTGTTGCCAATAGCCGAACACATCGGCGGCAGTTTGATTGTCCTTTGCATAAGTGTCCATACTTGATGTGGACGGACTTACAGAACCAACTATAATACCTTCGCCGAAAGCTTCAAAATAGCAGGCGTTGACATAGCTGCTGCAGTCAAGATAAATCCTGTGCTGAGCGGTTGCATCTTCGGGAGAGGGAGTCACGTGACGACGTGTGTTGTACTGGTCGTACTCAATCTGACCACCCTGTCTGCGGTAGGCGTAAGCAACCTCTTTTATAATTTCGTGGTTGGTGTAGGCCGGCTCCGGTTCTGGTTCAGGCTCAGGTTCCGGTTTAGGTTCCGGTTCAGGTTCAGGCTCCGGTTCGGGTTCAGGTTCGGGTTCAGGCTCGGGTTC
>JAFYVD010000052.1 GCA_017558425.1 Clostridia bacterium | reverse complement strand
GATTTCTCGACTCCGTTTTTTATGTAATAATTTTAAAAATTATTTAATTTTTTTCCATTCGTCATACTGTCTCTGAGCTTCAGCGATAACATCGTTAGAACCTACAGCTTCGAGTTTTTTGAGGAATTTGGGAAGTTCTGTTTCAGGATCAACAGCACCTACGATGAGAGCTTTGAAGAACTCGTTGTAAACGTTGTTGATAGCTGCGATCTGACCTTCAACAGGCTGAGGGTCAAATGAGAAACCGATTGCACCGGATTTTGTGGAATCTTCGTTGAACTGCTGATATTTTTCCCAGATGTCAGCAGGTGTGTTGGGAGCAACTTTAAGGATGTAACGGTTACCTGTTACAGCGATTGTAGAAAGGTAGCCTGTATCTTTAAGCTGTTCAACACCTTCGGGAAGAGCAAAGTGATCTTCACCGTCAGCAACCCAGTGTTTGCCTTCGATACCGTAACCGATAGTGTTTCTTACATATTCATCATTGTAGATGAGGTTGATGAATTCCATTGTTCTTTCAGGGTTAACACATGTGAGGGGCATTGCAAGACCACACATTGTAACCTGTGTTGTAGCCATTCTGGGGCTTGTGAGTTTAAGAGCATAGATGGCTTTTTTGGGGTCGTTATCGTCTTTCTCTACGCCGTAGTAGGGCAGCCATTCACCATGAGAAGCGAGGAAGTTGTTGATTTTGAAAAGGTCAGAGTCACTTGTGGATGTAGCTGCATCGTTTTTGTGATAACCTTTGTTATACCATTCTCTTGTGAGTTTGCAGAGTTCCATGAAGTCAGGTGTTTCAAATACGTTGATAACTTTATCATAGTTGTCAAATGTGAAACCTGCAACAACGCTGCCGTCAATTGTTTCCTGGGGAAGGAACTTCATGAGGTGGTGGTTACCTCTCATAAGAAGACCATAATGTTTTTCGTTGCCGGGAACAGCTCTCCATTTTTCAACAAGGGGAGTGAAATCACTGAGTTTTTCGATGTTCTGGAATTCTTCGAAAATACCTGCAGCTTCGAGCTTTTCACGAGTTGAAGCGAGGATAGGCTGGAAAGCCCAGTCTTTAAGTACGGGGATACCATACTGGATGCCGCCAACTTTGTAGCAATCGAGTGCATATTCGGGGAACAGAGCTTTTGTCTGTTTACCTACACTGTCAAGAAGGGGACCCATATCGAGGTAAGCAGACTGACGAGCGTTCTGCTGGAATTTTGTACCGTTAGAAGCAAAACACATGTCAATTTTTTCGCCGGAAGCGAAAAGAAGCTGCATTTTTTCACCGTATTCGGAACCCATGAACGGTGTGTACTTAACTGTTACGCCGATTTTTTCTTTAGTATACTTGCTGATTTCTTCATATACTAAGTTGTGGTCGGGCATGGGAGCCTCCTGGTTGTACCAAACAACTTCGTAATTGCCTTCAGCATCAAGACCAGCTGTGTTCTGTTTGCCGCAACCTGCTGCTGAAACGATAAGACCCAGAGCAAGAACAGCTGCAAAAACTTTTTTTGCATTTACTTTCATCTTTGAAAGCCTCCTTAAAATATTTTTAGGTACAAGTATTATACCATTTCGGATGTGGAATGTCAAGAGATTATGAGAATAATGGCGAAAAGTTAAACAATTGCGGTTTTCTTATATTCTCTTGGCGGAACGCCGAACTTGCTGCGAAAACATCGGGAAAAATAAAACTGGTCGGAAAATCCGTATTTTTCGCTGATTGTCAGCACCGACATATTCCCTTTTGTCAAAAGCTGACCCGTTTCAAACATAATCCTGTCCATAATATATTCGTGAACCGACATTCCAAGCTCTTTTTTAAAATGCTTTGTCAGCGCACTTCTTGAAACAAATGCTACCGAAGCAATTTCCTCCACGCTGAGTCTCATTGAAAGATTTTTGTTGATATATCGGATTGCCCTTTCCATGCAATTGGACAAATTGGCAATTTTCAGCCGCGCACCTTCTTTTTTAATCATTTTCATAATCAGCGAAAGAATTTTCTGGCGAATTTCCAGCCCGTCGGACAGAGTTCCGGTTTTTATAAAATTCAGAAAAATTCCCGCATCTTCGGAAGCGGCGGACAGACAAACCGGTTTTTCCAGACAACGAAGCAAATCCATACCGTCCAGGTCGCACAGTTTCAAATGAAAAAATACATGATTAAGATGCTCGGGACATTCGAAATAAAAAGACATATCCGAAGGCAGAATGTACCACTTGCCGGGGAGAAGCTCGGTTTTTTCGGTACCGTTTCTCACAATATACCCCTTTCCGTCAAGGACGTAATAAAGTCTGGAATAGTCGGGGTTTAAAATTTCACCTTTCCAGGTGGTGTCAACCTCGCCGTATCCGCAGTTTAAAAGGTTGAGCCGTATTCTGTTAAGATTCTCGCAAAAGGAAGTGTTCTGAAAAACTATCATACTCAAAACTCCATATTTTGTACTCAATTTTATATTGAATTTTTCTGTGATTGTGGTAATATGAAAATAGAGATATTACATATATCATATCATTTGCGAATAAAAAAAGCAAGGTTTGGAGAGAAAATTATGAAGCTTAGGGACAAATTCTGGCTTTGGGGGCATCCTGAAGGCAGATACAACGACGATTACGGCAACAATCGTGTGTCAAGAATGACTCCTATGGAGGCGTGTCTTTATCTTGGGATAAGAAATACCTATATGGTGCCTGTCCGCTGGGAGGTAAATATGCGTCAGTACAACAAGTCTTTTGTTACTCTACGCGAGGTTGCCTGGGAATGTTGTAAAGCGTGCAGCGACCCGACGGCTATTGAGCCGATAATTAAAGAAGCGGCAGATTTTCCCAATGTGAAAAGAATTGTGTTTGATGATTTTATTGCATACCATTCCGTAAATGATTATGAAATGGAAAACCTCTGGAAAGCAAGAGAGCGTATGCAAAACAATGAAGTCCGTCCGATGGAAATGTGGATGGTTGTGTACACCCGTGACCTGGGCATCACTCCCGAACAGGACGAATTCCACAAAAAAGCACTTGAGCCGTTTGATGGGGCAATTATGTGGACGTGGGAAGAAAGACATGTTCCGCTTATTCCTGAAAAATGGGAAATTTTCAAAAAAGCTACTCCGGGCAAAAAACGCCAGATAGGAGTATATCTCTGGAATTTTGGCGAATGTAAAGAAGCAACCGGCACAGCAGTTAAGTGGCAGCTTGATTGGGCGAGAGAAAAGCTCCTTGCAGGAGAATGTGAAGGCATTGTACTGCACACCAACACAATGGCAGACCTTGACCTTGAGGCTTACGATGCAGCCATTGAGTGGATGAATGTACACGGTGACGAAAAAATTTAAAAAAGTGAGATAAATTAAGGAGGAATTATTATGAAACTTCGCGACATATGCTGGCTCTGGGGACATCCCGAAGGCAGATACAATGATGAATGGGGAAACACAAGAGTGTCCCGAATGACACCAATGGAAGGATGTCTGTATCTTGGCGTAAGAAACACCTATATGGTGCCTGTTGGCTGGGATGTTAATATGCGTCAGTACAACAAATCCTTCACAACTTTAAGAGAGGTTGGCTGGGAGTGTTGCAAAGCGGCTACCGACCCCACTATGGTGGACCCGATTATTGCCGAAGCGGCTGATTTCCCCAATGTAAAAAGAATTGTATTTGACGATTTTGCGGTTTACAACGGCAGAAATCCCATTGAAATGGAAAATCTCTGGAAGGTAAAAGACCGTCTGCAGAATAACGAAGTTCGTCCCATGGAAATGTGGATGACGGTTTATTCCTGCGACCTTGGTCACACAGAAAGAGAAGATGATTTCCACAGAGAAGCGCTTAAACCCTTTGACGGTGCAACAATGTGGACCTGGGGCGAAACACTTATTCCCAACATTCCCGAAAAATGGGAAATTTTCAAAAGTATGACAGAAGGTAAACAGCGTCACATCGGCGTTTATCTGTATGATTTCGGTGATAGAAGAGACTCTGACCCCACACTTATCAAACCTCAGCTTGACTGGGCAAGAGAAAGAATTCTTGAAGGCGAAGCAAACGGCATTGTTCTTCACACCAACACAATGGCAGACCTTGACCTTGAATCCTATGTGGAAGCGATTGAATGGATGGGAGAACACGGCGACGAAGAAATCGAATTGAAATAGGTGATATATATGGTAAACAGCGTTACAGGCGAACTTTCCCGAAAAGATTTGGGGATAATTACGCCTCACGAACATATTTTTATAAACCTGAGCGCATTTTTTGATGAAAGACCGCTCCGTGACATTGAAAATCCTGCGGAAGAAAAGGTTAAAATGGAGCATCTCGGTCAGCTCAGCCGCGACCCCTATGCACTTAAAGATAATCTTAAAATGGACGATTACGAAACTCAGAAAAAAGAAATTCTGCGGTTTAAAAAAGCGGGCGGCACCACTATGGTTGACGCCACAATGCCGGGCATCGGCAGAGACCCCGAAATGCTGAAAAAGATTTCGGAAGAAACGGGAATCAACGTGATTATGGGTACAGGCTATTATGTGGGTTCCACCCACCCGGACGGACTTGAAAAAATGTCCGAGGAAGAAATTGCCGAAGAAAT